>DATNBQ010000253.1:0-18943 GCA_035571955.1 Urbifossiella sp. | reverse complement strand
AACGACGCCCCGAGCGCCTTCACCCGCATGATCGACATGGGGGTCGAACCATTCCTGGTGTCGAGCACCGTGGAAGGGGTGTTGGCGCAGCGGCTGGTGCGAACGATCTGCCCCGATTGCAAGACGAGTTATGTGCCCGATCTCGAGAGCCTGCCGCTCGATTTCCCATTGCGGAAGCAGGGCGTCAAGCCCGCCCCGGACGTGGCAATCCAACAGGGCATGGTCGAAATGATAGCCTCGGTAGACGCCAATGGCGGGTCGCTGTTCAAGGGGACGGGGTGCCGGTCGTGCCGGCAAAGCGGCTTCCGCGGCCGCAAAGGCATCTTCGAACTGATGGTCAACAACGAGCTAATCAAGGATCTGATCGGCCAGCGCGTGAATGCCGGCGTAATTCGCCACGAGGCGTTGAAAGCGGGTATGATTACGCTGCGCCAAGACGGATGGCGCAAGGTGCTCAACGGCACCACGACGATCGACGAGGTCTCGCGAGTGACGGCGGGCGACATCAGTTAGCCGCGACTGCCGAGTCCCGATTACTGACGGTCATTAATGCAATGACAAAGAGCCAACCAGCCCACGCCTCTCCCCGTTGGGGAGAGGCCGCAATCTCGCGACAGCGAGATTGCGGGTGAGGGGTCTAGTTATTCGAATTCAGCCCCTCACCCGGTTTGCTCGCTGCGCTCGCAAACCACCCTCTCCCCAACGGGGAGAGGGTCAGAATGGCTGGCTGGCTCGATGCTTTTGCTTTTCTGAAGGCGAGCGGAGGGCGCTACTGACCGACATCAAAGCAATGACATGGAGCCAACAGCCCCACGCCTCTCCCCGTTGGGGAGAGGCCGCAATCTCGCGACAGCGAGATTGCGGGTGAGGGGTCTAGTTATGCGAATTCAGCCCCTCACCCGGTTTGCTCGCTGCGCTCGCAAACCACCCTCTCCCCAACGGGGAGAGGGTCAGAATGGCTGGCTGGCTCGATGCTTTTGCATTCCTGACGCTCGATTAGCCGCGAGGCGGAGCCGAGCGCTCCCGCAATGGAATAGCAATGCCTGATTTCGTCTATTCCGCGATGGCCCGGACGGGCGCGAAGTCCACGGGCACGATCGCCGCGAATACCGAGCGGGAAGCCGCCATGGCGCTCGACGCCAAGGGACTTTACCCGCTCGAGATCACGCGCTCGCGCACGCAGACCACCGGCGCCGGCAGCGGCGGGTTCTTCGCCAAGCGCGTCAAGGGCCGCCACCTCGCCACGTTCTATTCGCAACTGGCCGACCTGCTGCACACCGGCGTGCCGCTGCTCCGCTCCCTCGAACTGCTCGAACGGCAAAGCACCAATCCGACGCTGCAATCCGTGTTGCGCGAAATCCGCGGCAAGGTGGCCGACGGCACCGGCCTGGCCCAGGCGATGGGCGGCTTCCCGCGCGTCTTCAACGAACTGGCCGTCAGCATGGTCCGCGCCGGCCAGGAAGGCGGCTTCCTCGAAGACGTCCTCAAACGCATCGCCGTCTTCGTCGAACACCAGGAAGACATGAAAGCGAAGGTCATCGGCTCGATGGCCTACCCGGTATTCCTGGGCCTTGCCGGTTTCTCGGTACTGAACATCCTCGTCATCTTCTTCGTTCCGAAGTTCGAGCCGATCTTCGCGAAACTGAAGGAGAAGGGTGAACTGCCGACACTGACGATGTACTTGATGGATTTCAGCAACTTCCTGCGCTCGCCGCCGGGATGGATTACGGCCGGGCTGATCGTCGCGGGGGTGGTCTACTTCGTCCGGTGGACGCGCGGTCCGGGCCGAGTCTGGGCCGACCGCCGCCGCATCAAACTGCCGCTCTTCGGCGCCATCTTCCTGCAACTCGCGCTCACCCGCTTTACCCGCATCCTCGGCACCATGCTGCACAATGGCATCCCAATCCTTCGCGCCTTGACGATCGCCAAGGATTCGACCGGCAATCGCGTGCTGACGGCAGCCATTGAAAAATCGGCCGAGAATGTGACCGCTGGGGAAAAATTGGCCGACCCGCTCCGTAAGTCCGGTTACTTCCCGCCGGATGTGGTCGAGATGATCGCCATTGCCGAAGAATCCAATAATCTGGAGAAGGTTCTGATCGATATTTCGGATAGCCTGGAAAAGCGCACCGCTCGGCAACTGGATATGATGGTCAAGCTGTTGGAACCATTGATGTTGCTCGTCATGGCTGGGGTAACGCTGTTGGTGGTGGCGGGGCTGCTGCTGCCGGTATTCAAGATGGGCAATGCCGTGGGATAAGAGTAAGTGGCACAGGCTTCTTGCCTGTGCTGCAAGCTCGCACAGGCAAGAATGCCTGTGCCACCGAATTCTATGAGCTCCGATATTAACCGAAGCGCCCAATTACCTCGCGAACCCGCCGAAAAACCCTCCCGCCGCCGGTTCTCTCATTATTGATTAACCCCCCCAGGGACTATACTTACACTGAATTGGCAATGACCCATTCGGTCGACTCGCCCTCCTTTAGAGGTAAACAGGAGAAGTACCGATGATTTTGTCCACCCCCCGCCGCCGCGCCTCTCGCCGCGCCGCCTTCACACTCCTCGAAGTTCTCGTTGTCGTCGCCATCCTCGTGATCCTGGCGAGCGTCGCTTCCGTCGCCACCTTTAGCCAGTTGGAAAAGGCGAAGCAAAGCCAGGCGCAACTGAAAGCCAAAACCCTCGCCAATGCTTGCGACCAGTATTACATGGACTCGAACAACAATACCGGCACCTACCCGCAATCGATCCAGCAACTGCAATCGCCCCCATGGGGCCAAACCATGACGCCTTTCCTCAAGGATCCGCAGAACGACATTCTCGATCCGTGGGGCCAGCCGTTCCAGATCAACCCAAACTTCATGCTTGATAATGCTACGCCTTCCGTGCTGGTCTACACGACATCGCCGCGCAGCCACGTGACGATCAGCCAGTACGGCGTCGGTAACAATTCCCGCGTGCAGTAAGAAAGCTTCGCCCCAACGAGGTGTCGCCGTGCGAGTGAAGCCGCCGCGATCTGGGTTCACGCTGCTCGAACTGCTGGTCGTGCTGGCGTTCATCATTCTGCTCGCCACGGCGGCGATGCCGAGCCTGTTCGGCCTGAAGCGAAATGCCGAACAGAAAGCGACGGCGGATCGAGTTCGCGGGTTGATCGCCGACGCCCGGGGCCTGGCGATTACCGATGGCGTGCCTTACCGGCTTGCCATTACTTCCTCGGGCGACCGCATTCGCATGGCCGCCGAAGGGCCGGATTTCGCCACGCAAGCCGCCGCCGACGCATCCACCGCCTCGACCAAAACCGTCGAATACAAGCTGGTCAAGACGAGCATTACCGTGGTTGCCGATGCCGATAGCGGCGAGGCCGCGCCCATCGCCGGTTCGGACGGCTGGATCACGCTGGGAACCTTCCTGCCGAACGGGACCTGCCGAACCGATGGCGGCGTCGATACTACGATGATCGAAGTGAACGAGACCGGCTACCAGGCGATGCAAATCCGCTTGCGCGGGATCACCGGGACCGCCCGTCTGCTACCGCCCGCGAGTTCCAACGGCGGAGGGAAGCCGTGAAGTCGCGCCGCCGGGGCTTCTCCCTCATCGAGGTGATGCTGGCCCTGACCATCATGCTCCTGGCACTCGCAGCCATCGGGCAACTGGTGGGAATCGGCACGGAGCACGGACAGATCGCCCGTCTGAAGATGCGGAGCACGCGGCTGGCCGAATCGAAGTTGGCCGAGATCGAGTGCGGCGCGCTGGGGATGACCGACGGCAGCGGCACCTTCGACGGCGACGACTCGCAGTGGACGTGGACGAATACCGCCCAGCCGGCCGGCCCGCCGAACCTGTACCTCGTGACCGTCACCGTCGAGCGTCCGGTGCGCGGCATCACCTTTACCTTCGCGCTGGGCCGCATGATGTACGATCCGGCGATGATGGGCTCCGCGTCGCAGGCCGAAGTGCCGCCGCCCCCGCCCGACCCGAGCACCACGGGAGGAACCGCGCCGTGAAACTGGCCACCCGCCGCCGCGGCTTCACCCTGCTCGAAGTGCTCCTCGCGAGCCTGATCGCGCTCTTGCTCCTGTCGGCGCTCTACTTCGCCATGGACATCACGCTGCGGCAGACGCAGCAGAGCCGCGACAACGTGGACGTGGACAACCTGGCTCGCGGCGTGTTCACCCGCATCAACATGGACCTGGCCAGTTCGCTGGCGCCCTTGCCGCCCAAGTCCGGCGGGAACGCCGCCCCCAGCACGAGCAGCAGCGCATCCTCCTCGACGACCGCGAGCAGCGCAAGCGCCGCGGCTCCGACCGGCGCCGGAACCACCGCGCCCGACCCGAGCGCGACGACCACGACCACCGTGACGATGAGCGGCGACGCGGCGGCCGCGCCCCAAGCCGCGGACGTCGGCTTCCAGGCCGGCATCATGGGAACCGACAAGCAACTGACCGTCTTCCATAGCCGCGTTCCGCTGGCGCTGACGACTGTCGATGGCCTCAGCGCGGCGAGTTCGGATGTCGCGACGCCGAGCGATCTGTACCGCGTGACTTACTGGATCAGCGCGGGAAGCGGCCTGTGCCGGCAGGAGCGCTCGTGGGTCACCGCCGACGGCATCCGCGACAACACCGACCCCGATTACTCGACCGAAGCGACCGACGTGCTGGCCCCGGAAATCACCGACGCGACCTTCGAATACTTCGATGGCACGACCTGGCAATCGTCGTGGAACCCGGACGGTTCGACGATGAGCGACGACGGGGTGACGCCGATCGGTCCGCCGCGGGCCGTGCGGGTGACGTTGAACTTTTCGTTCCCCTCGAGTCGGCCGAATGGCACCGCTTATGAAACCACATTGGTGAAGGTGATTCCGGTGCGGGCGGCGCCCGGCAGTTTGACGCCGACGATGATCGCGCCGAGCACCGATACCGGTTCGGATGCCAGCGGTTCGAGTGCGAGCACTCCGGCCGCGAGCGGTTCCAACGGTTCAATGGGAGCGAGTGGCACGTCCGGGGCGAGTACCGGCGCCACCGGTGGCGGCGGTGCCATGGGCGGCGCTTCGAGCGCCCCCAAGGCGAGCACACCGGCCCCCGCGGCATCGAGTGCACCCAAGGCCAGTTCGCCCGCGCCCGCCGCCCCAACCACTGGCGGCGCGAAGGGAGGCGGCCGATGATGCGCGCTTCCCCACAAAATCGGCCCGGCTACGTGCTCGTCGCGGTGCTCATCGTCTCCGTGGTGCTGTCGCTTGCCGCCTACCAGTTCACCGAACTGATGACGGCGGAATACCGGGCCGCCGCCCGCAGTTGCGATGCGGTCCAGGCTCGCGAAGCCGCGGTCTCCGGCGTCCATTATGCCGCCGCCATGCTTGCCGACCCCACGACATTCACCACGGAACTGGGCGGCAACCCGTTCATCGACGGGGCCTTCCAGCCGCAGATCGTTCGCCAGGGTGTCGGCCCGCGGACCCAGGCCAACTGCCAACTCATCGCCGTCGCCCCGGACGGCAACGGCGGCTACGTCGCTCGTTATGGGGCGGTCACGGACGAAGCCGGCAAGTTGAACATCAACGCCCTGATCCTCGCCGACCCCTCCGGCGAAATGCTGGCCGCCGCCCTGACCGCCTTGCAGCAAGCCCTTCAGGCATCGCAGAAGCCGTGCGGATCGCTGCTCACCGCCAACGCCATCGATGCCATCGTCGACTGGGTGGATGGCGACGACGACCCGCGGACCAACGGCGCCGAATCGTCCAGTTACCAGGGCAAAGGCTTCAAGGCGAAGAACGGCCCCTTGAATAGCCTCGACGAACTGCTGTTCGTGCAAGGGGTGACGCCGCAATTGCTCTACGGCACGGACCGCAATCGCAACGGCGTGGACGACGAGGGGAGCGGATCGCAGTTCGATCGCGGCCTCTCCGATTACATCACGGTCTACGGCCGCGAATTGAACATGGATTCGCTCGGCGTGCTCCGCGAGAACGTGAACGCCAGCGAACCGGAAGACCTGCCGGGGCTCTATACGCGGTTGCAGAGCCGCGTTGGCCCGGACCTGGCCGCGTACATCATGGCCTACCGACTCTTCGGCGGCTCCGCTGTTCAAATGAACGCCGCGACCACCGGCAGCGGACAATCGAATAATTCGAACGGCCCGACCATGGGGTCGACGAGCGACGCCGATGCCGCCGTACAGGCCGCCATCTCGGCGGGAACGACCCAGCCGAAGGGTCGGTTGAAATCGCTGACGGCCCTGATCAACACGCAGGTGACGCTGCCTAAACCGGCCGGGGCAGACAACAACACGCCGACGATCGTCGTGGCCTGCCCGCTCAACGATCCGGGCCAACTGCCGACGCTGATCGGCGCGCTTTACGACGCCGCCTCCACCACGGTGGACGTGGAACTGGCGCCGCGGATCAACATCAACACGGCCCCAAAAGAAGTGCTGATGGCGCTGATCGCGATGAGCGGCAGTTCGGCCTCCGCCGCCCTTGCGAGTAGCGGTTCCAGTGCCGGCACGACCGCGGCGACTGCGTCCCTCGCGTCGGCCGCCGGCGCTGCCGGTCTCCAGGAATCGGATATCGACAACATCATCGCCCAGCGCGACGGCCTGAATCCCGGCGACCCGGCGACGACGAGCGGCGCCTGGGTGATCGGCGCCGGAATCAGCCCGACCGTCTTCGCCGCCATCGAGAAATACGTCTCGGGGCGTACGATGGTGTATCGGGTTCACTCGATGGGCTACTTCACGCAGGGCGGCCCGGCGGCGCGGGTGGAAGCGGTGATCGACACGAACCAGGGCGCGCCGCGCATCCTGTACTTCCGCGACCTGACGGACCTGGACGTGCCCCGCGGCTTTACCCCGCCGCCCCCGCAGTAGCCGTGGGTGGCACCGGCTTCCAGCCGGTGTTGACTTTTTGCAATTGGAAGGAAACGACGAGAGCGGCAAGCCATTTACCGATCTGACCCTCTGCCCGTTGGGGAGAGGGTGGTTTGCGAGCGCAGCGAGCAAACCGGGTGAGGATTGATTCCGAATAACAAGACCCCTCACCCGGCATCTCGCTGGCGCGAGATGTCGGCCTCTCCCCAACGGGGAGAGGCGGGGGGGCTGGTTGGCTAGAAACCTGAAGGACTACTAGAAGTCAGGGCAACGCTGGGAACGACCATCATGACGCAACCGAACGCAATCCGCTCGACCAAGACGCCGGGCACGCGCTACATCGCGATCGACCTCGATGCGGAAGGGATGATCATTGTTTCCGGCGTCGCCGGTGCCAGCGGGTCGCGGGTGGAACACGCGGTGGCGTGGCTGCCCGGCGACGAGCACGGCCCGCCCGCCCTCACTGCCGCCACCGCCGAGAAACTGGGCGAGGAACTCCGCGACCGCCTCAAGTATGCCAACATCGCCGCCGCCCCCGTTCTCGTCGGCATCGGCCGCGACAAGGTCATCCTCAAGGACATCAAGCATCCACCCGTCGATAGCGACAGCGAACCGGCCATCGTTCGCTTCCAGGCCTTGAAGGAAATCACGGAAAGCCCGGACGAAATCGTTCTCGATTACACGCCGATCGCCGAGGATTCCGCCGATCCCCAAGCCGATCGACGGGCGATGGTGGTCGTCGTTCGCCTGGAGTATTACGAGTCGGTTCAAGCGATGATCGCGGCGGCGGGCTTGAAAATCGCGGCCGTGACGCCGCGGCCGTTCGCCGTCGCCGCCGGCCTGACGCACGCTCTGGCGAGCCGGCAAGCGCCGCCGCTCGAATCGCCCCTCGATGCCGCCGCCGTGGTTACGCTCGGGCCGCAAGGGGGCGAATTCACGGTCGTTCGCGCCGGTAAGGTCGCCTTCACCCGCGCCGTGCCGAGCCAGGTGCTCGTCAACGACGCCTTGCTGCTCGGTGAAGTGAAGCGGAACCTCACGACTTACAACGGCCAGAACGCGGGCCATCCGGTGAAGGCGCTGTACGTTCCGGAAGCCGAGCACATGCTCGGCGGCTGGTCGTCGCGGCTGCAGAACTTGCCGGTCCCGATTCACACGTACGATCCGGCGGCGGGCGCGATCGAATCGGTTCCCGCGAAGCAGCGCGGCCGCTACGCCGGGGCCGCCGGCCTCCTCGCCGGCAAGAGCGGCGGCTTGCCGATCAACTTCGCTTCGCCCCGCCAGCCGGTCGTCAAGAAAGATCCCAAACGCAAGTTGTACATCGCCTCGGCCATCGCTGCCGCGGTTCTCCTTCTCGGCATGGGAACGATCGGCTACCTCGCCGTCGATTCCGCCGATGAGGAAGTGGCCCGCAAGCAGGCCGAGAAGGCGAACCTCGAGAAGTTGCTCGCCGACGCCCAACCGGACCACAAGCGGCTCGAGGCTGCCGAGAAGTGGGAGGCCCGCGGCGTCAACTACCTGGACGAACTTTACGAAATGAGCTCCCGCTTGCCCCAGGGCGACGCCCTCCGCGTCACCAGCTTCAAGGGAACGGCGATTCGCCCCGACAAGAACGGCAAGCAGATCGCCCAGGCCGAACTGACGATCGGCGTGGCCGGCAAGAACGTTCAGTATTCCCGCATGGTCATGGACAAAATCGTCGGTTCGAACACGAAGGCGCAGAAGTTTTACAGCGACACGAAAACGAAGATCGGCGGTCAGGAGAAACCCATCGCGGGGTTCAACGAATCGGCCACGATCACGACGCGGGTATTCCATCGACCGCCGACCGATTACACGACGGCGCCGCCCGTGGGGTTCAAGCCGCCGCGGCGCACCGTCACCGTCGGTACGACGGCGGCGAAGGAAGCGGAGAAGAAGCCGGCCGAAACGAAACCCGATGCCCCGGACGAACCGGACGAATAAAGCGCCGCGACTGTCGGTTTTAGTGGCACAGGCATTCCTGCCTGTGCAAGCTGCGGAGCACAGGCAGGAAGGCCTGTGCCACCAAGATTCAAGCTGTGGAATGGTCTTGAGCCGAAGCTATCGAGAATCGGCCTTGCGTGGTAAAATCCAACCGACGACCCCCCAGCCAGGATTGTTGAATGTCTCCCCGCGAACGCAACATGGCCATCCTGCTCATGGCGCTGATCCTCCTGTTTGGGAGCGCCGCGGCCGGGTACGTCTTCGTGTACGAACCAATCTCCGCGCAAGGGGCCGTCGCCGCCAAACTGGACGACGAAATCCGCAAGCAGCAAGCCGATTACGACACGATCAAGGCCGAACGGAAGCGACTGTCGATCTTAAAACTGCGGAGCGCTCCCCCCGATCCGGAAATCGCTCGCCGGGAATACGTCGAAGCGATGACCCGCATCCTGCTTCAGGCGAAAGTGGCGCCCGGTTTCACGGTCCACGACCTGTCGCAAAACGACAACACCGGGACGCCGCTGCTCGCTCCGAAAAAGCCGGCCTATAGCCGCGCCCAGTTCGAAATCCAGTTCGATAAGGCCGACATGTGGACCGTCGAGGACTTCCTCCACGGCTACTATCAGCTCGATCTCTTGCACCAGATCACGCTGATCGACATTCAGAACGAAACGCGGGCCTCCACCGTTCGCGGCAGGCCGGTTTCCGCCGATCGCAAGAACCTGAAGGTCAAGATTCACAGCGAAGTGATCATCCTCGATGGGGCGACGGCGCGGCGATCGCTGCTGGCGATCCCGACGGCCTTCGCCGCCGCCGAGGGCGGGTTGCTTCAAACCGCCATGAACTTGACCCCCGAGGCGGGCCGCAACATCACCCCCATCCTGTACGCACCCGTGCTCGCCACTCGCGGCCGCGATTACTCATTGTTGGTCCAGAACGACATTTTCCACGGGCCGCTGCCCGCGCCGCCTGCTCTGAGCTTCGAACGCATCCGCGACATCGCCATCGAACTCGGCGAGGAAATCGATCCGATCAAACTCGCCCTCAACGGCGATTTGGGCCCGACCGGCAAGATCACCATCGAAGTGAAGGCGGACGGCAAGCCGTTCCCGCCCGGCTCGTACAAGCTCAACTCGGCCGGCACAACGCTGACCCTCATGCCGGCCAAGGGCCTCAGCGGCAAGTCGGAAATCACCGTGGTCGCCCGCACCGATGAAGGGAAAGAAGCGAAGGCGCGCTTCGCCGTGAATATCACCGACCCGGACGCTCAGGCCAAGGCGAAGCAACTGCCGGACATCTCGGGGGCGATCCAGTTGACCATTGCCGTCGCCCGCGCGGACGGCACCGGCTTCGCCCTGATCCGCGACAACTTCAACCCGTACGCCTACCAAGTTGAAATTACTGCGAGCGGCCGCGTCAAGGTCGTCAAGTACTGGTTCCCCGGCATCACCGCCAAAAAGGATCGGGATTACGACGAGCCCAATTTGCTGGTGCTCTCGGATAAGGTGTCGTCGACGAAACGGACGTTCAAGGTGGTCGCCCTCGACGCATCCGGTTTGGTCGTGGAGGATTTGAAGCCGACGGAGAAGGAGAAGCCGAAGGGGCCGGGCCGTCCGAAGAAGGAGCCAGTGGCCGCGGTCGGGCCGCTGGCTCTTGTGGCGGGGGCCGCCGCGATGCTCGTCGCCCCCGCGCCGGCCGCCGAACCCCTCCTCTATCGCTGGCATAGCGGCCAGTCGCTCAAGGCGCTCAAGGAAGTCCCGAAGGACGAGGCCAAGAAGATTCTCGAGCGCTCGGCCGCCGCCGGCCCGGTCGGCGGTTTCGACATGGCCGTTACGGAAAAGTGACGTGATCGTCGGCATCGGCGAGCTGCTCTGGGACCTTTATCCGGACGGGCGTCGAGTCATCGGCGGCGCCCCGTTCAATTTCGCCTTCCACTGCCGACAACTCGGCCACGACTCCGCCATTCTCTCCCGCGTCGGCGACGACGACCTCGGCCGCGAACTCCGCGACTGCGTTCGCTCCCTGGGCGTTCGCGATGACTGGATTCAGACGGATGCCGAATATCCGACGGGGACAGTGCGCGTCGTGCTCGATGCCAACAAGGTGCCGACGTACACGATCGCCGAGAATGCCGCGTGGGATTTCATTGAGCCGGGAAGCGCGCTCGGCTCCGCGGGCTCCGCCTCGCGGCTAACCGCGCTTTGCTTTGGAACGCTGGCGCTGCGGTCGGCCAAATCCCGCGAATCCATTCTGGAACTGGTTCGTATGGCCACGGGGCTGCGCGTGCTCGACGTCAATATCCGCCCACCGTTCGCGCCATCCGGTGCGACATTGGAACGCTGCTTCGAGGCGGCCGACTGGGTGAAACTGAGTTCCGACGATGAGCGCTACTTGGCGAGCGGGGAGTGCCGGCGGCCGGAGTGCCGGATTCTGACTTTGGGCCAGGGCGGCTGCGAAATCGAGGACCAGCACCATTCAAAGTTCCGGGTGCCGGCCGCTGCGGCGAGAGTGATCGATACCGTCGGCGCCGGCGACGCTTTCACGGCGGCAATGGTCTGCCTGCATCTCGAGGGGCGGCCGCTCGCGGAGTGCGCCCGCTTCGCGAATTACTATGCGGCCAGCGTCTGCGAGCATCGGGGCGCGACGCCGTTGCTCGATCGCGCGGCAATCGAACGAGCCGCCTTCGGCGAACCGAACCGATGATTACCGAAGTGCTGAGCGTCGATGCGGCTCAACCCGATCCGGCGGCGATTCGTCGGGCGGCGGCGGTGCTTCGCCGCGGCGGACTCGTCGCCTTCCCCACCGAAACCGTGTATGGACTTGGTGCCAATTCGCTGGACGCCGCCGCGGTGCTCGCCATATTCGCTGTCAAGGGGCGGCCGGCCACCAACCCCGTGATCGTTCACGTCGCCGATCCCGGCGATGTTTCCCGCGTTGCCGCGACCTGGCCGGACAAGGCCGCGGCGCTCGCAAACCGCTTTTGGCCGGGGCCTCTAACCATCGTCGTAAGCAAGCGTGCCGAGGTGCCGGATGTCGTCACCGCCGGCGGCCCCACCGTGGCGATCCGCTGCCCCGCGCATCCCGTGGCCCGGGCCTTGATACGTGCTTCCGGCGTTCCTTTGGCCGCGCCGAGCGCCAATCGCAGCACCGAACTTTCCCCGACCCGCGCCGAACACGTCCTGAGCGGCCTCGATGGCCGCATCGACTTGCTCCTCGATGCCGGCGCTTGCTCCGGCGGTTTGGAATCGACTGTCGTCGATGCCGCGGGGGAGCGCATCCGCTTGCTTCGCCACGGGCTAATCGGGATTCCTCAGTTGGAGCGGATCGTGGGCCCCGTTGAAGTGGCGAGCGAGATGCCCGGCATCGCCCGCTCGCCGGGACAGATGGAGAAGCATTACAGCCCGCGCACCGAGTTGCGGTTGGTCGAAGGTGCGGCGCTCGTCGATGACTTGCTCGAAGCGGCCCATGCGGGGAAGCGCGTCGGCAGCGTGATGTTCCACGGCGAAGGGTTTTGGCCGGAGCGAGCGGCGAGCCAGCACATCAGTTTGCCGGCCGAACCCGGCCAGGCGGCCGCATTGCTGTACGACGCACTCCATCGCCTCGATGGCGCCGGCCTCGATTTGATTCTGGTGGAAGTGCCTCCCGAAGGCCCGGAGTGGGCGGCCATCCGCGACCGCTTGACGCGAGCCGCGGCACGATAAACCAGAAGCTCGCGCAAAGGCGCGAAGACGCAAAGAAAGCGACTATATTTCTCCTGTCTTTTGTGCTTCTTTGCGGCCGGATCATTCGACTTTGCTCGACTCTTAACACTTTGCGACCTCGCGGCTTTGGTCGCGATTCGAGGCTCATTGTCGACCGGAATTCTTGCCGCGGACCATCGCCGGCGGCCGCGATTGCGAGCGGCCGTGGTGCGACCAGTCGGCGTCGTCCGGGCAATGCTCGCGGAGCCAACCGCGGAGCGGCACGTCGCCATCCACGGGGTCGTATGCGCCGTTGGCCGAGAGACCGTCGCCGAGCAGTTGACGGCAAACCGGATCGAGATTGGGAATCAGTTTCGCCACCGTCATGGCGTCCTTCGGCCGAAGCCAGCGGTAGGCGTAGCCAATCCACACCACCTTGCGCGTCTGGTTCCACAGGTTCGGGCTGCGCGAATGCCAGGTGCGGCGATCGAGAATGAGCGCGGCGCCGGGCTGGGCACAGATCGGCACGGCGCCGGCGGGATTCGACGCGCCATCGGCGGGGCAATCGAGTTCATCCTGCAAATGCGAACCGGGGAGAAGCAGCGTGTTGCCGCGATCCGGTTCGCGAACGTCCGTCAGGTAGTAACCGATCTTGAGCGATAGCCGCGGCCGCGGCTTCGATTCGATTTCGTCGTTGACGCGCATGCTGTCCTGATGCCAGGCGACGCGCCATTTCGTTGCGGCCTTGGTCGCGGGCGGCGTCGCGTCCACGTGCGAATGGTAGATGGCGATATTCCAGCCGAGGATGCCCCAGACTTTGGGGAGTGTCGTCGGGCAGTCGATCAAATCGACGAGAGCCGGGTCTTCGTGAATGATGTTGGGAACGGAAAGCAACGTGTCGCGAGTGTCTTCGGTGCGTTCGCGGGCATCGATGCGGTCCACCGCGGCAATCAATCGCTGGATGGTTCGCTCGTCGAGGGCATTTTCGACGATAAGGTATCCTTGGGAATTGAACGTTTCGCGTTCCACCGGAGTCAAGCGGTTGACGAGACAATCCGGCGTCATGTTCGCACTCGCGATAGTTTGCGAAGACTGCGTAACAGGGGTAAGAATATGAGCGCCGAACTGTGCCGGCCCCTGTATTCGCAAAGTCGCGAGATGTGGATTCGACGGCTACATGGTGCGGCCGCCATCGACGACGATCACTTGGCCCGTGGTGAGTGAAGTGCCGGTGGCCAGGTAAATGACGCTATCGGCGACGTCGTCCGGGTCGGCTGCGCGATGCAGCGGCGCCTGTTCCAGGTACTTCTCGACGGCGGCCTCGCGGCCGGCCAGCCACCGCGTCAAGATTGGCCCCGGAGCGACTGCGTTCACCCTCACTTCTGGCCCGAACGCCCGCGCCAGCGATTGCGTCATGCAGTTCATCGCTGCCTTGCTCGCCGCGTAAGGAATTGAACTGCCCTGCCCGGTGAGTCCCGCCACGCTGCTGACATTCACGACGTTGCCGCGGCGTTCCCGCAACAGCGGCATCGCCGCCCGCGTGCAGTAAAACGCCCCTTTTAGATTTACCTGGAAAATCTCGTCCCAGACAGCATCGGTAATGGCATCGAGATCGGTGTGAGCGATGAAGTGCGTCATCCCGGCGTTGTTGACGAGGACATCGAGACCGCCGAACTCGCGGTGGACGCGGGCCACCATCGCCTTCACCTGCGCATCGTCGCCGACGGTCGCCTTGTGGACGAGTACCGGCACGCCGCAGGCTTTTACGAGCGCCGCCGTTTCTTCGGCGTCGGCCTCGGACTTGGAATAATTGACGGCGACGGCGTAACCGAGCCTGGCGAAGCGGACGGCGCAGGCGCGGCCCGTTCCCGTTGCCGAACCCGTAATCAGAACGGCTTTCATGCGAACGCCTCGCGAGTCTACCAGGCGGAACCCATGGCGCGGCCCGCGAGATCGTAACCGTCCGCCGCGGTGACCTTCACCTTCACGAAGTCGCCCGAACGCAGGCTCTTGGCCTTGATGCGGATTTCGCAATCGATCTCGGGGGAATCCGCCGTGGTGCGGCCGCGGAAATGGTTGGCGAACTCCGGATCGGGGCCATCGACGATCGCAACGTGCTCGCGGCCAATCTGTTTCTTGGCCCACTCGAAGGCGACTTGCTGCTGCACTTCCATGATCCCGGCGACCCGCGCTTGCTTCACATCCTCCGGCACTTGCCCATCGAGTTTCTCCGCCGGCGTTCCCGGTTCCAGGGAATAGGGGAAGACGCCGAGCCGCTCGAAGCGGAAGTCGGACACGAATTGACGCAGTTCTTCGTATTCCGCATCCGTTTCACCGGGGAAGCCAGTTATGAATGTCGTTCGTAGTGCCAGGTTCGGAATGGCCGTTCGCAGCCGGCCGAGCAGTTGTTCGGTATCGGCGCGATCGACTCGGCGGAGCATCCGCTTCAGAATGCGATCGTTGATGTGTTGCAGCGGCATATCGAGGTAAGGAATGATCTTCGACGATGTCGCGAGGGCGTCGATCACCTCGTCCGCGAAGTGTTCGGGATAGGCGTAAAGCACGCGAATCCACTCGAGGCCATCGACGCGGTTCAGTTCGCGGAGCAGTTCGGCGAGCCGGGTACGGCCGTACAGGTCGAAGCCATAATACGTGGTGTCCTGAGCGACGACGATCAGTTCGCGAACCCCATCGGCGGCGAGTTCCCGCGCTTCGCGAAGCACTTCCTCGATCGGCTTGGTGACGTGTTTGCCGCGCATCTTGGGAATAGCGCAATAGGTGCAAAGCCGATCGCACCCTTCGCTGATTTTCAGGTAAGCATAGTGCCGCGGGGTGATGCGGAGGCGGGCAGTATCTTCGAGGGCGCGCACCGGGGCGGGGCGAAACAGCGACCGCTGCTCGTCGCGGTGCGTCACGGCCCGGTCGACGACCGAAGCGATTTCCTCGCGGCCGAACACGCCAACGATCTGATCCACGTCCGGGACCGCTTCGAGGAGCATTTCTCGTTGCCGTTCGGCCATGCATCCGGCAACGACCACGGCCCCGATCTTGCCGGCATGCTTCAAAGCCAGCATCTCGCGGATGACGGCCAGCGATTCCTGCCGGGCCGGTTCGATGAAGCCGCAGGTGTTCACGACGACGACATCGGCCCCGGCGGCGTCGGCTTGGAGCGCGTAGCCTTCCTGGGCCAATTTGCCGAGCATTCGTTCAGAATCGACGGTGTTCTTGGGGCAACCGAGGGAAATGAACGAGTACGTGCCCTTGGGGGATGCGGCTCTTGGTTCGGCCAGTGGCAAAGTCTTCGCCGGCATTCGGGAATTCGCAAAAGGGATCTCGGGTCGAACTGGTTTTATAGCGATGGACGGAGCAGCGTACAACTCGATAGGGGAGCGCTCGGCTTCGCAGACTCCGCATCGCGGCTAACCCGCAAAACTTGCGTCGGGGCTGACCCGACGACGGTTCGTATTTTCCGGCGCTCGATCTTGCCGTTTTTCCCGGCCCCGGTAAGTTGATTGTTTACCGGCGAGCGTCGGTTTTTTGCGTACAGGTGGACCATGAAAGTCCGAGCCAGCGTCCGGCGGATTTGCGAGAAGTGCAAACTGATCCGCCGCAAGGGCGTCGTGCGGATCATCTGCGAAGATCCGCGCCACAAGCAACGCCAAGGCTAAGAGCCTCCACGGGATCAACAGTTATGCCGCGTATTCAAGGCGTCGACATTCCGCCGGACAAGCCGACCCACATTTCCCTGCGGTACATTCGCGGGCTGGGGCCGAGCACGTCCATCGAAGTGTGCGAGAAGCTGCACATCAACCCGCAGCGGCGCGCCAAGGAACTGACCGACGACGAGATTGCCCGCATCGCCGCATTGCTCGATCGCGACTATCTCGTGGAAGGGCCGCTCCGCCGCCAGGAAGCGAGCAACATCGCTCGCCTCAAGGAAATTAAGAGTTACCGCGGCGAACGGCACCGCAAGAACCTGCCGTGCCGCGGCCAGCGAACCAAGACGAACGCCCGCAGCCGCAAGGGCATCCGCAAGACGGTTGCCGGCAAGAAGGGCGTCAAAGACCTCCGTTAATATCCGGCGAGCTGCGGATGTGAGTCCGCTGTTTGCCCGAAGGAATGCCATCCATGGCCAAAGGGAAGAAGAAAAAGGCCCGCCGCAACGTCAGCCGCGGGGTGGCCCACGTGCAGAGCACGTTCAACAACACCATCGTCACGATCACGGACACGAATGGCGACACGCTGTGCCACTCGTCCGGCGGGGCGGTGGGATTCAAGGGCAGCCGCAAGAGCACGCCGTTCGCGGCCCAGCGAGCCGCGGAAGAGTGCGCCAGCAAGGCCCAGAAATTCGGCGTAAAGGAAATCGAAGTGCGGGTGAAGGGCCCCGGCGCCGGCCGCGAGTCGGCCGTCACGGCGCTTCAGGCCGCGGGGCTCAACGTCAAGGCGATCGAGGACGTGACCCCGCTGCCGCACAACGGTTGCCGCCCGCCCAAGAAACGACGAGTGTAGTTTCGATTCGCCGCGCGCGAATCGCGCTGATCGCCAATTTCCCCGATTCCGACTCTGGGGTTCGCCGGGGAACCGCGATTAACGTCTACTGCCTCGCCGACCGCGTGGATCGGTTCTACCGATCCCCAACCCGACCCCTGATTCGAAACCCACGAGACCCATGGCCCGCAACACAGATCCGGTCTGCAAAATGTGCCGGCGCGAGCAGATGAAGCTCTTCCTCAAAGGCGAGCGCTGCTTCAGCCCGAAGTGCCCGATCGACCGCGAGGCACTGCCCCCCGGCATGCACGGCGCCCGCCGCGGCAAGCAATCCGAATACGGCATCCGCCTTCGCGAGAAGCAGCGCCTCAAGCGCTTCTACGGCGTACTCGAGAACCAATTCCGTCGCTATTACACCCTCGCCACGCGCTCCGTCGGCAATACCGGCGAGCAATTGCTCTCGATCCTGGAACGCCGTTTGGATAATGTGGTGCACCGGCTGGGCTTCGCGAGCTCCCGCGCCAGCGCCCGGCAGATGGTCGCCCACGGCCACATTCTGATCAACGGCCGCAAGTGCGACGTGCCCAGCACCCTGGTGAAGCCAAACGACATCGTCAAGGCCAAGGCGGTCGAGCGGAGCTTGAAACTGGCCCGCGAGGGATTGCAGAAGAACCTCGTCCGCGTGCCGGATTTCCTGGAAGTGATGAACAACCAGGACTCGCCGGAAGGGCGGATGACCCGGACGCCGACGCGGGCGGACGTGGACGAACGCATCCACGAAATCCGCGAGCAACTGATCATCGAAATCGCCACGCGATAATGACAGAAGATTGACCACAGAGGCACAGAGACACAGAGAAGAAAGACGATCAGAGAGACAAAAAGGAGCATTGAATAGGGATCAATCCCCCTTTAGCCCTGCCTCTGCGGTTTGTTGTTCCACACACCAAATTAGACGGAAGGTTATCGACAGATAAGAACAAACAGGAAACGAATGGAAAAAGGAGCATTTGATTCCGAATCAATCTCGTTTTTCCCTCTTTCTCTTCTCTGTGTCTTTGTGCTTCTGTGGTTAGTCTGGTTCCCAGTATTCCGGCTGCGGTCGCCGGGTTCGTTCGTAGGAATCGCCGTCTGGTTCGCGTCCCCCGAGACCGCCGGGGATCGCGGAAAGCCGACGGCTACGGAGGATACATCATGCGCGTTCGCTGGCGCGGGCTCGAGCTCCCCAATCGGGTGCACGCAGACCGCACGACCCTCACCGACACTTACGGCAAGTTCTTCGTCGAGCCGTTCGAGCGCGGCTTCGGCATGACCATCGGCAACAGCATTCGCCGCATCCTGCTCTCCAGCCTCGAAGGCAGCGCCGTCACCCGCGTCAAAATCCAGGGCGTTCAGCACGAAGTTTCCACCATCACCGGCATCGTCGAGGACGTCACCGACATCATCCTCAACATCAAGAGTCTGGTCGTTAAGAACGTCTCGGATCAGCCGAAGACCGTTCGCATCGTCAAGCACGAGGCGGGCGTGGTTCGCGGCGCCGACGTGCAGCACGACGAGACGATCCAGATCGTCAATCCCGAGCACCACATCGCCACGCTGACGAGCGATGTGCCGTTCACGGTCGAGATGACCGTCGAGAATGGCCGGGGCTACCGGACGGCGGAAGATAACGCCGGCAAGGAACGCGAGGTGGGCGTCATTCCCGTCGATAGCTCATTCTCGCCCGTTGTTCGCGTGAAGTACGACATCGAGGAGACCCGCGTCGGCCAGAAGACGAACTACGACCGGCTGGTGATGGAGATCTGGACCAACGGCACGCTCGCCCCGCAGATGGCGGTGGTGGAGGCGGCGAAGATTCTCCGCAAGCACCTCAACCCGTTCGTGCAGTACACGGAGCCGGGGCCGGAGTTGCAACTCGACGAGGAGATCGTGATCGGGCCGGCGTCGTCGGT
>DATNBQ010000252.1:0-10028 GCA_035571955.1 Urbifossiella sp. | reverse complement strand
CGGCCTTCCTCAACGGGAAGCCGGCCTGACCCCGAAGTGCTGTTTGGTCCCGCCGCGGCCCGACCGCGAAGCGTAGACCACCGAAAGAACCATCCCGGCGCCGACGTCGAGTGATTGCAGCGAGTGACGCCTTCGAAGAGCTACTCCGACGTTCGTGAATCTGCCGCGAATTGCCGGTAGGGGAACTATTGTCTAAAGTCCGGAGTCCATGAGTGCTGAATCTGCCGCGAATTGCCGGTAGGGGAACTATTGTCTAAAGTCCGGAGACCATGAGTGCTGTTCGGCCCGCTGATTCATGAAATCGATGTTACATCTGCAGCATCTAGTTCGGCCTCGGCTTGTTGCCTGACAGATTGCACCACCTCAAAGATGGACGACCTCAGCAAATCGAGCTCCTTGTTAACTGAATCGGATTCGTCGGGAACGATCCGATGCCCGTTAACCGTATGGATCACCAGATCGTTGAAGCTCCCCATGCCACCGAACGCACTTCGGAGATGCGAGAGCCCTTCGATATTGCCGCCACGAATGCGAGCGAGATCTTCGCGAAGCCAAGCGGCCCAGTGGTCCTCACCAACACGCTCCAACAACGTGATTGCATGTTCAAGTCGCGTACAGAGCACATCGACATTC
The DNA here is from genome assembly GCA_035571955.1 of Urbifossiella sp. GTDB lineage: Bacteria > Planctomycetota > Planctomycetia > Gemmatales > Gemmataceae > Urbifossiella. The sequence continues at coordinate 9,395 of DATNBQ010000252.1, read as the reverse complement.
ACTGCCATAGAATCACGGAAACTGAGGCCGAACGATAAGGATAAGCTGCCGGGGCCGCCTGCAACACCTTCATGCCGCGCGAAACCAGGATGGCGGCCCCGGTCAGCTTCATCCGTTGGTTCGCTGCTGCTTTAGCCGCCAAGCTTGAACCTTCGGATCTCGATGCAGCCATTTCGATTCAGTATCCGCCACATGCTGCTTCTCTGAATCCGTCATGGACTCCCAAAGGTGGACCGGCAGCAGTGCATCCTCTTTCACCTTCTTGAGCTTGCAATCAGCCGCCACAGAAAGAAACAGCCAGAAAAGTCGCGGTTCTGAATCCGTGCCCGCGGAAGTATTCACGAAATCCATCCAACCTTCTGCGACGGTGGTGCCGTCAGAACCCCGAACGAGTATGTCCGACAGACTCTCAAGCATCCGGCCGCGAAAGTCCATGTAGTGTCCTTCTTGCACCACTTGCGACCAATCAAATAGAAGGTCGTTTCGCTGAACCCCGTAATGCCGCAGATCGCTCAGCAACTGTTGCTCGACCCAGGATTGAACTTCCGGTCCCAGGCGTTCGACTTCGTGCGGCAGCGCCACAGTCGTCTCCTGAAGCAGCGAACGCACCAATTCACCTGCCGCGGCGGCTGGTGAGACGTTGAACCCTGAAAAGCCGTAATGCCGCCGCGGTCAGGTGCAACGGCTGGTTCGCGGCTGCCCCGGCTTCGTCTCGGACACGTCCCAGACTCGTACCTCATTCTGAACATCGTAACTCGCAATCGCAAGATACCGAGAGTCCGGGGAAAATGACAGCAACCTAACACAAAAGTCTTCATCGACATCGAACACGCCAATCAGCTTCGGCGCTTCGTAATCTGCGATGCAGACCCTCGTGTTGTGCTCGCACGACAGGGCTACCAATGGGGCACCGGGAGCAAAGGCCAACGCTGGTCCACTCCTGCCCCATCCTTTTTGCAACGAGCGGGCCAAATCGACCTTACGGAGCAGCTTCCACGACTTCGGGTCGAGGAGGCATAGTGCTTCCTCCTCGACAGTAAGCAGCGCATCCGCCTTTGGAGTCAACCGAAGGCCGTCGATATGGTTCGCCTTGTTCGGCTTCTGTCGTCTAAGTCCCTTCCCGGTACTCGGCTCGAACGCGGCGAGGTATTCGCGATACCCGGTCGGCTCATCGAAACCGCAAACGCACCAGAATTCGGTCTCATCGGGCGAAAACACCATCGACTTGACGGAGCCTCTTTCAGAATAGACAGAAGGCTCGAACCTGACGGAACGGACTCTCATGCACGAAGGGAACTCGACAAAGTGCGACATCCCACCGCAGTCTCTCAGTAGCAGTAGGCTTTCGGCGCGATTGAAGAGAATCACCAGCAATCCATAGTGCTCGAGATGAAGGTCTCCCTGATTGTTCAGTGTGCAGGTTTCGAGTTCGCGTACCGTGAGGCGATGGATCCCTTCTTCGCTGTTGTCGTCGCTTGCGATCAACAAGATACTCTTGCCGTCATCGATGAAGCGGCAATGTCCTTCCCGGCTGTGCTCGGATTGCTCGATTGAAAACCGCCGGACCTCCTGGAATCCCGGGACGCTCCAGGTATAGATGGTTCGTCCGTCGTAGGCATGCAAGCAGCTGCCGTCGGGACTGAACCGGATGCCTGTTGGCGGACGATCCAATTTCCAAGATGCGGTCTCAAATCGACTGCGGCGACTCATGGGATGGCACTACCACGCGCGTGTTTTGTCCGCGAACGTAGAGGAAACTATGCATCGTGCTCCGCTCGGTGACGCGCGACTCCAAGCCGGCGCGTCCGGCCGGCGGAGCACGATGCATAGCTTCGGTTGAACGAAACCGCGGAGCGGAATCCCTATGGGGATTCATCGCTCCGACGGTCACTTCCAGCAAGTGTAACGCCTTCGGCACCCACAACGCAAACAACAATCCGATCCCTTCGCGCCCGCAAATCCCTCGCGGGGGCTTTGGTGTCGTTCCTTTTATGCCGGTTGACGCCCGTTCACCGGATGTTAGGCTTCCTTGGGGCCGAATTGCATCCCGAAACGGAGAATCGTCATGACGCCAATTACTATGATGGAGGCCGTTATATGGCCGCCGGCGGCCGACCGGGGTGAAATCGCAAGAGTCGCTGCATTTCCAACTTGCGTCGCAGGCCGAGAGGGAGCATGGCCGCGCGGCCACATGAGTCGCCGAACGAACACAGCGATAAAAGCCCATGAATCAAGGCACTTGGTGATGATGCGCTCGGCGGCGGAAAAAAATAAAGCGGCCTCCATTTTTAAAAGCCCGCAATTCGCAGGGAATCGACACGCTCTTTGGCCGCAGCGGCTACGCATCTGCTGCGTCGCGGACGGGCATGACAGCGGCGTCCGCGGCGTCGCCGCGCAACTTCGGTTCGATCATCACCTTGGCGATCAATGTGATCAGGGCCAGGACGTCAGTATCGAGGCGAGTGCGAACGCCGCCGGCAAACCATTGTGCCCCGGCGTGTCGAACAGTTTTTGCACCTGGATGCCGACGTCTCGTCAGGCGACGGCAAGGATCAGTTCGGAATGGATGCCAGGTACAGGTCGAACTTTCCATTGCGTTCGCCGACGAATGCGATTTGTCTGCCGTCGGGGCGCCATGCGGAATAGTCGTCGCGCTCGGCGCTGCCCGTCAGGCGGACGAGGCCAGTGCCGTCGAGGCGAACGATCCAGAGGTCGTAGCTGCCGGCGTGGTTGGACGTGAAGGCGAGGCGCTGGCCGTCCGGCGACCAACTCGGACGCATCTGCATGCCGTCGAGTTTCACAACGCGTCGGACGCCCGAGCCATTCGCATTCATAACGTAGAGGTCGAATGTTCCATCGCGGCTGGACGAAAAGGCGATCCGCCGGCCGTCGGGCGAATAGGCTGGCCAGTTGTTGATTCCGCCGGTGGCGAGCGTTTTCTTGTCGGTCGCGTTTCTGCTGACGCTGGCGATCTCCTGGCCGGTTTCCCCCGGAATGGCGAATGTAACGCGATCGCCGGCCGGATGAAACGTGGGCCGGCGAACACCGGCAAATCCGCCACCCGGATCGAAGACGGCATCCTTATTGGTGGCGAGTTCGCGAATCACCATCTTCATGTTCAGGTTGCCGCGGCTTTGAACGAAGGCGTAATGCGAGCCGTCGGCGGTGAAACTCGCCTCGAACTCGTTGGTCGTTGCCGTTGGGTTGAGCTTCGAGACGGTTTTGTCCGCGACGATCAGGCGTATCAACCGCATCTGGACCGGCGTTTCCAGGAGTGTGTAGACGATCTCGCCGCCGTCCTTGACGAATACCGGATCGGACTTGAACGTGCCGTCCGCGGTGAGTCGAATCGGGTCAGAAGAGTTCATGAATCACCCGTTCGCCCGGCAGCACCCGGAGTTCCGCCCGCGCCTGAGAATCCACTCCGGCCAGGTCGAGGATCGTGGCGCCGACCATCCCGGGCGTCATGGGCTCGGTGACCGGTGCGCTGCCGGTCTTGTCGCTGTCGCCGATTACGGCGCCGCCGCGAATCCCGCAACCGGCCCACAGCGAGAAGTAACATTGCGGCCAGTGATCGCGACTGGCCTGGCGATTGATCCGCGGCGTGCGGCCAAACTCGCCCAGGGCCAGCACCAGCGTGCTGTCGAGCATGCCGCGATCGCCAAGATCGTCGAGCAAAGTGGAATACACGCGGTCGAGAATTGGCCCGTGGCGATCCGGCAGCAGATCGAAATTGAAGACGTGCGTGTCCCAGCCAAAATCGCAGTTGGGCGTCATCGCCTCCACGTACTGACTCCAGTTCACTTGAATGTACGGCACGCCAGCCTGGGCGAGCCGACGGGCCAGCAGGCAGCTTTGGCCGAACGAAGTCTGGCCGTAGGCCTCGCGGATTCGCCGGTCCTCCTGAGACAGATCGAGCGCCTTGCGCGCCTCGGGTGAGGTCAGGAGCGCGAATGCCCGCTGCTTCGTAATATCCCATTTGTCGAGGCCGTTCGCCTCGGCTTCCTTGCGCTTCCGGTCCAATTCGCCCAGCAGCGTGCGGCGATCGCCGAGGGCCGCCGGCGAGAGACCATCGAGCAGCTTGAGGGCGGGAATGTCGGTCGCGCCGGATTCGGTGCAGCCGACGAGAAAGGGATCGAAGGCCCGCCCCCACGTGCCTGCGCCGAACCCCTTCATGGGGCCGACGACATCGCGTGGGTTGCCGCGGCCGAGTGCGACGAAGGCGGGTAAGTGGTTGCCGCCGCGATGCCGGGCCACCACGGATCCGAAGTTCGGAATGAGGGCATCGCGTCCTTCCATGCCGCCGGTAAGGCCGATCGACCCGGCCTTGAGGTGATCGCCATCGAAGTTCACGTTGGAACGAACGAGTGCAAACCGGTCGGATCGGGCGGCAATCCTGGGAAAGAGTTCGGTGAAGCGGACGCCTGCCGTTCGGGTCGCGATGGTGCCGAACGGCCCGCGAACCTCGGCCGCGGCGTTTGGCTTCGGATCGAATGTATCGAGGTGGCTCGGCGCGCCCCACAGCCAGAGTACGATGACGGACTTGGCCTTCGCTGCGCGCGTTTGTTCCGGCGCGGCCTGAACGCCAAGCGCAAGCGGTGCAGTGGCGGCGGCCGACAGGAACGACCGCCGAGAAACGGCGCCATGTAAGCGAGACGGGAAACTGCCGACGGAAAGCATGGGGGGACCGCTTGGCAGGTGGTGAATTGAATTTTACCGCAAAGTCATCATGGAGTCACATCGAAAAGGGGCAATGTCTCAGGCTGGTTGTTGCCGGCCTCACAGAGGCCGGATTCCGATGGCATCCGGCCTCACAGAGGCCGGCTACAAAAGTAACCGAGGCACTGAGAACGGTCCGCGTTTGTGCAATCCGCCACGAAGGTCGCGACAGTGTCGTGCATCACCTGCGTCGCATAGTGCAGCGCGCTCGCTGCGTAACAACGGTTCTTGAAGGCAAAGATCGTCGGGCACAGACCCTTCGAACACTTTTTCCGATTTTTCCGATTTTGATGCTTCCGCTCAGCCCTGAACCCTGATACCTTTTCTTAACACGCCAGCAATCCATCGGATTGGATCGAAGCACGGACGCTTCCAGCCCAATGTCGCGCGCGCCGCCGGATGCAGCGCGCCCGCGATGAATTGAGTCGGGAAGCCGCCATGTCGAAAATGCCCACCTTGGCCGGTGAATTGTGCCAGCTCGCGATGGCTCTGGTCGTTTGCGTCGCCTATCAAACGGCCATCGCCACCCTGAATGTTTCCAATCGCGTCCGTTCCTTGTCGGGCAAACCCGCTCGCTGAAGCCGCGCTTAAGGCTTCGTCTTCTTCGCCTCCTCGGGCTGCCGCGGTTCTTGCGGCTCGGCGCTTGGCGCCGTCAGTGGATTGCTCCCCATTGCCACGAACAGCCGGAACTGCACGATGTCGTATTCAATGATCGCCCGCAGGTATTCCTTCTGCGCGGTGAGCAGCAAGTCGAAGCTATCGAGCACTTCGATGGGCAAGCCGAGCTTCGGTCCGCCGGCGCGGATGCGTTCGAGTTCCAGCTTGTAGCCTTCTTCCGCGGTGGCCACCGCCTTTTTCGAGAGTTCGATCTGTCGGGCCGCGGCCTTGGCGTCGGCCATCGCCTCGGACACTTCAGCGCGAATCACGTTCACCCACCGGTCGTACTCGGCAATCTCTTCGCCCATCACGGCATCGGCGCGGCGGACCTGGGCGCGGTTGCCGACCATCATGTTCTGCATCGTCCAGATGGCCCAGACATCGAGATCGGTTCGCGCGCCCATCGGGCCGAACTGCGACGAAACGAGGTTGCTGCCGCCGCCGAAGAAGCCGCCGCTATAACCGATGGAAATCAGCGGCAAATAGGGGCGAATCTTCTCTTGGCGAATGCGGACCTGGGCCTGCTGGATAGCCGCGATTTGCGCGAACAGTTCCGGCCGACTGGTGGTCGCCTCGGCAATCAGCGATTCGAGTTCCACATCTTCGCGAATTAACCGGAAGGCGACGACGGCGCCGCCGGGCGTGCGCAGATGAATCGACGGGTCGAGGTTCAACAAGCGGCACAAGCGGGCCGAGGCGACCTTGGCTTCGCCCTCGGCTTCGAAGATCTCGCGGCGCAACAGTTCGAGGTGCGTCTGGGCGCGGTCGGCGTCGCTCTCGCGGCCTTGCCCCTTGTCCGCGTAGACGCGCGTCAAGCGGGCGATCTCGCCGACTTCCTGTTCGCTCTTCTTCAAAAGTGCAATGCGGGCTTCGGCGCCGATCAATTCCATGTACGCCGTGGCGACGCGGCCGAGCATGTTGTTCTGCACGGCCTGGGCATTGGAACTGCGGACCACGACTTGCTGCCGGGCGGCCAATGGCTCGTAAATGGCGTCGCCCAGGTGAGCGAACAGGCGGATGCCGGGGAAGGCCAGCGTTTCGGCCGCCAGGGTGCGTGCCCCGAAGCCGAGGTAAAGGCTCTGGCTCTTGACGATGCGCATGCCGCCGAACGACGGCTGCAAGGCGCCATCGTGCCAGTGGTAGTTGCCGCCGATGTTGACGCTCGGCAACAGGAGCGAACGGGCGGCCAACTGCCCGGCCATCGCTTCGCGAATCTGTTCCTGGGCCAGGGCGATGGTCGGGTTATCGACGCCGGCAAGCCGCAAGGCAATTCCCAGGTCGAGCGTCTCTTCAGTCTTGGCCGGCGGTTGTGCCATCGCATCCGTTCCCGCTCCCGGTTGCGTCGGTCCAACGGGATCGCTAGTGGCGGGCTCAGGCGCGTTCAGCGTTGCTCCGGCGAGCGATATATTGGCCGGGCTCGACGATTCATCGGCGATGGCGTGGGCGTGCCGCACCAGGGCATCGTGCTTTTCGAAAGTCGGCGGCAGCGGATCGTCCGCGGGGAAGAGTCGCGGCAGGAGGCCCGAGAGGGGATGGGGCGCCGGGACGGATTCGGTCGTGCGGCATCCAGACGCGGCCAGCGCGGCGCAGGCCATTCCCGCCGCTGCCCACCTCCTTGCTTGCCGCATCCATCGTTGAGGCCAACGCATTCCCGATCTCCACCGAGTGCCAATAGAAGTTAACCGGGCGCGGTCGAGGTCACGGTTTCACCGGGAGTGGAGAAGGAAGGATTTTCGGGATCGGCAGAACGACGGGCCCGGGCTTCAGATTGATGGTCGGCGGCGGCACCAGGTCCGCGGGAATGGGCCGGGCCAACGCATTGGCCGGCGGTTTGCCCAGGGCCACCCACAACTGATACTGGGCCTTGTTGTAATCGACGATTGCCTCCAGGTATTCGTACCGCGACCGCGCTTGCAGCCGGAAGCTATCGATCACTTCGAGCGGCAACCCCTGGCCGCCCAACGTGCGTTTCAGGTCTTCCGTGTAAGCTTCCTGGCTGGTGCGAACGGCCTTCTCGGCGACATCGATCTGCAAGTTGCGGGCGTCGATGCGGGCCTTGGCCTCGGCGACCTCCGCGCGGACCATGTTAAGGGTTTCCTTTTCGCGCAGGACGCTCTGCTTGGCTCGGCTATCCGCGCCGCGAATCAGAGCGATGTTTCCCACGCCCATGTTGCGGAATGTCCAGTACATGACGACGTCGACGTCGCTGCGGCCGAGTAAACCGCTGAAGCGCGGGCCGGTGGTCAGCACGCCGCTGCCGTTGATGAATCCCGGCGGGTTGGCGACGAGATTGCTGCCGCCGCCGTAACCGCCCGCGCTGTAGCCAATGATCATGTTCGGCGAGAACGGCAGAATTTTGGCCAACGACAGTTCGTACAGTGCGCCGGTGATTTCGGAACGCCGGGCCAGCAGTTCCGGCCGGTTCATCAAGGCGATGCCCAGCAACTCCGGCAATGGAATCGAATCTTGGACAACCGGCGTCGGCACCACCCAGCCGTCGATCGGCTTGAGCCGCGTGGACGGGTCGAGGTTCAGCAATTGAGCGAGCCGGGCCGAGGATGTCAGTGTGTCGGCTTCGGCTTGCGTGAACTCGTACTCGCGCTTGCGGAGTTCGACGGCGGCGCGGTCGGCGTCGGCCTTGCGCCCTTGCCCCTTGTCGGAGAAGACCCGGGTCACGCGGGCCAGTTCCGCGGCTTCGTTGCGGTTCTTCTTGGCGATCTCGCGGCGGCCGTCGTTCCGCAGCAGTTCCAGGTAGCCGAGGCAGACGCGCAGGAGCACGTCGTTGCGAACGGCATCGGACAGGTTCCGCGTGGTCTGCAAGCGCTGCTTGACCACGAGGTAGCCGTACCACCCTTCGCCGATGTTCAGGTTGTACGAGAGGCCGGGAACGCCGACGGTGCCGGCAGCCGTGGCGTTGGCGCCCAGGCCGAGATACATCGCGTCGCGGTTGACGTTGAGGATGTTGCCGTTCGATTGTTGCAAGGGGCCGACGTGGGCGTCGTAGTTGGTGCCGAGGTTGATGTTGGGAAGCAGTTGGGCAACGGCGAGTTGCCGGGCCGCATCCACTTCCGTGATGCGGGTGCGGGCCAGCAGCAGCTCCGGGTTCTCGACGCCGGCAAGCCGCAGCGCCGATTCCAGATCGATGGGCGTCTCGCCCGGCTGCAGGATGCTTTTCGGTTCCGCTTCGGGTGCGCTCGGCGCCGGCGCTTTTTTCGGAGCGGCTTCCTTTTGGCTCACCTCTTCAGGCGTGGGAATCGAAACGCGAATCGCCGGCAGGATTGAACCGCCCGGCTCGGGGATTTTGGGAATCTCCGGAGTCGGCAGCTTCAAGGTCGGAACGGTCGGCGGCGGAACGGTTAAGGGCGGAATCTTGGCCGGCGGTTGAGCGCTGACGGCGGCCGCCAATCCCACGCCAACCACGGCTGCCGCGACGCGATATCTCAAGGGGCGGATCATCGATTCCCTCCCGCGATGGTGGCATGACACCTCTCTTCTTTAATCGGCATTAACGGTTCGCAAGGTTGAAACGATTTGGAGGGTCAGGCAACATTCGCGGGTTGAAGCGATTGCAATGGGGAGAAACGACTCAGGCGGAAAAATAAGCAGAAGATGAGCAAAGTCATGAAATGGAATCGTTGCTAGGAATGCTCGCCGGCATCATTCCCAGATTGACCTGCGCGACGGGGTCGCCGAGTTCCGCGGCGCGGCGCAAGCAATCGAGCGCCCGAGCCTCGTCCTTCGGGACGCCGCGGCCGCCTTCGGCCAGATAGCCGAGCGTGCGAAGCGCTTCCGGGTGATTCTGTTCCGCGGCCCGTTCGAACCAGATTGCGGCCGTGAATGGATCGTCGTGGCCGAAGCAGAGCAAGAGACCGAGGGCGTTTTGCGCCTCGGCGGAGCCATTCTCGGCGGCCGCTTCCAACTCGGCCCGGACGCGGATAATGTCCTGTTCCACGGCGTCGAGACCGGCTTGCCAGGCCTGGAAATACCAGTAGGCAGCGAGGCCAGGATCGCGCTGGCAA
>DATNBQ010000251.1:0-22579 GCA_035571955.1 Urbifossiella sp. | reverse complement strand
TCCCCTGGTTCATCACCGACGACCCGCGCGACGCCATCTACCGCCGCAAATGAATGGGAGCACTGGTCCGCGGGGTGGCTACGGTTGCCGACGCGGCCGCAGACGGCCGAGGAGGAAAATGACGAACGCGATGCCGGCGGGAAGCAGTCCCGCGCCGATCACGATCCACCGCCAGTAGCTTCGCGGCGCCGCCGCGGGCACCACTGCTGGCTTCTCCTCAACCACCGCCACTGCAGGCGTCGTCAACCCGTAGGGCTTTTCCAGCTGAAATTCCTCCGGCGACGGCGTGTATTTCTCGTACGACAGAAACTCGACGTCTTGACTTTTGAGGACCGGTGTCCCGTTATACTGCGTGGTGCGTCGGATGTATTTTGGGAGCGGATAACCCTCGGCCGACGGTGCGTATTCGATGTCGAAGAAGGTCCGGAATTCCTTCGGAGCATCCTCATCAACCTTTCCGAAATACCCGATTTTTTTCCAGTCCGACTCGCCGGCGATTGCGATGTAGTCGTTGGCCGGATCGAGGTAAGTGTTCGCATAATCGATCATGCCATGGCGGTTGTCCCACTTCGTCCGAACTTCGATGCACGTCCGGCCGTTCCTTTCAACTCGATTGACGTCCGCGATCGTGATGATGACAGATTTGCGCTCGCTCCGATCGAACCAGAGGCTGGTTCCGGTGGTCGCTCCCGCGGCCAGCATCGGCGCGTGAGCGCAAAGCCAGTATTTCTTCGGCTCGCTGTCGTATCGAGACGTTGTCGCAAGATGCTTGTCGACGATCTTGAACTGTGTTCCCTGCCGCCTGACAGCGAAGCTCATGTCCGGCCGCCAGAAGTATACATCGGTCTTGCGTTGCTCCTCCATTGGGTCCGCGAACTTCCCTTCCAGCACGTAGCCTTTAATCTGCTGCCCGTCGGTTATGGTTTCACTCACGATGTTGAAGCGTTCGTCGCCGATGCGTTGCCCGGCTATCGGATCGATGACGTACCCGATGTCGCGGATGCGGATCTTCCGGTTCGTGGAATATCGCTCGATGAGCACCGGCAGCTTGGCGAGATACTCCTGGATGATCGGGTCCGAGCTCTTGTCGTCGGGCGATTGTGCCTGAATGGTGGAGAGCGCTGATAACCAGATCGCCACCACCAGCGCAGCCGCGGCAAGCGTGAGGGCGCGCATGGCGGAACCCTGAGGGGGAATTGATTATTCGAGTTCTTACAGTTTCGCGAAGGGTTCGACCACGGATTGGCCCCTGCCGTATTCCGTGGCGATAATCTGAACGAAAGAAAAAACCCTCCCCCCGCGCTGCCCGCGTCGGGGAAGGGTATCGAGCCAGCGATCGATAATCACTGGAACTTGACGCGCCAGTAATCTTGCGGGGAGGAGCTGCGGCCGAGGTACCAGTGGCCGTCGGACCACTCGAGCGTCACTTTGCGCCAGCCGAGCGGCACCTTCGGGAATGGATAGTAGGGCCCGATGAACGGGAAGGCGTTGTACGGGTAGGCCTGCGGGTAAGCGATGCGGCTGGCGTTGTTGTACGGGGCGTAGGTCGGCCAGGCGTACGGCGGCAGCGGCGGGGCCTGCATGTCCGGTGCGATCTGACCGGGAAGGCCGACCGGGGCCGGCTCGACCACCGGATCCATCACGGGCGGGAGCGGCGTGGGCGCCACCGGCGCCGGCCGCACCTGGGCCTGGATCACCGCGGAGGTGGGCACGCTCAGGGCTTCGCGCACCTCGGCGACGCCGGCCATGCTCTTCACGGCCGCCGCCAGGTTCGCTTTCTGCGCCGCATCGCGGACCGTGCCGCTCAGGTGCACAACGCCCTGCTGCGCCACGATCTGGACGTTCGACCCGGCGACCAAGTTGGTGCCGCGGAGATTGGCGGCGATCGCGTCGGCGAGTTGTTGATTGGGATTGGCCGCGGCGATGGGCACCGGGGCTTGCTGGGCAATGGCCGCGGCCGGGAGCATCACTCCGGCCGCTGCCGCCAACGATAAAAGAGCGGGGATTTTCACGACAAGACCTCCTTGTACTCGTCCGTGCGCGGGATTCCTATCCGGGGAAGTTTGCCCGATGGAAGGTGCGGATGCAAACGCGGGCAATGCAATTGCGAACAAGCCGGGCGGCCGGCGACCGGCGCGATGCGAACAATCGCGGCTCCGAGCACGATCCGGCGAATGCGACGGTATTTCTGCAAAAGCGCGATTCGCTTTGGCATTTCGTTAAAGTCAATTCTTTGGAAACGCCGCTCCGGAGTCCTAAACTTGCTGAATCGCCATGTCGGCCTCAGTTCCGGAGCACCCATGCAACTCGGCTTCGTTTCGGCGATTCTCCACGATCTACCGCTGGAGGAAGTGCTGGCGTTCGCGGCGGACGAGGGGTTCGCGTGCGTGGAATTGATGTGTTGGCCGCCGGGGCAGGCCGAACGCCGCTACGCCGGCGTCACCCACTTGGACGCCACGCATTTCACGGCCGAAACCGCGGACCACATCCAGAGCTTGCTTCGCATTCACGGCGTGAAGATTTCCGGGCTCGGCTACTATCCGAACCCGCTCGACCCAAATCCCGAGCATCGCCGCGTCGTCGCCAACCACTTGAAGCAAGTGATTCGGGCGGCGTCGATCATCGGCGTGAATGTCGTGAATACGTTTATCGGCCGCGATCCGGCGTTGCCGATGGCGGCGAGCTTGGCCCAGGCGAAGAGCGTGTGGCCGGCGCTGATTGCCGAGGCCGAGAGCGTCGGCGTCCGCATTGGCATCGAGCATTGCCCCATGCTTTTTAGCGACGACGAATGGCCAGGCGGCAAGAACCTCGCCTCGTGCCCGGAGGTGTGGCGCGAACTGTTCCGCATCTTCCCCGGACGCACGCTCGGCTTGAACTTCGACCCCTCGCATCTGGTCTGGCAGTTCATCGATTGCGGCCGGGCCATCCGCGAGTTCGGGGACCGCATCGTCCACGTCCACGCCAAGGACGAACGGATCGATCGCGAGCGCTTGCACGAGGTCGGCATCCTCGGCCTCGGCTGGCACAAGCCGAAGTTGCCCGGCCTGGGCGACGTGCACTGGGGCCCGTTCTTCGCCGCCCTCACCGATTCCGGTTATAACGGCCCGGTTTGCATCGAAGTGGAGGACCGCGCTTACGAACGATCGCTCGACGACCGCAAGCGGGCCTTGCGTCAGAGCCGCAAGTTCCTGGGTCAATTCATCACGTGACCATTCAACGATCCGTTACTTGGCGGGCTTGTAGCCGGGCGGCGGTGTAACCACCTCGAAGTCCGAGCCCTTGATCTTTCGCAGTTCCTCGTGCAGTTCGGGAATGCGCAAGTCGGGAGCGCACGACAGCGCCCAGTCGATGCCGTTGTCGGCCACGAACATGCCGTGCTTCTTTAGCCCCTTCAGGATCGCTTGCAGTTCGGCGGAGAACTTGGAAATATCGACGTCCTTCTTGAGGCGGAAGCGTTCGCCCATCCGCGGCAAGTCGGGATCGGTGCGGCGGCTGGCGTAGTGCGTGGCTGGATAAACGTAGGCGCGGCGCGTCTTCACTACCGTGAAGCGCATCGCATGGTTCACCATGCCCCGTTTAAGATCGTCGTAACGAATGATAGCCGGGAAGATCGGCAATCCCGCGGCATCGGTGGAGGTCCATCCGTCCGGCCGCAACTTGTTGCTCTTCAAATCGAATGTCGCAGCGCCCACCGCCTGCCAGCCGCCCGGCACCTTCTTCAACTGGTAGAACTCGTACAGCATTCGGTTGACCGGATCGACGACGATGGCGTGGCGGTCGCCGTTTTCGTTTGACGTGTTGCGCTGCACGTCGTCGAGGGTCAGTTTCTTCAGCTTGGGGTCGCGCGCGTAATTCGCCGGCCACCCTTCGATGGGAGTCGCATCCGGAATGGGAAACGGCCCCTTGTCCGATTCGTCCGGGTAGCTGAGCGTTTTAAGGTCGATCTTCTTTTGGTTCGGCGGCACGAGGATGAAGTTCATATCCGGGTTGTAGCGGAGCGGTTTATTGACGCCGATGGTCGCGACGATCTTGTCCGAGATGGGGTGGACCGGCCATTCGTCAACGGCGAGGTTCCAGGGGTTATCCGGCGGGAAGACCTTCAACTCGGCCAGGATGGTGTCGGCTTCCGGCGTGTTGAACGCGATCGGCTTTTCGATGGCCGTGGGGGCTGCCGCCGGCAACGGTTCGCCGCACCCGGCGATTAACGCCAACAGAAGTGGTAAGCCGCGCATGGCACGTCCCTCAGAGTTTCCAGTTTGATGCTCCAGACGCGAGGAATCTTCATATCGGCTCTCAAAAGTGCTTTAGTAAAGTACCGTAACGACGCCGACCGGGATGCGGATTTCCCCTTCGGGGACGGTGATGCCGCCGCGAGTCAGGGCCGCCAGGGCCATTGCCACGATCTGCTGCTCGTGGGTGCGGCCGATCGCCATCAGGCCGTTGACGAGCGCCAGGCTGTTCAAGTACGGGTTCGGGTTCATTTCCAGAACGTAGAACGAGCCGTCGTCGGCCATCCGCACGTCGATGCGGGCATAATCGCGGCAATGCAGCGTTCGGTAGGATCGCTCGGCAATGGCCTGCAACCGCGCGAAGTCGTCGGCGGGAATCATCACGGGGGCCTTCAAAGGAGCGGTGCGGTATTCGTCGCTGTGTTCGTCCCACTTGGCGGTGAAGGTGTAAACGTCCCAGCGGCCGAGCACGCTGCGGTCGAAAGCGATCTCGGCGAGCGGCAACACCAGCGGCGTGCCGCGAGCGTCGGCGTCCTCGATCATGTGGACGTGGAATTCTCGCCCCGCGATGTAGCGTTCCACGAGGGCCGGGCCGCCGAATTTCTCCACCACGAAGCGCACGCGGTCGTCGAGTTCTTCTTGGGAAGTGACGACGCTTTTTTGATCGATGCCGACGCTGGCATCCTGGTTGGCGGGTTTGACGATGGCCGGCCAGGCGTGCCGCCACTGGGGGCCCGGCGCCGCGGCAACGATCTCGTACTCCGCCGTCGGCAGTCCGGCCGCCGCCATCAGGTGCTTGGCCAGCAACTTGTCACGCCCGAGAACCATCGACGTGGACGGGCAGCCGGTGAACGGCACCCGCAGCCATTCCAACAGTGACGCGACCGAAACCTCCGTTTCAGGATGCGTGGCCAGCCCTTCGAACAGATTGAACACGGCATCCGGCGGATGCGCTTTGAGTTCGTCCAGCAGCGGTTGCGGCGAATAGTTGATGCCGAGCTTGCGGGTGGCGAACCCGGCCGCGTTGAGAATCTTGAAGGTGTCCGCGACGGTATCGAGGATGTCGTGTTCCGACCCGGCATCTGGATGGTCGGCGGGGAGAACCGGCTCGTTGTAAAGGACCAGAATGCGGGGCGGCACGGCAGACGGGGGTTCGAGGATGATTGCACCTGGCGAGCCGGGAGCGTCAGCGACCGGAGCGCTTACGAAACTCCGGTCGCTCACGCTCCCGGCTCGCCAGCTATCCTATGGCGTTCGCGTTCGCGAATTTCAAAATAGTTGAGCCGCCGCGGGTGGAACCGCATTGCCCGACTGCGTACCATACCGGCGTGCCCGAACGGGGCGTACAGGAGGTGGACCGTGGCACGACGCGGCTTATGGATAGTCGGCGGATCGCTCGTCGTTGGGCTCGTGGCCGCGAGCGTGGTCTGGGCCACCTGGCCTGCCCCCCCCGTTACGCCGGATTGGTCCCAACAGTACGACACCACCGAGCGATCGCCAAGCGATACGGCTTCCCCGGGCGACCTCCTCGATTTCCCCGCCACTTACGATCTCGTCGCACGCCCCGCCGATGCCATTGCTCCCGGCACCATCGTTGAAACCAAGCCCCCGCCCGGCTGGTCGCACCTAATTATCAAGAGCTTGCCGCGCATCCGCGAGGATCAGAAGGAGCTCTTGCCGGCACTGACCGTGGATAAGGCATCGTGGATGTTCACTGCGTTCCTCGCCAATGTGACGAAGGAAAGCGTAAACGGCCGGACGCGGCATCGCTTCCAGAAGCTCGGCCTCGGTCTCGGCGCCGCGGCGGATAAGGGCCGCGACACCATCCTGACCGCGGACACCGCCGTGAAGTTCGGCGCCGGCCTCGGCCTCTTCAACGTCAACGCTGAGATTCTCGATAAAGGCTACGAGGTGCAGCGGAAAGCCGTGCTGGTATTCTCCGGCCCGACGATGGGGTTGCTCGATACGCCGGTCTGGTTCCGCTGCGGCCAGGACAACCGCCTAGTTCGCTACCGCTACGCCTTGCTCGTCGACCCCGCAAGCGGCCGGCTCGATACACTTCTGTGGCGGCTCGGCAACGACGACGGCATCGGCGGCGACCTCGAAAACGCCGTCTGGCTTAAACCCAACACGGTCGACGCGGCGGAGTTGGTCGTTGATCGCCAGAAAGTTCGCCTGGGCATCCCGGGCGCGGACGCGTTCGCGGTGACCCGGATGCCGGTCGGCCGACCAGTGCCGATACCCACGGACTTGCGCCCACTCGCCGGCCAAACTCGCTTCACCGCCGAGCAAGCCCATGCCCTCGACACGCGCCTGCGGAAACTCCTCAAATAGCGTAGCCTCGACCCAACGGGCGCTCACGTTGGATCGCGTCAATTAAAGGGCATTCCATGTATTCGCTGCTCTTGTGTGCCGCCCTGGCGCCCGCGGGCCACGAAGCCGATAACCCGCTTTACCGCGATTTGCTCGATCCCGGCCTGGTCGTGGGGACCAATCTGCGCGTGAAACTGCCCGCGCCGCTGATGCCCGATGGCCTCGCCGCCGCCAAGCAAAAAGAGATCATCGAGAAGCTGATCGGCACCGACTATTCCTTCGAGGATTTCACCCGGAAGTCGCAGGTCGCCCCGCACATCTTGCGAATCCACAACGCGGAACCATCGGATCCAAAGTCGCCGTCGCGGGCCCTCGATACTTACTTCGTCGCTTACGTCGATCTAAAAGCGTTCGACGACGAAAGGTTCTTGGAACGCTCCTTGAACATCGGCAAAGGGGAAGGGGGCAAGGCCAAGGCGATCACTCGCGACGATCTGATCAAGCGCGGCATCGACCCGAAATACCTCGACTCCAAGAAGGAAGGCTACGCCCACGTCCAGTTCGACTTCCTCGACAAGGTGCGGCTGCGCATTACCGGCCGCGGCATGGCCAGCAAGACCGGCGATTCGATTGTCGCCGGCGCCGAAGTCGATTCCCGTTTCCGCGGCGACAAGGAATTCCCCAACGAATGGCAACCGCTCTCGAAGGAGAGCGGCAAACTGCAGGCCGGCCCGGCGCAGGCGTATGGAGGCGCCGGCCTGTACGTCAAGATCACGAAACTGGTGGAACCGGTCGGGGCGGTGTTCGTGGAGCAGCACATCGTCTTCGCGGAGCCGACCGGCTGGTTTAACGGCGCGAACTTGCTGCGGTCGAAACTGCCCCCCGTCGTGACGATCAGCGTCCGCCGCATGCGCGAAGCGTGGGCCAAGGGCGTCGGCAAGTAGCAATCGGTGGCCAGAGCCGCGACCGTCAGGGAGCGGTCCCGTGCATGTCGCTCACTTACGCTCGCGGCTCGGATGTCACGGAAGGGAAATTGGCTTCAGGTCGCGCCTGCGGTAGTCCTTCGCCAGCTCGGTGATTTCCAGGAATTGATCCGCGTTCAAGTCGCGGAAAGTTTGCGTCGTATCGCTCGTCGGCCAGTAGATCTCCAACTCGGCGACCCGCTCCGCCTTGCCGAGACCAATCGATTGCTCCAGCGGGTTCGCCCCGAAACTGCTGCCGGACGACACCCAGCGATACGCGGTTTGCGGATTCGCTCCAGCCGTCACAACCTTGATGCGAGCGCCGATCGCCGAGCGATTGGTTTTCTTGCCGACCAGTTTCACGTTGAGCCAGTGGTTCCCCTGGCCGGGGTTGGCGAAGAGGACGTTGTGATAGCGGTCGCCGTGCACGGCCCCGCCCATTTCAATGACGATGTCCGTGAGGCCGGCGCGGCGCCAGTCGCCGCACGCCACGCCGTGCCCTTTCTGCAAGTGCCCGGTGCCGGAAGAGCCGCTAATGTCCGCGAAGCGCTGGCCGCCGAGGTTGCGGAACATGCGGTTGGGCACGAGCGTCGAGAATTGCGGGTCGCCGGTGCCGAGGTAGAAGTCGAGGTAGCCGTCGTTGTCGAAGTCGGCGAAGTTGCTGCCCATGGCCGCGAACACCAAATTGACGCCGGTGGCCGCGGAGACGTCCTGGAAGCCCTTGCCGCCGAGATTGCGGAAGAGCTTGGTGGTGCTGCCGTCGAACGGTTCGCCGAGCATTCCGTTGAGCACGCCGGTGACTCGGTGATCGTAGCTGGTTGCGAAAATGTCCGGCCAGCCGTCGTTGTCGTAATCGAACGCCCAGCAGGAGAAGCCATTCCTCGGCCCCAGGATGCCGGAGGCTTGCGTGATGTCGGTGAAGGTGGCATCGCGGTTGTTGCGGTAGAGCCGCCCCATGCCGGTGAAATTATTGAGGAAGAGATCGGGGTAGCGGTCGCCGTCGAAATCGATCCAGGCGGCGCCTTTCCAGATGCTGTGCGGGGCGGCGACGCCAGCCTTGAAGGCGACGTTCTCGAAAGTGCCGTCGCCGCGATTGCGGAACAGGCGGTTCGGCTGCTGTTCGCAGCAGACGAACAAATCGAGCCAGCCGTCGTTGTCGAAGTCCGCCCACGACGCGGAGATCGAGTTGACGGGATCGAGAAGGCCGGCTTCTTCCGTCGCATCGGTGAAGCCGCCCTTGCCGTCGTTTTTCAGCAGGCTGGGCCGCATCGGGTAGCGGTACCAGGCGCCGCGGGGAATGTAAATGTCCAGGAAGCCGTCGTTGTTGTAATCGGCCTGAACGCAGTAGAGGCCGCCGCGTTGCTCGGAGAGGCCAGCGGCCTGGGTGCGGTCCTCGAAGGTGCCGTCGCCCGAATTGCGATAGAGCACCATCGCGGTCGATGGATCGAGCGAAGTGAAGACGATATCAAGCTGGTCGTCGTTGTCGAAGTCGTCGAGGATTGCCCCGCCGGAGAAGTTGAGGCGGTTGATGCCGGCGAGGTGGCCGACGTCCTTGAACTTGCCGATGCCGTGCTCCGGCGAGTTGTAGCGGTCGAGCGAGACGAGGAAGCGCGAATCGACCTGGCTCGGATATTCGCCGAGCGTCATATGGGCGATGTTCAGCAGCCAGCGGATTTCCGCATCGTCCGGGAACTGGCGAAGGTATTCGGAGAAGTGATCGATGGCGCGGCGCGAGCCCTCGGGCTTCTGATGATATGCGGCGGGAACGATCGGCAGGATGCACGAACTGGCGCCGCGGCACAGAATGCAGTTCTCGATCTCGCCCATCCGCAAGGCCGTGATTCCCTGATAGGAAATCACGGTGTAAAGCCATTCGGCAGCGAGTTTCGAATCGCTTTCGGCGAAACGCCGCGCCTCCTCCAGTATCCGATAGGCCTTCGGCACCTCGCCTTGGTAGTTCAAGAGCGAGGCCTTGGTGAGAACGGCTTGCATTCGCGCGTTGGCGGGCGCGTCGGCCTGGATCAAATCCACGTCGAGCGATTGGTAGAGGCGCTGCCCCACGTCTTTCCAGGCCGTGGAAAGATCGCGCAGCGATGCCCGCGCCGGCCACGGCGGGATGTTGTCGTTGATGTAACCGGCGCCGGAATTGTCCACGGGACGGCGCGGTTGATAGGCGATATGAGGGTCATGAATCGACGCCGGATTGTCTCGAACATCGTCGTTAAACCAAACGAATATTCCGGCTGCAAACGCTCCTCCCAGCACGACCGACAACACAAGGTATAAACGCCACGGAACTATCCTGGCCTGCGGCATCGCCATGAATTGCTGCCTCGGTCCGTTGGGGGAAGTGAAGCGTGCTTGCAAATCGGACGCCGTGGCGGGTTCCGCGGCGCTTCAAGAGCCAGTTGGCCGCGGCGGCTTTCATCGATGCATGCGATATCGAATGCAGCGACGCGGACGGGAATGAGGATGCGAGTTGCTCACTCATGGGGTTTTCATCGATGGGACTGACCAATTCTTGAACGGTCGTGGATCAAAATCGACCACCTAATGTGCGTCCTCATTTCACTACGGCCTCGATCGTGGAAGGCGCGTTTCCTTCCGCCCGATTGTTGACGAAGATGTATGCGCGCTGCTGCTTTTCCAGAGATCGGCGAATGACGGTGCGGAGCGACTCGCGCAGCGACTCATCGGGAGACTGGGTTCGCTCGTAGGGCTCGAAGGCCTGCACGGCCGCTTCATAACTGCGCCCCGGTTGAAGCAGCGCCCGAACCACCGCGAAGTCCGCGCTCCAGGCGCCGGGCAGCTCGATCTGCTCCGCCAGGGGCGGCATCCTGGTCCACGCATTGAATACGTGGGCGACGCGGTGCCGGCTCAGCGCCTCGAAGTACGGCGTATCGAGATATTCCCGGTTCCTGATCTCCACTCCGAAGTTCCATCCAATTGGAAGTGCGGCGATAAAATCCTGCAATCGCGCGAGGAACTCGGTTTGAGGAAGGTCGATCGAAGCGAATGTACCGAACTCGAACATGATGACGCCGACTTGGCGGCGGTGCGGCTCCAGCGGGCGAAGAAACGCTCCTTCGAATAACTCGGCGTCGAGAAAGTGCTCGTTGACCATGCCGGACCGGGCCCCGTACCGCGCATGCCCCGGCCAGCGGAGTACCGTGATTTCCTCGGGCGCCTTCAGACCAAAGACGAACGTCGGCGGGGTCGAGGCGAACAGCTTGTCCCAGAAATCCTTGCTAGGAAACTGATAGAAGCTGAAATCGCCGCCGACGGCCGGGAAGGTTTCCGCGTATTCGCGAAGGCATTCCGCTTCGAACTTCTTCTTCGAGAAGCGCCCGCGGGTCAGGTAGCGATCGCGATTATAAATGCTGCCGAGCCACCCCTCGTATTTCCAGGAGCTGGTGCCGATGGAGATGCCCCGTTCGGCGAGGGAACGGAGCGCGGCCGCCAACCGGGCGGCTTGAGGTGCGGGATCGTCGGTTTCGAACAGCGACTGCGCCATTCACGAATTCTAGCGAGCGATCGCGCGAGAAGATTTGCCCTTCCCCCGAAAGGCTCAGCCCTCGATAATCAACAGTCCATCATTCTTTGCCGCACGGTCGCGCTCATGGGGTCGATGTCGTTCCATTTGCCGACTTCGATGCCGCCGGCAGCCGAGGCCCTTCTCTCGCAGGCCTGCTTCGCCGCCGGCTACGATCAGACCCCCAGTCCCACGACCGTCCGCATCGCCGATCGCATCCTCTACCTGTCGCGGCAAACGGACGAAAGCGGTTACCTATTCTTGCCGTGGCCGGTTGGGCCGGTCGGCGCCATGGTCACCGCGACTTCCACACTGAGAGAACGGCCCGAGCCTTACCACTTGATGCTCGAACTGGCCCGTGGAAAGTTCAACCAATTGCGAACGCAGGCTGGCGAATGGCGCGAAGTGGGGCTGCAGACGCCGCCGGATTTCGACCGCGAGATCGAGCGGCTAAACAGGCTTTTCGCCACGGCCGCGTTGAACCAACCCTCGCCGGAAGCGGACGCCGCTGCGTCCAAGGTGCTCGACCGCAGTTACCAGGCAGCCGACCAACTGGCCAGGCTTTACACGGATCAGATGTTCTCCACGCGGATGGATGAAGTGGCGAAGTTGCCGACGCGATTGGCGGCGCGGACGAGCTCCGCCCCCACGGCGGCGGCCGCCGACTATCGCCGCGCCTTCAATGCCGCCCGCATCGGCTGCCGCTGGCGCGACCTCGAACCGAGCGAAACCGAATACCACTGGTCCGTGATCGATCGGGCTGTCGAGGCCGCCGTCGAAGCGGAACTTCCGATCACCATCGGCCCGATCGTCGATCTTTCGCCCGGCATGTTGCCGGCGTGGGCCGACGCCTGGCACGGCGACTTGCAAACGACCGCCGCATTTCAGACCGATTACCTGGAAACTATCGTCGGCCGCTATCGCGACCGCGTTCGCCGTTTCGTCGTGTGTTCGGGCGTGAACCATGCCGACGGAGCGGGTCTTTCGGACGATGAGCGCCTTCGCCTCGTACAACGGCTCTTCGAATCGGCGCTGCAACTCGACCCGCAACTGGAACTGGTCGTCGGCGTCGCCCAACCGTGGGGCGATTACCTGATTCACGAGGACCAAACGATTTCGCCGCTGTCGTTCGCGGACGACCTTATCCGAACGGGAATGAAGGTGTCCGGCGTGGAACTGGAGATTCGCTGCGGGACGACGCCGCGGGGGAGTTGGCCGCGCGACCTGCTCGATGCCTCGCGGTTGCTGGATATGTTCTCGCTGCTCGGCTTGCCGCTCGAAGTCCTGCTAAGTTATCCGGCCTCATCGGCGCCGGACCTCGCGGCGCGCGACAGCGGCGAAGAGCTGTGGGCGCCGGCGTGGCGCGGCCGACCGATGCCCGAGGGGCAAGCCGAGTGGGGCGCGTCGTTTGCCGCTCTGGCAATGTGCAAGCCGGAGGTCCGCGCCGTCACCTGGGATCACTGGTCCGACGCCGACCCGCATCTGGTGCCGGGCGGCGGGCTCATCACCGCGGCGGGAAAAGTGAATCCTCTTCTAGCTCGCCTCGAAAGTCTGCGGAACAAGTATCTGGAATAAGGCGATGGTTCTGGGTGTGCCGATGATTCTTGAGGTCGCAGTTAGGCGGGTGGCGGGCACAGCCCGACCTACAAGGCGCCTCGTAGGTCGGGTTGTGCCCGACAGTCTTCGACTGCAAGAATCGTTGGCGCACCCAATCGTTCCTTAGTAGCATTGCCCCGTTTTTCGAACTCGCACTTATGACGCCATTCGGATTGGCTTGGAGCAATTTGGTCCACAAGCGGACGCGGACGGCGGTGGCCTCCGCGGGGGTCGCGTTCGCCGTGGCCCTGATCTTCATGGAACTCGGCATGTTCGGCGGCGTCGCCCGCACCGCCACCATGCTCATCGACGGCCTGCAATTCGACTTGATCCTGACTTCATCGGAATTCAACGACGTGGGCCGGGCCGCCGATTTTCCGCGGCTGCGGTTGGCCCAGGCGCGGGCCGCGGACGGCGTGGCCAGCGTGCTGCCGCTCTCCGTCGGCACCGGCACCTGGCAGAAGCCGGCCATTCACGGTTGGTTCGGCGTCGCGCCGCCGGGCGGGGTCGGCAGCATCGGCATTCTCGGCGTCCCGCCCGACCGCATCGCGGATGTATTCGCCGTCGATCGCGGCCGCGTCTTTCCGAACGCGGCGACGGCCCGCCGCGCCGGCGAGCTTCTCACCCGTCGCGGCACGCTCCTGTACGACGAACGCTCCAAGCCCGAGTTCGGTTCGCTCGAAGACGTGCTCGGCCTGCCGGCCAGCGGCACGCCGGGGATCGACCCCGAGCATCCCGAGGTTCGCAATGCCGTCCGCGTCAACGAAAAGCGCGTCGAGGTCGTCGGCGGCTTCGAACTCGGCGCCGGCTTCAGTTGGAACGGCATGCTCATGTGCAGCGAGGGAACCTTCACATTCATCACCAGCCGCTCGAACGATCGCGTCACGTTCGGCCTGGTGAAATTGGCGCCGGGCACCGATACGGCCGCGGCCCAGCGCCAACTGACGGCCCTGTTGCCGAGCGATGTCCGCGTCTTAACGCGCCAGCAAATCCAGGACTACGAAAGCCGATACTGGATGCAGCTGACCTCGGTGGGACAATTCCTCGGCGTCGCTGTGGCCCTGGCCATCGTGGTCGGCGCCATCTTCGTTTACCAGATGATGGCGGCGGACATTCGCGGCATGCTCCCCGAATACACCACCGTCAAGGCGCTCGGCTACCGCCCGTTCTACCTCACATCCATTGTGATGTGGCAGGCGCTTCTGCTCGCCGTGATCGGCTACATCCCGGGCCTCATCGCGTCCTTCGGCCTTTACTACATCACACGAACCGTCGGCGGCATTCCCACGGAGATGACCGTAGAACGCACTGTGCTGGTCCTGGTGATGACGTGCGGAATGTGCCTGGCATCGGGCGCGCTGGCGGTGCGCAAGGTCCACGCGGCCCAACCGGCGGACCTGTTTTGAGGAGATTAGCCGCGAGGCGGAGTCCGCGAAGCCGAGCGCGCAATGGTGATCGCGGCTCGGCCCCGGACTTCCAACTTCTTAGAACTGGTCCAGCCAGAAGTGGTTGCCGCGATAGTATTTCATCGGGTTCCACAGTTCGTAGCGCCAGCCCGGCTCCTGGAATGCCGGATAGGCTTGGTACGCGGGTGGCCGCATGTACGGCTGGCCCTTGGCTTCCGGCCAGGTCGGGCTGTTCGCCGGCCAGTAACTGTGCGGGAAGTAGTAGTACGGGTAGTAGTAGTACCGGGGGAGCGGCGGATCGTTGGCCGCGCTGGCTTGAGCACCCGTCCCAAGCCACAGAATCGCTGCGAAGCCCGCAATCGCCAACCGCGGAATCCACTTCCGGAGCATGGTCGTCCTCCTTACGACTGAGTTGACAGAGTTCCGGCCGAAGCCTACCCGACGATTGCCGGGGGCGGGAGTGAGTCTGTGCCGGAGCGAGCGGGAAATCGTAAAACGAACGGCGCGTTGTGCCGATCGAGCGGAGAAAGCCGCGGTTCGCCTGCGGCGCCGGATCGATCGGCAGCTTTACGTTCCGCTGCCGCCACTTTTCCTCAAGTTCCCCATGACGACATCCGCCGACGTTTACGACAATCCGCTCATTGGCCGCTATGCGTCGCGGAGCATGGCGGAGCGCTGGGGTCCGCTGCGGAAGTTCCGCACCTGGCGGCGGCTCTGGCTGGCGCTCGCCGAGGCGGAGGCCGAACTCGGTCTTTTGGCCGACGATGGCCGGTCGCCGCGGATTCGCCCCGAGCAACTCGCCGAGTTGAAATGCCACCTCGACGACGTTGATCTGGCGCGGGCCGCCGAGCACGAGAGGCGCCTGCGCCACGATGTGATGTCCCACATCCACGCCCTCGCCGATCTCGCTCCCGGTTGCTCGGACATCGTGCACCTCGGCGCGACCTCGTGCTACGTCACGGACAATGCCGACTTGATCTTGATGCGGGAAAGCCTGGAGCAGACCTGCGAAACGCTGGCGGCGGCCATCCATGCACTTGCCGCCTTCGCCGAGAAGTTCCGCGACGAGCCGACGCTCGGTTTCACCCACTTCCAGCCGGCGCAACTCACCACGGTCGGCAAGCGAGCCGCGCTCTGGCTGTTCGACCTCGTCCTCGACTTACACGAACTCGAACGCCGCCGCGATGAACTCCCCTTCCGCGGCGCCAAGGGAACCACCGGCACCCAGGCCAGCTTCCTCGCGCTCTTCCACGGCGACCACGACAAGGTGAAGCAACTCGACAATCTCGTTGCGAAGAAAATGGGCTTCGACCGCGTGATCCCGGTCGCGGGGCAAACCTATACGCGGAAGATCGATTCGCAAATTCTGGACGCGCTCGGCGGCCTTGGCCAATCCGCGCACAAGTGGGGGACCGACCTGCGGTTGCTCGCCCATCGCCAGGAGATCGACGAACCGTTCGAAGCAGAGCAAGTCGGCTCGTCGGCGATGGCCTACAAGCGGAACCCGATGCGGGCGGAACGGATGTGCTCGCTGGCGCGGTTCCTGATCGGGCTTCCGGCGATGGCGGCGAACACGGCCGCGACGCAGTGGTTCGAACGCACGCTCGACGATAGCGCTTGCCGTCGGCTTTATATCCCCCAGGCGTTCCTCGCCGCCGATGCCGTTTTGCGGATCGCTGTCAACCTCGCCGGCGGGCTCGTCGTCAATCGGCCGGTGATTGCCAGGAACGTCCGCGAGCAGTTGCCGTACATGGCCACGGAGAACCTGATGATGGCGGCGGTGCAGGCGGGCGGTGATCGGCAACAGGTGCACGAAATAGTCCGCCGCCACAGCCACGCCGTGACAGAGCGCATTAAGCTCGGCGCAGGAACCTCGGCGGAATTGTTGGAGCGATTGAAGGCCGAGGCAGCATTCGCGAAGGTCGATTTCGCGGCGGTGCTCGATCCGCGGAAGTTCGTCGGCCGTGCTTCGGAGCAGGTCGCTGAATTCCTGGAACAGGCCATCGCCCCGATCCGGCAGCGTTACGTGAAGTCCTTGGGCATGACTGTGGAGTTGAACGTCTGACTGGCTTACTTAATGAAGTCGGCGACCTGCACGCGCGCGAGTTGCACGCCGGCTAGTGCAAGAGGGATGGAATCACCGGGCCGATAAACCGAGCACGATCCGTAGCTGGGATCGGGGCTCGGGCCGCTGGGAAGTTCGTAAACCTCGACAGCGCGATTCACAACGTCCACGATCCAGTAAATTGGCACTCCGGCCCGGGCGGAGATCCGCAGCTTGTCCTCGCGATCGGTATCAAGCGACGTGTTGGCCACTTCGATAATCGCGCCAATCTCGCTAGGTCCCGGATGGTGCGCGAGGTATTCGTTCGGGTCTTCTCGTACGATTGCCAGATCGGGCTCGGGCTCGCTCGCGCCGAGCGACACGACCATTTGCACGCGCAACTCCCATCCGGCCGGCAGTAGCGGCGTCAAGCGGCGGTTGGTCTTCTGAATTGTGCCGTCGTGCAGTGGATCGTGGGGCATTTTTTCCACCAGATGCCCATCGAGAAGTTCGACCCGATCGTCCTCGGTCAATACTCCATCGGCAATCATCTGGTGGTATTCGTCGACGGTTATTCGCTGCAGCGCGGTTGGCATGGTCCTTTCCTCTTACCGTTCCAATCAGGGTAGTAGATCGGCCACGGGAATGCTGGCGATCGCCTTGCCCTCAAGTACGACTGGAGTCGCGTCACCGAGTTGATAGACGCGATGGTTCGCATACTCCGGGCTTGCCGATGGTCCGCTGGGCTGCTCGTACACTTCGATTTGGCGATCGATGAGATTCACGTTCCAGTAAACGGGCAGCCGTGCGCGGGCATAGATCACGCGCTTGTCCTCGCGATCGGAATCGAGCGACGTGTTTGAGACTTCGATGACGATCCCGAAATCGTCGGGCCGCGGATGTTGCGTCAGGTAACTGCGCGCGTTTCCACGAACAATGGCGAGGTCCGGTTCTGGCTCACTTGCCGAGAGCGTGATTACGGATTGAACGCGCAGGCACCATGCGGCGGGAAGCACGCGAAGCAGAGCCGCGACGATTAATTGGATAGTGCCGTCGTGCAGTGGATCGTGGGGCATTTTGTCCACCAGGTAGCCATCGAGGAGTTCGACCCGATCGTCCTCGGTCAACACTCCATCGGCAATCATCTGGTGGTATTCATCGACAGTGATTCGCTGCAGCGCGGTTGGCATGGTCCTTTCCTCCCACCATCCAGTGTAGCACGCCGTAATTGCCGCGCTCCCTCCGGGTCGCGGCTAATCTCGGCGATCGGCTACTTAACGAGACCGCGCTGCTGCAGGTAATTCAAGACCAGGGCCACGCCTTCCTCCACCGATTGCTTGGCGGCGTCGAAGGTCAGTTCCGGTTTGGTCGGCGGCTCATAGGGATCGTCCACGCCGGTGAAGCCCATTCCCTTGCCGGCGGCGACTGCCTCGCGGGCTTGCTTGTACAGCCCCTTGGGGTCGCGCTGCTCGCACGTTCCGATTGGCGTATCGACGAATACTTCAATGAACGGAATCGCCCCGGTCTTGTTCTGCTCGTGGATCTTGCGGGCGGCGTCGCGGTCCTTGCGATAAGGGCTGATGAAGCTGGTGAGAGCGAGCAGACCTGCATCCGCGAACAACTTGGCCACCTCACCGATACGGCGAATGTTCTCCTCGCGATCCGCGGCACTGAAGCCGAGCCCGAAGCGCTTGGCGTTCTCCTCGGCGGCGCCGCGCGTCTCCATCAGAATCTTCGGACCGGCATTGAGGCCGAAGCGGATGTTGTCGCCATCGAGTACGTAGGCGGCGTGGCCGCGCTGGATCAGCACTTGTTCCACGGCCACGGCCAGCGTGCTCTTCCCCGAGCCGGATAGGCCGGTGAACCAGATGGTGGCCCCGGTTTGCTTGAGCAGGGTCGCCCGTTCCTCGCGCGTCACGGTTCCGGCGTGGTAGAACACTTGCGTCGGCTTGATGTCGCTCATCGCGTCCTCAAATGGTTCCGAAGGGTCGGTTGTCTTCTCGGAAATAGTTTATGGAAACCGCAGTTGAAGCGGTTGAGGCGCGATCACTGCCCGGCGACGTCGAATCGCACGGGTTGGCTGCGGGCGACGCGGTGGCGGCCCGGGTCGCGGACCTCCACCGTGACCGTGTAGACGCCCGGTTGCGTCGGCACCGAGATGCGATAGATTCGGCAGAAATCGCGGATCTGCGATCGCGTGTGCTGGCTGACTGAATCGCGAAAGATCGGCACGCGGCGGCGGAAATCGTTCGGATCGGTTTGTTCGACCAGATTCCCCTGCGCGTCGCGGACCTCGATATTGACCGCAAGCCGACTCTGGAACTGTTCGCCGCGCGGGCCGGGCACCGGCTCGCTGCCGACGTTGCGAACTTCAAAATACAGCAAGGCGAGGTCGCCCTGTCCGTAAGGTTTGGCTTCATGCCACGGGTCGAAGCGGCCAAACCCTTCGAACTTACGACAGAAGGTTACCTTCTCAACCTTGAGCGCCGCGCGAGGTTCCAGTCGGCGGGCCAGCCCATCCAACTGTTGCACCATCAGCGCAATTTCTTCCGGATTCGCCGAGGCCAGGTTCATTTGCGCGCCGCGCACCAAAAGCGGCATCAGGGCTAGGGTGAAGTCCTGGTTGAAGCGGTCGAGCGATTTCAAGAGGTCGATGGCGTCGTTCGGTTTGTTGTTGAGGAAGGCCTTCAGGGCGGCGAGGAGGTCGGGTTCCGTGGCGGAAGGAATGGCCGGCAACGGGGAGGGGTTTCCAGCCTTGACGACGTGAACGTCGGCAATCGCCGGCGGCGTCACCGGTTCAATCGGCGTCGGCATCGGGGCGGCCGGCAACTCGATCTTCGCCTCAGGGTTCTTGCGGACCAGTAAGCCGGGGCGTTTGGGGAAGCTGGCGAAGTCGCTTGCCCCCGGCGCCGCAGTCACTGTCGCTTCGCTCGGCTTCACGGTCTTGGTGATGGTCAAGCAGGCTGGCAGCGGCCCGAGCGCGAAGGCGGCAGCAAGAAAAGCAAAGGTCCGGCAAGAACCGCGCATCCGAAACCTCGAAGCCGTGACGCCGACCCGGCCGCGCGACCGGCGGCCCCAGCGCTATACGCTGCCGCCGCCGCCGCGCCAAGAGGACTGCTCGCGACGGAAACCTTAGTACCGCGAAGCGAAGAGGGGCGTCGATCTCCCCGAAGCCGTGCCGCTCGGGGCGACCCAGACGAGGTAGTTGCGAACCGCTTCTTGTGAGACGCGGTTTTGTTGGCGGCCTGTTTCCTACGGCTACAATGATGCGAAAGAGTCATTCCGAGTGCCTTCCATGAGACTCCTCGCTTCGCTGTTGCTTCTCAACCTGGCTTCGTCCGCGGCCGCCGCGGAATTGCGCGTCTACCCGCCGGAAGTCGCGATCGGCGGCCCCAATCGCACTCAGCAACTTGTCGTTGTGCGCGAGGCCGATGGCCGAGCCATCGCGGACCTCACGGGCCGGTCGCGATTCGCTTCCTCCAATCCGGCCATCGCCAGGGTGGACGCTTCTGGATTGGTCACGGCCGTCGCGGCGGGAGAAGCGAACATTACGGCAATCGGCGACGCTCAATCCGCTACCGTGAAGGTGAAAGTCGCCGCGGCCGGCCCGTGGAACTTTCGCAATCACGTGATTCCGACGCTCACCAAGAACGGCTGCAACTCGGGCGGCTGCCACGGCGCCCTCGCCGGCAAAGGCGGCCTCAAACTCTCCCTCCGCGGCTACGATCCCGATTCCGATTACTTCGTCCTCACGCGGCAAGCATTGGCCCGCCGCGTCGATCTCACCGCCCCCGCCGAGAGCTTGCTTCTCAAAAAGGCGACACGGGCGATGCCGCACGGCGGCGGCCGTCGCTTCGAATCCGGTTCGGACTTCCACAATCTCTTCCTCGACTGGATCAAGGCCGGCGCCCCCGGCCCGCGCGAAAGCGATGCCAGTCTCGTGCGCCTGGATGTATTTCCAAAGTCCGCCTTGCTGCAGCCGAAGAACTCGCTGCGCATCACGGTGCGGGCCGTTTATTCCGACGGTTCAAGCGAAGATGCGACTCGGTGGGCCCGCTTCGGTTCCAGCGAGGAACTGGTGGCGAGCGTCACCGAGGACGGCCTCGCCGCGGTCACCGGTTTCGGGGAAGCCGCGATCACCGTGAACTTCGGCACCAAGGTCGCCGCATTGACGATCACTTCGCCATATGCGAACGCGCCAGCCGCCGACGCTTTTGCCCGTTCGCCGCGGAACAACTTCATCGACGAGCACGTACTGCGGAAGCTGGCGATGCTGCGGATCCCGCCATCGGAGCAAAGCACCGATGCCGAGTTCATTCGCCGGGCGTTCCTCGATGCTTGCGGCATCCTTCCCAAGGCTATCGAAACGACGACTTTCGTTGCCGACCGCGATCCCAACAAACGCGCCAAACTCATCGATAAACTGCTCGACCGCCCCGAGTTCGTCGATTACTGGGCGCTCAAATGGTCCGACGTGTTGCTGGTATCGAGCCGGCGGTTGCCGCAACCGGCGATGTGGGCGTTGTACCGTTCCATTCGCCGAAGTATTGCCGATAACGAACCGTGGGACCGGTTCGCCCGCGGCCTCATCACGGTCTCGGGCAGCACGCTGACAAACGGCGCCGGCAACTTCTTCGTGCTCCACAAGGACATAAGCGATCTCACCGAATCGACCGCCATCACGTTCCTCGGAATGTCGATCACCTGCGCCCGCTGCCACAACCATCCGCTGGAAAAGTGGACGCAGGACGAATACTGGTCATTCGCCAATCTGTTCTCGCGGGTGGCCTTGAAGACGGGCGACCGCACCGGCGAAGTGCTGGTGCAGACGCGATCCGAGGGGGAAGCGTTGCATCGCCGCCGCGGCATTGCCATGCCGCCCACGCCCCTGGGCGGCCGACCGCTTGCCGCCGAGAGCCCGCTGGATCGCCGCGCGTACTTCGCGGACTGGCTCACGGCCCCGGACAATCCCTACTTCGCCAAAGCTTTGGTGAACCGCGTGTGGAAGAACTTCATGGGCCGCGGGCTCGTCGAAGCCGAGGATGACTTGCGCGAAACGAACCCGCCGAGCAACCGCGAACTGTTCGACGCGCTCGCCGCCGATTTCGTGGCCCACAAGTTCGACGTGAAGCACCTGATGCGGACGATCCTGAACTCGGCGGCCTATCAGCGATCGTCGCGGCCCATGTCGGCCAATGCAGCCGATGACCGTTTCTACTCGCGCTACCTGATCCGCCGCTTGCCCGCCGAGGTGATCCTCGACGCCTACGCGGACATCACCGGCGTGCCGACGGCCTTCAACCAGATCAAGTCGAACGCCGGCGACGCCCTCACCGCCATTGCCACATATCCGCTCGGCACGCGGGCCGTGCAAATTCCGGACTCGCTCGCGGCGTCGCGATTTCTGGAAGCGTTCGGCCGGGCCGACCGCGTCCAGACCTGTTCGTGCGAGCGGACCGCCGACGCCAGCGTGACGCAGGCCTTGCACTTGAACAACGGGCAAACGCTCAACGACAAGCTCCGCGGCGACAAGTCCGTTGTTGCCGGTTGGCTCAAGGAGAATTTGACCGACGGCGCGATCGTGGATCGGCTCTTTGTGGCGGCGCTTTCGCGCAATCCGACCGCCGCGGAGAAAGCCAAGTTCGCAGCGATCCTGGCCGAGGCCGGCAAGGGCGGCGCTGCGGCCCGCCGCGAGGCCATTGAGGATTTCGTTTGGGCCGTCCTGACCGGCAGGGAGTTCCTGTTCAACCACTGAGCCGCGTGCTCCCTTCGGATCGCGGCTCATCGGTGGCTCATTTCGCGCGGATGAGCTTGACCGCGGTTTCCGAGACCACTTTCAAGTCGCCCGGTTGGATTGCCGTACCGCGGATGATCAAAACCGGTTCGCCAATCAATCGAATGGCATCGACGACCTCTATCCGCAGTTCGGCTTCGGCGACGCCAGCGGCAACCAGAACGGGGGCGCACCTGAAGGCGCTGGCCAATTTCTGGGTGGCACCGGCTTCCAGCCGGTGAGCCTGAGCTTGCACCGGCTGGAAGCCGGTGCCACCCAAGAATTCCTCCGGCGCGATCAGTTCCAGTTTCACCGGTTCCGTCAATCGCGGCGAACGGGCCAGCCGCACTTTCACCAAGATGGGTTCCCCCCTCTTCGCGACCACCTCGCCTTCCGCGTGGGATAGCTTCAAGAGCGCCCCTTCCATCGTCATGGTCACGAACCCGGCGATGGGGGCTACCAGGGTCCGCACGTTCCCCTTGGGGTCGGCCAACTTCACCTCGGCGACAATGCCCATGCGCGAAGTGCGGCTGGTTTCGAGCCATTCCGGCATGAAGCACGGGTAAGCGGCTTTCGTGCTCTTCGCGGGCACGATGACGTCGCGGCCGGTGATGCCCTGCACCTGGTACGATTGCCGGGCCGCTTGCCGAAGCGTGACCTCGCCCGCGTACCCTTCGAGGCGTTCCAGGGTAATGTCGGCGGGGTGCGTGGAACCGCGCGGCAC
>DATNBQ010000250.1:0-22117 GCA_035571955.1 Urbifossiella sp. | reverse complement strand
ATCGCTGCTGTTCAAGGACTGCCGCGAACCCGACCTGATGGCGGCCGAGAGCGTCACGCGCGGCGCTATGAACTCGATCATCTGCGCCGTGCTCCGCTCCCCCGAGTGCACCTTCGGCGTACTCCACCTCGATCGCGGCCTGTTGCAGGAACCGTTCACGGAAGCGGACCTCTACCTCGCGGATTCCCTGGCCGCCGCCCTCGCTCTCGGCGTCGAGCGCATCCAGATGGTCGATCGGCAACAGGAACTCTTCCTCCACACCGTCACGGCACTGGCGCAGGCCGTTGAAATGCGCGACTTGTATACCGGCAATCACACCCACCGCGTGACCACGTATGCCCTGATTCTCGCGGAAGAACTGGGGGTGAAAGAATCCGATCGGCAGGTGCTTCGCGCCGCCGCCGCCCTGCACGACATCGGCAAGATCGCCATCGACGACGACATTCTGCGGAAGCCGGGCCGCCTGTCGGATACCGAGTTCACGCAGATGAAGATGCACGTGATCCGCGGTTCGGAAATCATCCAGATGGTGCCGGGCTTGGCGTGGGCGCAACCGATCGTGCGCGGCCACCACGAACGCTGGGACGGCACGGGCTACCCCGACCGACTCAAGGGCGAAGAGATTCCGCTGTTGGCCCGCGTCGTCAGCGTGGCCGATGCCTTCGACGCCATGACCTCGGACCGCCCGTACCGACCGGGAATGTCGATCGCGACGGCTTATGCCGAGTTGCAATCGGGCGCGGGCAAGCAGTTCGACCCGACGCTGATCGCGGCATTCGTTCGCGTTCGCCCGCGCATCGAGGCCTTGTTCGAACAGGAATCGGCGCTGCGGCAGCAGCACGATGCCGGAACCGATACGGTCTCGAGCCGCGAGTTGAAGCGTCAGGCGATGGAAGAGACGCCGGGGCCCGGCCCGACGCCATCGCGCGAGGCCAAGACGCTGGCCACG
The DNA here is from genome assembly GCA_035571955.1 of Urbifossiella sp. Taxonomy (GTDB): domain Bacteria; phylum Planctomycetota; class Planctomycetia; order Gemmatales; family Gemmataceae; genus Urbifossiella. The sequence goes on along the minus strand of DATNBQ010000250.1, from coordinate 21,168 downwards.
ATCGAATTACCCCCGGCCGCTTGCCCCGTTTGAGGGCGCCATCAAACCGCGATTCCCGTTGGGTCGCGGCTAATCATCAGGTGATGCCCATGACGACCAAGGTTGCCCAGAAACCGCGCTTGCCCGTTTCCGCCCGCTACGAGTTCGAGGCGCCCCTCGGCACCGGAGGCATGGGAACCGTCTATCGCGCCCTCGACCGGCGCACGAACACCCTCGTCGCCATCAAGGTGCTCAAGTTCAAGCAGAACGAGAACCCGACGCTGCACCAGCGTTTGGCCCGCGAGTTCAAGGCCGCCAGCGAGCTCGAACATCCGAACATCGTTCAGGCGCTCGCCTTCGAAAACGACGGCGAACTGAGCTATCTCGTTTACGAACTGGTCGAAGGGGGCACCGTCGCTGACCGCCTCGAAAAGCACGGCTGCCTGCCCGAAGATATCGCCATCCGCATCATCACGCAGATCGCACAAGCGTTGCAGTACGCCCACGATCACCACGTAATCCACCGCGACGTGAAGCCGGACAACATCATGCTGTTGCCGAACGGCAAGGCGAAGTTGACGGACTTCGGATTGGCGAAGGATTACGAGACAGATGAAGACCTGACGCGGCAAGCGAGCGGCCTCGGCACGCCGCACTTCATGGCCCCGGAACAGTTCGCCGACGCCAAGAACGTCGACGCCCGCTGCGACATCTATTCCCTCGGCGCGACGCTCTACAACTTCGTCACCGGGCGGCTTCCCTTCGACGCCAAGACCGCCCTGGCCATGCTGACGATGAAGGAGATGTGCAAGTACCGGCTGGCGCGATCGTGGGTGCCGTCGCTGAGCGAGCGGGTCGACGTGGCAATTCGCGCGGCCCTCGATCCGGATATCGACAAGCGGCCGGCCACTTGCCTGGAGTTCTTCAAACTGCTGACGGGCCGCCGCCGCCTCCGCGGAGCCGAGGTCATCAAGACGCCGGCGCCGGTCGGCAGCGTCGTCAAGCCGGATCGCAATCGCCGGGCCGCGGTTCGCTATTCCCTCCGCGTCGGCAGTTGCGTGACGATCGACCCCGATTTGCACGGCCGCCTGGAATCGCAGGAGCGGTGGCCGCTCGTGGTTCGCGACGTTTCGACGGGCGGCATCGGCGTGCTGCTCGCCCGCCGCTTCGAACCGGGAACGGACCTGGAAATCGATCTGCCGCTGAACTCCGGCAGCACGAGCAAAATGATTTCGGCCCGGGTAGTCCGCGTTCAATCGGAGCGCGCCGGGCATTGGATCCACGGATGTGCGTTCGCCAGCCCTCTCAATGGCGAGCAGGTGCGAGCCCTGTTGAAGTACGCTTGAGGTGGATCAATGATTAAGCCGCTTGCCGCGCCGCGCCTCGGGTTCATTGGCGTTCGCCGCGGATTGACGCTGCCGCAGTTCGAGTCGGTGGCGCGAATTCTGGTGAAGTGCGATTGCCGCGGGGCCATTGCGAATGTGGCCGAAATGCTGCATTCCAACGACGGCTGGGCCGGTCGCGATTTGCTGCGCATCGCGCGGTGGATGGCCAAAGCGCCGCGCTCGACCGTCATCGATAGCGGCGGCATCGCCGAGGAACCGCCGCCGCCCACCCTGGAATCGATGGCCTCCTGGGCCGACTTTTCCATCGAAACGTCTTCGGTTCCCGCCTGGAACCGGAAGATCGTGGACGATTCCGACGTGGTGCTTGCGTGCCCGCCGGTGATGGTGGAAGAATTCCGGTCGCGCACCTGGTCCGCGGTCCGCTACGCCCGCCAGATCGGCAAGCCCGTGGTCGTCGTGCTCCCCGATGGCGTCATCGAGAACGGCGGCACAACCTACTTCCTGGTGGTCGACCGCATCGGCGAACAGAAGCTGATGGTCTTTCTGGCCCAGAATCCGGATAAGGACGGTCTCGGCATCCGGGCGCGGCCGGTGGTCCTGGAACCGATCTGCCTCGACGAGCGCATTGGCGCGTCGCGGCCGCTGCTCGGTCGGTCGCGGCGCAATCCGCAGACTTACCGGGAATTCCCATCGCGAACGGCGATGGCCGAGGCGGGATTCAAGCCGGCCGGCCTTTACCGCATCTGCGATTCCTGGAACGATTATCACTTCCCGTGGCGCAACGGCATGCACTGGTCGCCGGAGGCCGAGTTGACGAACGAAACCAATGCCGAGCGCAGCCCGCAAACGAACCCGGAGCCGCGCGTCGGCCTCCGCCAGCCCTCGCCCTCGATTGTGTAATGGGGGTACTGATTTGGTGGCACAGGCATTCCTGCCTGTGCAAGCCGCAGGAGCACAGGCAAGAATGCCTGTGCCACCAGAAGAAGCCTCGCACTGCGTGCTCGGTCGGTCAATCCGTCAGGTTCGCCAGGTAATCTTCGTAGCCCTTCTTGGCGGCGAACTCGGCGGCCATCGTTTGCTTCTGCTTCGCCGTCAGGGTGTCGATCTCCTTCTCCTGATCGCTCAACTTCTTGAGGTAAACCTGATACACGTCGGCTTCGCGCGGCGTGTTCGCCAGGTTCTTGCGAATGCGATCCTGATCGGCGTGGAGGCGGTTCAAGTCCGCGACGAAGTGCGCCAGTTCCTGGCGATGTGCGTCCCACGCCCCCTTCATCTTGAGCGCCTCGGCCAGCTTCTGTTTCAACTCCGCCGGAGCCTCGGAGAGCGACAGGAAGTACTTCACCTGATCGTCCGAGGAGTTGGAAAGGGTGATGTTCGACGCCACGTCGCGCTCTTCGCTGACGACGAACGTTTGCTCCGCCCCCGCCTTCATCGGCACCTTGAAGCGATACACGGAACGCGTGTCCTCGATCGGCTTGGCCGTATCGACCAGCTTGAACTCCTGATTGGTGCGGTTCGGATGTTCGATGATCAGTGTGCGGTCCTTATCACCGCGATTGATGCTGCGGTACTTCTTCACTTCGCGAATCTTCGTTACCGTGGTGACGATGCCTTTCACGGCCTTGACGCTGGTGATTTTCGTCGTGCCGTTGCCGATCTGCGGATCGACTTCGGTGCCGAGGTCGATGGCGTAGCTGATGAGGCGTTCCTCGTTCGGCTGCACGTCGTGGATGCGCGTATCGCCGGCGTAGACGTGCCCTTCGAACACGGTGATCGGTCCCTGGGCGAGGTGGAGGCCGCTGGTGTTCTTGAAGCGAAGGCCGAGCAGCGGATGCTTGGTCTGCACGGCCTGGTTGTAAATGCTGACGCGAACCCCTTCGATATCCTTTTTCACGATGGGCAAGAGGGCGCTCTTTTGGCGGGCGAGCGAGACGGGGTGATCGACGGCGTACTGGAAGAAGTCGCCGAGGGCCGCGCCGGTCGCTTCCGGATCGACGACCCCGGTTGCGATGCGGCCGGCGAGGTTGTTGGCCAGTTGCTGCTGGATTTGGAGATCGTTGTTGGAATTCGCGATGAGCCCCAGGGCGTTTTGCTGCATCCCATTGCCGTTCATCTGACCCCTGTTTTGGAACGGGTTGTTGCCACCGTTGCCATTGCCAAGGTTGTTGAAGTAATTGTTTACGGCCAGTTGCTGCCGCGGATTGAGATTGCGATTCAGTTCCGATAGGGCTTGATTCCGCTGCGTGGGATTCATGCTGCCCCAGTTCTGGGAATAATTGCGCATCAAGACACCGTTGGTCATCACGCCGCCGGACCGTGCGCCGCCCACTGCCATCGCGTCGTTCAGGTTAAGATTGGCCACCGGCAAGTTGGCGACTTCATTGAGTTCCCGTGTGAAGCGGTCGAAGCCGCCATCGTAGGTCGGCGGGCGAAGGCTCGCGAACAGTTCCGGCTCCACTTTGGGCCGCGGCACGAACAGCGGGTTGTACAAGTCCGTCTTGAACGAGATCGGCCGGCCGCTGATGAGCCCCATCTTCACGCCGTTCCAGTCCTCGTCGGTCGTGTTCTCCACGATCGCCCACCCTTGCAGGTGCGGCTTGCCGTTCCCTTGAGCATCCATCATCAAGCGGTAGCTCGTCTTCCAGATCGGCGCTTCGATCACGTAGCCGACCTGCACCTTGCGTTTGCCGTCGCCGGTGAAATGCAGGCTGACGGTCTTCTTCTGGCTATCGTGGTTGAGGGCGAGCACGTCGAGGGCCCGGCGGAATTCGCTTTCGATCACGGGATTCGAGAAGCGGAGTTGCTGCACGTCGGCCAGTTTCACGGAGCGCATGCCCTCGGCGCACCACATGTTCAACACTTCGACCGAGTGCGTGCCGCTACCGGCCGCGATCTCTTGTTTCTCGATGCCGACGATGGCGCCGGTGAGTTTGCCCGGCTGGTTCGCGGCGGTCGGCTGCATCGTCACCTCGATGCGTTCGCCCCGCGCCTGCGACAGGATATTCGAGAAGGTGGGGTTGCCGTTCAGGTTGATGGCGAAGCTGGACAGCGTGCGGCTGATCGGTTCGCGGCTGTCGTAGCTGACCGCGGCGATGCGGCCGTTGCCGAAATCCTCCAGCACCATGCTTTTCAGGAGGTCGTTGACGTCGGCGTCCTCGAAGGCGAGATCGACGCGGGCGTCCCCTTCGATTTCGCCGCCGCGGGCGAAGTAGCCGACGCCGGAGTTGAAGAGCACGACGCGGGTGAGCGGCAGGTTGACGGCCGGCTTGAGGTCTTGCTTGTCGGCGGCGTTCATGTAGCGGTCGACGCCGAACGCCGCGGCGATGGCCAGCGCCAGCGGCAGGCCCCATAGCAGTTTCCGTACGGTCATGGCTCATGCTCCTTCGTCGGTGGAGGAACGGGAGGAAGGGGAACCCTCGGATCATACCCGGCCGGCGGCGAACGGCAGGAGTGCAAAGGCGACGAGTTGTGACAGACGCGTGACAAATCGAAAAGGGCGAGTGGCGGCATCGAGGCGGGCGATTCCCTGCGCCGCCTTCCGCTGATAAGATTGAACGGTACAACGCGGAGCACACGGGGAAGCAGCATGGCGGTCGTCGTGCGTTGCACGGGTTGCCGGGGCGCGTCGCAGGTGGGGCTGGAGGCCATCGGCCTGCTGGTGGTCTGCCCGCGCTGCCAGGAACCATTCCTGGCGATCGAGGAAGCGGTGACGGTCGCGCCCATCGCTCCGATCGCGGAGGCGGTCGAGCGCCGTACCGTGCGAGCACAGCCGGTTCGCGAACGGCGCCGCCGCGACAGCGATTCTCCGAGGGCCGCCGTTGCCGTACCTCGGGATTCGCACGATGCTGCTCTCGCTCCCCCGAGCCAGTTGCCGGCGAGCGTGCTCATCGGCTTCGCGCTCCTGCCGTTCGCCATCCCGCTGCTCTGGCTAATCGGCCCCATCGTGCTGGCGCATCCGCCGGCACTCACGTTGGCCGCGCCGGCATCGCTCGCTATCGCTGCCTCGACTCTTTGCCTCGCCGTCGTCTTCACCGTGGACTGGACGCCCTCGACCCGCATCAAGGGCGTGCTGATGCTGGTCGGGCTGTCGTACTTCGCAGGTCTCAGCCTTTATTTCATGAAGAAAGACATGGTGCACCGGGTCAAGGAGGTTTTCTCGCGATCGAATCGCTGGCACGACTTCAAGCCGAAACATGGCGACTACACGGTGCGTTTGCCGGTTCAATGGGATCGGGATGCGACGAGCCCGGAGCAGCCGATCGCGGGCTGGAAGTTGATGTGCTACCGCATTCAATGGCCGGCGGCGAACGGCAAGCTCGTGACCTATGTGGTCGGCTCGGGGGCCGACGAGAAACCCGATGCCGTCGATTGGTACGGCGAAGTGGAGAAGTCGCTGAAGGCCGGCGCCGCCGCGGACGCCGAATTCAAGCCGCCCGCCGGCGTGAAGACCGACAACGAACAGCCCGGCCAGGAGTGGATCATCGATCTCCCCAGCGAACGAAAAACGCGCATCGTCCGCGTTTATCGGGTCAACGGCAACATCTATTACCTTTCGGTCGAAGGGGAACGGCTGGAAGCGGACGATCCGTGGACCCATCAATTCTTGCACTCGCTCCAAATAAAGCCAGCGGCGGAACGCCAGCCATGATGCCCGTCCGTTCCCTGCCGGTGCTTCAAAACTGGGATTGCGGCAGTTGCTCCGCCTGTTGCCGGACTTACCACGTGCCCGTTTCGGCGGAGGAGCGAAAGCGGATCGAAGGGCAAGGGTGGGAGCGCGAGGCGGAGATGACCGGCGTGTCGTTCTTCGCGCAAGAGGGAAGCTGGTTCAGCGGTCGTTCGTTTCGCCTGAACCATCGGGCCGACGGGGCCTGCGTCTTCCTTGGCCCGGACAACCGCTGCCGGATTCATGCGAAGTTTGGGGCCGCGGCCAAGCCGCTCGCTTGCCGCATCTATCCGTTCCTGCTGGTCCCGGCCGGGGACCACTGGCGGCTCGGCCTGCGCTATGCGTGCCCGTCGTCAGCCGCGAACTTCGGTCAGCCGCTCGCCGAGCATTTGCCGGAAGTTCGCGACTATGCCGCCGCTCTCGAAAGCGATTCCCCAAGCGCGGTGAACGCCCCGCCCACGGCCTTGCAAAAGGGGCAACTCGTTGCGTGGTCCGACCTGCTCCGCATCGCGGCCGCCGTTTCGAAGGTCCTGAGCGATAGTGATGAACCGCTGGAACGCCGTTGGCGGATGGTGCTCGGGCTGGTCCATTTGTGCCGGGGTTTGAAGTTCGATGGCGGCCGCGACGCCAGCAAGATGATCACAGGCGGGCGGCTCAGCGAGATGCTGCACGTGTTGAGCGAGGCGGTGGCCGAGGAGACGCCGGCATCGGCGGACGAGGTGCCGCGGCCCGGGTGGGTCGGCCGTATCATGTTCCGGCAACTGTCCGCGGTGTACACCCGCAAGGATCACGGAGCGGAGCGGGGCAGCGCCCAGCGAACGCCGCTCGGCCGCATCGCGGCAGCGATTCGGTTCGCGCGGGGCCGCGGCCGCGTCCCGGCGCTTAACGCTCTCGTGCCCGATACGACCTTTGAAAAAGCCGAGGAACCGGCCGGTCCGCCGAGCGCGGCGACCGACGCGCTGCTGACCCGCTACTACAAAATGAAGGTAGAATCGCTGCAGTTTTGCGGGCCGACCAACTTCGACCTGCCGTTCTGGGACGGCCTCGAATCGCTGGCGATGACGTTCCCGGCCATCTGCTGGCTCGGCCGCGTGCTGGCCGGCGAACGATCCCGAGACGAAGCCATTACGCAGGCCTTGCGCCTGGTGGACGACAACTTCGGGTTCAACAAGCTGCTGGGCCTGGGGCGGCAGAAATTCGCGTTGCGAGTGCTCTCTGGCCGCGGCGAACTGGCGCGGTTGGTCGCCTGGTACAGCCGCTAGCGAATCGCCCCCGCGGCGGTTATGATGGGCCGCAACATCGCGCTCGGCTCCGCAGACTCCGCCTCGCGGCTAATCCGGGGCGCTTTTCCGATTTCTCAACGAGGCTTTTCTCATGCGTTGCCGCTGGATGCTTTCCTTTGCCGCTCTCGGGTTGGCCGCGCTGGCCCGCGCCGATAACCCCACCATCGCTAACCATCCCGAGTCGTTCGAATTCAAACTCGGCGAGCAGACCGTGGCGAAGTATCAGTTCGCCGGGACGGTGCAACTGGAGAAGAGCGCGGGAACCAAGCCGCTGGCCAAGCCGTTCCTGTGGCCGGTGCTGGCGCCGAACGGCACGCCCGTCACCCGCGCCTGGCCCATCGACCGCAAAAACCCGGACAAGACCGACCACTACCACCAAAAGTCCGCGTGGTTCTGCCACGGCGACGTGATCCCTGAAGGGATCGATCTGAAGGGGAAGCACGCGGTCGATTTCTGGAGCGAGGGCGCCGGGCACGGCCGCATCGTCCATGTGAAAACTGCTTCCGCTAAGTCGAATGCCGGCGCCTCGGTTGCCACAGTCGTGACCTGGAACGAGTGGCAGATGGCCGACGGCCGGAAGATTCTCGACGAGCAACGCGTCATCAGCCTTGAAGAAGTTCTCGGCGGACGGCTGTTCACCTTTATCTGCACCCTCACCGCGAACGATTATCCCATCACCTTCGGCGACACCAAGGAAGGCTCGTTCGGTGTCCGGGTCAACGATGCCATGCGCACCGAGATCGCCTCGGGCGGCACCGTCACCTCTTCCGACGGCACGACCGCGACAGCCCCCAAGAAGGACAACCTGGTGATGTGGGGGAAGCTGGCGGACTGGCACGACTATTCCGGCACGGTCAACGGCAAGCAGGCCGGCATCGCGATCTTCGACCACCCGAGCAATCCGAGCCGGGCCGCCTGGCATACCCGCGGCTACGGGCTCATGGCAGCTAACCCGTTCGCTCGCACCAAGAGCGGATTCCCCGCCATGAAGGGTAAGACCGACCTTGTGAAGCTCGAAAAGGGGAAAAGCCTGACGCTCACCTACGCGATTTTCGTGCACGACGGAGATGTGAAGATCGGCAAGGTGGCCGAGGCCTACGCTCTGTTCAAGAACAAAAAATGAAAAGTGGGCAGCGGCGGGGCGGGTGATGAGATTCCGCGGGCGATTGCGTTCTATGGTAATCTCGGTCGCCTGATTTCGTGGAATCTCGCCAGGTCGGCGATTGCGCCATGATGCCCTCGCCAAATGCCGCGCCGATCACGGAAGCCGCCGCATTGGTGGAGGAGTTGACGCGCTTCCGCGTGCTCCCCGCGGAGCAGTTGAATCAGGCGTTAACGGAATTTCCAGGCGGCAGCGCAGGCGGGTTGGCCGAGTTTCTGGTCGCCCGTGGCGAAATCACGCCGTTCCAGGCCGAACGGTCGCTGGCCGGGCTCGCCCGTTCGCTCGCCCTTGGCCCCTATCGACTGCTCGACCCGCACCAGCCGGGAACTTTCGGCCCCATCATTCGCGCCGACAAAGCCGGCCATCACTTCGCCCTCCGCGTGCTGCCGCTCCGCAGCCTGTGGCAAGCCAAACAGGCCAAGCAGCTGCTCCGCAAGTTCGCGCCGACGCCGCACCCGGCGATCGTTCCGCTCGTCGATGCCGATTCCGCCAACGGCTTTCATTACCTGGCGTGGCCGCTGGTTTCGGGGGAACGCCTGGCCGATCGCGTCGCCGCCGACGGTCCGCTCGACCCCGCGGAAACGATCCGCCTGCTCGATCGCCTCGCGGCCGCCCTTGCCGTCTGCCACGACCGCGGCGTCGTTCACGGCCTGATCACCCCGCAAACGGTCCTCTTCGGCAGCGACGGCTTGCCCGCGCTTTTGGAAATCGGCGCCGGCATGCTCCTGGCCAGCAATCTCGCCGCCGATGAATCGCTCTTCGACACGATGTCCACCACGGTCGCCCTGGCGGGGGCGTTCGATTTCGCGGCCCCGGAGTGGATCGCCAACCCGGCCCATCCGCTACCGGCCGGCGATCAGTTTTCACTCGGGGCGATAGGCTACTTCGCTCTGGCCGGGTCGCCACCGTCGCTGGAGGATTACTTGCCGCTGGCCTGCGAACCGCCCGAACTGGGAACGATCCTGACCCGCTTGCTGCAACCGGAGCCGAGCGAACGCTATGCATCCATGAGTGAAGTGCGCGAGGCGATCGCCCGGCTCTCGGCCCTCGATCGCGTTGTGCCGGAACCGCGCGCCCGATCGATAGTTCCATCGCCCGCGCCGGCCAATGCCGCCTGGCAAGCCCCGGCTTATCACCGACCGGCCGAACGCGACAACAGCGACGCTTCCGTCGGCTTCGATCTGCCAGACGATGGCGAAGAGCACCCGAACCCGTTCTGGCAAGCGGCCCGCACCATTGAACCGGCCGAGACTCCGCGGACGCTGCCATCGTTGCCCGGTGCAACGCCCTCTCAGTGGTCGGCCGCCGCACAGCGCTTCAGCGGCTCCGATTCGCATCCGGGCGAAGCGCCGATCGGCAAGCCGGAACGGCGCGGGCCGGCCTTGCCGCTGTTGCCGCCGACGCCGCTCGTCACCGATTCGCCGGCGAACAGTTCGGCCTGGAATGGCACGACGAAGAACGGACCGGCCACCGAAGAGCAACCACCCGCCTCCGTGCTCTGGAAGAAGATGAAGCGGAAGATGCTGTTCTGGCAAACGGCCGGCGACACGGTCCAAGTCAGCGTCTTCGGGCCGCACGAATTGATCCACAGCCAGACGCCGAAACTGACGGTCTTCTTGCATTCGCCCCTGGCCGCGGAAAGCGTCGCCACGCTGGCCCGGGCGTTCCATCACGGCGCGGTTCTACTCGGCACGTGCCGGCTCGCTTCCGAAGTGATGCGTGGCTCGCGCCTGGATGTGCATGCGGCCATAGAGAACGCCGTGGTGACGAATCCGCTGGCATCGTTCACGTGGCAAGGCCAACCGCGCCGCTTGGCGTTTGAGTTGGTCGTGCCGTGGGAAGCGCCGGTCGGCTCCGCGCTCAGCGTCGTCTCAATTGGCCGCGACGACGTTCGCATCGGCAAGGTCGAGTTCCCCGTGCCGATTCTGGACAAGCCCTCGGCCTGAGCGCCGGCAAGCCGAGAGTGCGTTTCGGGATTTCCCAGCACACACCATCTCGCTTTGCTCGATGGCGACTTCCCCCACAACAAGGGGGGAGAAAGAGCCTGGTTTGATACACCTCCCCCCTTGTGGTGGAGGTCGTCGCATCGCGCAAGCGATGCGACGGGTGGGGGGTGAGTTTTTTTGAAACGCACTCTAAGGCACCAACGCTCCAACGAACGATCATCCGTATTTCTTGTGGCAAGCGCTGCTCGACATCTTCGGCGCCTTGATCAATCCGCCAGAAACCTTCTCGCCATCCGGGTCGAGATACAACCGCCCGCTCGATCCAAGACCTTCGGCATAGTCGTTCACGTGCACGTTAAAAATGTACCCCGTTCCCGAAACGGCCTGGAACCAGTGGATGTTGTCCTTGTGGTCCGAGATGGTGCTCAGTTCGCCGGGGCCGAAGTCGCGATCGATGGTCGGCTTGATGAGGAAATGATCCTTGTGGCTCTCGACCTTGTCGTAGTGGCGGCCGCGGAACTTCCCTTTCAAGACGATGAAGCCGGTGCACATGTTGGCGTGGCCGTGGGGCACGACCGAGCGGCCTTTGCCGCAGCCGAAGATTTGCTTGCCGAACCCTGGCGACGCCGGCAACCCCGCGACCGCCTTCAGATCGAACCCGGTGCTGAGCGCTCCGTTCTCCGGCAATTTCTTCTTCTCGATCTCGTCCAGTTTCACCAGATGGCAGAGCGCCTTCAGGTCGACGCGTTTGTACAGCGATTCCAATTGCTTCTGGAATTCGACGTCGGTGAGCTTCTTGCCGCGGAGATCCTTACACATCGAGACGAGTTCGAGGAACCACTTGTCGATGGTCGGCTTGACGGCGTCGGCGAAGAGGTCGCAGCGCCATAGCGTTTCGACGAGGCCGAAGGCGACGAGCGAACCGAGGAACTGCGAGTGGAATTCGCGGCGGGATTGCACGGTGTGTCTCCGGGAAGAAGGGAGGGAACGCATCGAGCCTACCACGCCGAGGAGGACAAAGGAAGCGGCCAAGTCATGGAAATGAACGGGCGGATTAGCCGCGAGACGGAACCGGCGCTCACCCTACACACCCGATGCCGGCGCATTGGTTAAGGCCAGGCGGTTCGATTTGCGCTTGGCCAGGTAGCGGCGGCCGCCCTTCAGCACGATCGGCAACACCGAGATTCCCACCACCACGATAATCACTTTGTCGATGTGCTTGGCGATTTGGAACTCCGGGCCGAAAATCGGCTTCAAAATCGGATCGAGCCACAGGTGGAGCGTGAAGCCGAGGAATACCATGCTGTTGATCCAGCCGATGGCCCCGCAGACGGAAAAGGCCAGGAACCGGCGATAGGGCATCTTGCCGGCCCCAGCGACCACGGGAGCGAACGTGCGGATGAACGGCACGAACTTGGCCAGCACGATGGTTTTGCCGCCGTGCTTCGTGTAGAACTCCTGCGCGGCCAGGAGGTAATCCTTGCGGAAGAAGAACGATTTCTCCTTGCGGAAGAGCCGCGGGCCGGCGAGTTTGCCGATCAGGTAACCGGAAGAATCGCCGAGGATGGCGGCGAGGCAGAGCAAGGGGATCAAAACGTGGATGGGCCAGCCGACGAGGTACGCCACGACGCCGGCGGTGACCAGCAGCGAATCGCCGGGCAGGAAGAAGCCGAATAGGAGGCCGGTTTCCGTGAAGACGATCAGGTTGAGAACGATGAAGGCGGCGAGGATGACCTGGGGGCTGGAGAGCGCTTGCTTCCAGGCCTCCGGGTTGAAGAAGTTCTCGATCGTGAACACCTGCGCGAGGATGTCGCCGATCTGCGTGAGCAGCTGTTCCATGACGATTCCGAGAGTGACCAACGAGCAGTGTTACACAAACATAACGCAGAATCGCCGAACCGGAACAGATCAATTGCGAGAAGTGCGCGGCGAGGCGGAACCCACGGAGCGCTCTGCTCCGCTGGTTCCGCGTCGCGGCTAAACCCTTACTGGCTGCCGCCGGAAGCAGGGTCCTGGCCGTTGACCCACGGGCCGCCGAGTTTCTGGTAATCCGGCGGAACGACCGTGTTGCCGGCATCGCCGCCGTGCCAGCCGAGGATGTTGTTCGGCTTGCCGTGCTTTTTGCTGCGGGCTTCCCACTGGCTGGCCCACGAAGAATCGGCTTCCTTCGGCGCCCGCTTCTCCTTATCCCAGAACAGCACCTTGCCGTTCCGGTAGCTTTGCACGCCCATGTTCACGGTGCTGAAGGCGGCGGCGCCGAGTTCCGGCGTGCTGAGCGTTTCGCGCTTGTTGGCCCGCACGCATTCCAGGAAGTTTTCCCAGAGGGCGTAAGTGGCGTTGCCGGACTTGTCGCTGCGGAACGTGTGAACCGGCTTCTCGGAGCCGTCGTCGGTCTTGGGCTTTTGCGGCCCACCGGCGAGGCCCTGCGCGAACACGTCGAAGCCCTTGATGTAGTCGCCGCCGCCCACGAACTTGATGGTGGCGAGCCGGCCGCGGATCACTTCACCCAGTTGCGTGTCGTTGCACATGGTGGCCGAGACGATGAACTGGGCGCCCTGCTCGAAGTCCGCCACGACGGTGGCCACGTCCGGCACATCGCGGCCGTCGTACTCGAGATAGATGCCGCCGGCCCCGACGACGCGCGACGGGAAGCGCAGCCCCATCGCCGCCAGCATGTGCGTCGTCTGGTGGACGAAGAGATCGGTGAACATGCCGCCGCCGAACGGCCAGTAGCAGCGCCACTGGGCCCAGACGGCGCGGTCGAACGGTTGTTCCTTCGGGGTGGGCCCGAGCGGCGAACCGTCCACGCTCTTGAACTTGTAGCCGAGCCAGGTGTCCCAATCGATGGTCTTCGGGGTCATGCTCGATTCGAGCGGGTAGTAGCGCCACTGGCCGCCGATGTAATTGCGGTAGTAGCTGGTCTGCCCTTGCAGGACGTGGCCGATGTTGCCGGCGGCGATGTATTCGTGGGCGGCCCGCCAGGTCGGGTCGGCCATCGATTGCACGCCGACCGTCACCACCTTGTTCTTCTTCACGGCGGTGTCGATGACCGCGATCGCTTCGGCGATGGTCCGGGTCATCGGCTTTTCCATGTAGACGCACTTCCCGGCTTCCATGGCATCAATGGCCATGCGGGCGTGCCAGTGGTCCGGCGTGGCGATCAGCACCACGTCCACGTCTTTGTTTTCGAGAATGGCCTGGTAGTTCTTGCTGATGCGGTTTTTGCCGGCGTCCATGGCGATGCCGCAGGTTTTGGCGCTGGGGTAGAGGCCGCGGCCGGTGCGGTTCTTTTTGTCGTTGCGGCGCTTGCCGAGCTTCTCGTCGCCGTCCCACACGTCGCAGACAGCGAAGGGAACGACGGGTTTGCCTTCGTCGCGCATATCGACAATGACGTCGATGTGCTGCTGGCAGCGGCCGCCGGTGCCGAGGAAGGCGACGTTGAGTTTTTCGTTGGCGCCGGCGACGGCGGCATAACTCTTGGCGGGAAGCGACAACGCGGCGCCCGCCGCGGCGCTGGCCGCGATGAACGACCGCCGATGCACGGACTTCTTCGACATGGGAAAGGTCTCCGGTAAAGGGGGAAGGAGGTTAGTTCGATTTCAGCAGTTCGGACCAGGATGACGCGGTGGTAATACGGGCGGCCAAACGCTCGAACCTCGTTACGTCGGTGATGGCATCGAGAGCCGCTCGGATCGGTTTTCCGGGTGCGCCCAACTTGGGCTGAGCCGCGAGGAGAAGCATGCGGAGTGCTTCTTCTCGAAGGCCTTGCTCTCGGCCTTTCTTTTCGCCGCGGCGGATGATGGCCTGATAAGTCACGGATTCTTCCATTTGCCGCACCCCTGAAAGTAGGCTCTCGATCCACGCCGTCTCGTACCGCAATCCCATCAACACGTAACTCGCCGACCAGAGTTTCGCCGCCAAAGGCCGATGGGATCGCCTGGCGATCCGCTTACGCATCCGTTCCACGAGCGACGGCAGAGCCGATTCCCTCACATCGGCGAGCGGCGCCAGTGGAACCAAACCGATCGGCGCATTCACGAAATCGTCGGCTGGCCGCTGCCACACTTTCAGTACATGGTAACGAAATGCCAGGCTCGTTCCAATTCAAGAAAGGTGGATTAGCCGCGAGGCGGAGTCCGCGGAGCCGAGCGCGATCGCTTCTCGCTCCCCGTTGGGTCGCGGCTAATCATCTAGCTCACCTTGTATTTGAACTGGTTGCCTTCCACGCCGACGTGGGCCGCCGTCACCGGGCGCCCTTCCGCCATCCGCGTCAGGAACTCGCGGCTCAGTTCCGGCAAAAGCGTCCCCGTCAAGATGTGATCCACGTTGCGAGCGCCGCTCTCCACTTCCTTGCAGCGGCCCGCCACGGTATCCACCAGGGCCGCGTCGTACGTGAACTCCGCCTTGTGGTTCAGCTTAATGCGGTCGGCGATTCGCTTCAGTTGCAAGCGGATGATGTTCCGCACCACTTCATCCCCGAGCGGGAAATAGGGCACGATGGTCATGCGGCCGAGCAGGGCCGGCTTGAACGCCTTGAGCAGATCGGGGCGGAGCGCCGCCGCCAGCCCCGCCGCGTCCGGGCACGTATCCGGGTCGGCACAGACCTTGGCGATCGTATCCGTCCCCACGTTCGACGTCAGCAGGATGATCGTGTTCTTGAAGTTGATCTCGTTCCCTTTGTCGTCTTGCAGCGTTCCCTTGTCGAAGACCTGGTAGAAGATTTCCTGCACCGATTCGTTCGCTTTCTCCACTTCGTCGAGCAGCACGACGCTGTACGGTTTGCGGCGAACGGCCTCGGTGAGGACGCCGCCTTCGCCGTAGCCGACATAGCCCGGCGCCGAACCAGTTAGCCGGGAAATCTTGTGATCTTCCTTGTACTCGCTCATGTTGATGGTGATAAGGTTGCGGTCGCCGCCGTAGAGGGTTTCGGCGAGAGTGACGGCGGTCTCGGTTTTGCCGACGCCGCTGGGTCCGACGAGGAGGAAGACGCCGAGGGGCCGGCGCGGGTCGGCCAGGCCGGCGCGGGCGGTCTGGATGCGCTGGGCCAACGCTTCCAGGGCGTGCGATTGCCCAACCACCCGTTCGCCGAGCCGATCGGTCAGTTTCAATACGGCATCGATTTCGTTGCGGACCATTTTGCCGACAGGGATGCCGGTCCACCCGGAAACGACTTCAGCGACGGCCTGCCCGGTAACGAGCGGATGAACGAGCGGATGCTCGCCTTGCAGTTCGGCGAGTGCGGCATTCTTGCTGGCCAGCTCGGATTTCGCGGCGGCCACGTCCGTCGCCGAGAGTTTCTCTTTGTCCTTGGCCGCGGCCTGTCCTTCAAGCTTTTCGCGCAAGCCGCGGATTTCCTCCACGAGCGCCCGCTCCTTTTCCAGCCGCGTCTTCACCTCGGTGAGCGCGGCTTCGGCGGCCGCCTTCGCTTCCTGCAGTTCCTTCAAACGGGCGTCGTGGGCGGCGCCGGCCACCTGCTCGCGCTCCAGTGCCTGAATCTCTTGCTCGGCATGTTCCACTTCGCGCTGCCGGGCAAGCATCTGCGCCGGCGTCGCCGACTGGCTCAAACCCACCTTGGCACACGCCGTGTCGAGCAGGCTGACGCTCTTATCCGGAAGCTGTCGGTCCGTGATATAGCGATGGGAAAGCCGCACGGCCTCGGCCACGGCCTCATCCAGAATGCGAACCTTGTGATGCTTTTCCAACATTCCCGCGATGCCGCGCATCATTAGGATGCCGAGTTCGACGGTCGGCTCATCAACCTTCACTTCCTGGAAGCGGCGCTTGAGGGCGGGGTCGCTTTCGAAGTACTTCTTGTATTCCATGCGGGTGGTGGCCGCGATGGTGCGGAGTTCGCCGCGAGCGAGGGCGGGCTTGAGCAGATTGGCGGCGTCGCCCTGGCCCGCCGAGCCGCCGGCGCCGATCAGCGTGTGCGCCTCGTCAATGAACAGAATCACGGGAACGGGTGAGCTTTTCACTTCCTGGATCACGCCTTTGAGGCGGTTCTCGAATTCGCCTTTGACGCCGGCGCCGGCCTGGAGCAACGCGAGGTCGAGAACGCGAAGCTGGATGCCTTTGAGGGGCGGCGGCACGTCGCCGGCCGCGACCTTCAATGCGAACCCCTCGACCACCGCCGTTTTGCCGACGCCCGCTTCGCCCGTCAGGATTGGGTTGTTCTGACGCCGGCGGGTTAGGATGTCGATGAGTTGGGCGATCTCGAAGTCGCGACCGATCACGGCGTCCAGTTTACCGGTCTTGGCCTGGGCTGTGAGATCGTAGGTGAATTGATCGAGCGAGGGAGTTTTGGAATCGACAGCGGGGCGGCCCGGTTCGCCGCTGCTGGAAGGCCCGCCTTCGCCCGGTTCGGCGGCATCCTCGGCGGTTCCGGCGACGAGGGCCTTGACGTCCCGCGCGAGTTGATCGGCGGGAATCTTGCCGAGTTCGGGCGAACTCGTTTTCACGCGCGGGGCCATCGCCCGATCGGAAAGCAAGGCCGCGAGCAGGTAGCCGGTGCGAACGCTTCGCGCCCCGTATTCCAGCGAAGCGAGCGTCCACGCTTCACGCATGAGGTCGATGACATCGGCGGAAAGTTCGGGACCACGGGCGTTGCCGGTCTTCAGGCCGTCGAGGGAACGGGTCAGTTCGCGAACGACCCGGCTGGCGTCGATGCTGTAGTGTTTGAAGATGCGCGGCAGGTCGCCGTCGCTCGGCTCGGCCAGCTTGAGCAGCCAGTGCTCCAGTTCGACGTTGTAATTGGTGCGCGAGACGCACAGCCCGGCCGCCGCTTCCAGCGCCCGCCGCGACGGAGCGTTCAGCTTGGCAACGAGTGATTTCAAGTTGGTGACGGCCATGATGGTTCTCGCTGAAGACGGAGTTCCGCGGCGAGGAAGTCGCACGGGGATGGGAAGAATCGAAGAGCCGAGTTGACGTGTTGTATGCCGGAAGCGCTGCCGGGGCGAGAGTTGATCGATGGTCGGATGGGAAAAGCCGTATTCAAGCCACCGACCACCTTTTTTTGACCCTCTCCCCGCTGGGGAGAGGGTGGTTTGCGAGCGCAGCGAGCAAACCGGGTGAGGGGCTTTAGATGTAACAAGACCCCTCACCCGCCATCTCGCTAGCGCGAGACGGCGGCCTCTCCCCAACGGGCAGAGGCGGGGGCTGGTTGGCTCGGAGGTTTCCTTGCTTGAAGTTGCTAGCCCAGCAGTTCGCCGCGCAGGCCGGAGAGCCCCTCGCTGCCGAGACGGATCACTCGGCCGCCGACCTCCACTTCAAATAGGTCGTCCAGCGGCTGGTAATGGGTGATGTGCACCTGGGCGCCCGGCGTGAGGCCGAGTTCCTGCCAGTGGCGGAGCCGTTCCGGGTGGTCGTCCTGGGCTTCGCGAATGATGGCCGTTTGGCCGGCGCGGAATTCGGAGAGGCGCTTCAGGTCGCGTCGACGCAGTTCGCCTGTTCGGGAAGGGATCGGGTGGCCGTGCGGATCTTCGAGTGGTTCGCCGAGGTAGTCGGCGATCGCCTGTTCGAGCCGCGGCGAAATCGCGTGCTCGAGCGCTTCGGCCTCGGCGTCCACCTCGCTCCAGTCGAGTTTCAACGCTTCAGTCAGGAAGAGTTCGACGAGGCGATGGCGGCGGATAACGCGGAGCGCTTCGGCCAGGCCTTCGGGGGTGAGTTGGGCACCGGCGCCCGAAGTGTAAGTGATCCAGCCGGCGTCGGCGAGCCGCTTGAGCATGCCGGTGACAGACGGGGCCTTGACGTGGAGTTCCGCGGCGATGTCCGCCGGAGAGACCATACCGTCGTCGCCGCCAAGGCGATGGATCGCCTTGAGGTAATCTTGCACGGCTTGCGACGGTTGCTCGGCCATGGCACATTGGGAGCGCTCGGCTCCGCCTCGCGGCTAAACATACGTTAAAACGCGGCCTTGTAGATGTCGAGGATTTCGCCTTCGTTTTGCGGCATCCGCGCATTGACGCGCATCAGCCGCTTGATGGCGAATGCCTTGTCGGCGAAACTCGGCAGCATCGCTTCCTTCACGCCAATGTCGCGCAGCCGCAGCGGAATGCCGATCGCCTCGCGCAATCGCTCCACCTCCCGGATTGCGTCGTCCGTGTCGAGCAAGCGGGCGATGGCGGCGAACTCGCTCACTCGCTTGGATTGGTTGTACTTCATCACGAACGGCAAGAGCAAGCCGTTGCCGGCGCCGTGCGAGACGTGCACCGCCCCGCCGACCGGGTATTCCATGGCGTGCACCAGGGCGACGCCGGAATTGGAGAACGCGAGGCCGGCCAGAGTCGCAGCCAGCGACATGCCGTCGCGCGCTTCGAGATCGCTGCCGTCCTTCACCGCCCGCCTCAGGAATTTGCCGACCAGCACGATCGCCTCGCGGGCCATCGCATCGGCCATCGGGTTCTTCCCCTGGTAAACGCTCCGTTCGCCGGAGGGGAGCGGGAAGGCATCGTTGTAACAGGCCGTGAAGGCCTCGATCGCATGCGTGAGGGCATCGATGCCGGAATCGGCCGTGACCTTGGGCGGGCACGACACGGTTAACAGTGGATCGACGACCGCGGCGTCGGGCCGCAGGAATGGACTCAGGCACGAGACCTTGATCTGCTTTTGCGTATCGCCGAAGACGGCGGCAGCGGAGACTTCCGAGCCAGTGCCGGCCGTGGTGGGAACGCAGATGAGGGGCGTGACGGGGCCGGGGACGCGGCAATCGCCGGTGTAATCGGTGGGGTCGCCGCCGTGGGCCAGCACCAGTGCGACGAGCTTGGCCGTGTCCATGTTGCTGCCGCCGCCCAGGCCGAGAATCGCATCCGGGGCGAAGGCCTTGGCCTGGGCGGCCGCCTCGCGAACGATCTCCACGGACGGCTCGGGCTTGTTGACGTGGAAGCTATCGTGCGCGATGTCCGCGCCGCGCAGATTCCCCGCCACTTTCTCCACGGTCCCGGCCCGGGCCAGAATCGCATCGGTGACGATGTAGACGCGTTTGGCCCCGAGGCCGCGCGCGATGTCCGGTAGTTGCTCGATGGCATCGCGGCCGAAGAGCAGACTGCCGGCCGATTGGAATGTCCAGGTTCTCATTTCAGGATTCGGCATTCAGGATTTGGGGGTGACCAGTAGTATAATCGAGTCGTGAAATAAGGCCGCTCCAAATCCGGACCCCGAGTTTGAAACCGATGAAGATCGGCATCGTCACCATCTCGGATCGCGCGAGCCAGGGGGTCTATGAGGACCGCGGCGGGCCGGCGATTCGCGCGTGCCTTCAAGAAATGCTGTCGTGCGAATGGGAAGCCGTGCCGCGGCTGATTCCGGACGAGCGGTCGATCATCGAATTGAATCTGAAGGAACTGTGCGACCAGGAAGGGTGCTGTCTTGTTGTGACGACTGGCGGGACGGGCCCGTCGCCGCGCGACGTCACGCCCGAGGCCACCGAGGCCGTTTGCGACAAGATGATGCCGGGGTTCGGCGAACTGATGCGGCAAGTATCGCTGCGGTCGGTGCCGACGGCGATCCTGTCGCGGCAAACCGCGGGGATTCGCGGCCAATCGCTGATCGTCAACTTGCCGGGCAAGCCGGCGGCGATTCGCGAATGCCTGCTGGCCGTCTTCCCGGCCGTGCCGTATTGCATCGATTTGATCGGCGGCCCGTTCCTGACGACCAACGAAGCCGTGGTGAAGGCATTCCGACCGAAGGGCAGTTGAACGGGAGATTGTCATGAATCGCGCTTTCGCGCTGTTGCTAACTGCATTCGCCGCGTCGTTGGCACTGGCCCAGACGGCGGACATTCAAAAATCGGTCGACCAGAAGCTCGCCACGCTCCGATTTCTCAAGACGCTGCAGCGGCCGAACGGCGGGTTCGCCCCCGGCCCCAAGCAAGAGCAGGCCAACCTGTCGGACACCATCGCCGCCGTCCGGGCGCTGCACTACGTCAGCGGAAAGCCCGTCGCCGAGGCCGTTCCCAACGTCAAGGACACCGTTGGTTTCGTCATGGCCTGTTACGATCCGAAGACCGGCAGCTTTGCCGACATGCCCAACGGCAAACCATCGAGCGTCGCGCTCACCAGCATCGGCGTCATGGTCGCCGTCGATCTGAGCATTCCCCGCGACAAGTACAGCATGGCGATGGATTACTTGAAGGATAACGTCAAGACGTTCGAGGACGCGCGGATTGCCGCGGCGGCCATCGAAGCGTGGGGCGTGAAGAACTGCCCCTTCGATTTGAAGCCGTGGATCGAACTGGCCGACAAGCACCTGGGGCCGACCGGGGCAGCCGGGGAAGGGGACGCCATGCCGCGCGAGACCGGTTCCGCCGCGGCATTGAAGCTGCGCCTTGGCATCCCGCGCCGGAAATTCGTCAACCCCACCAAACTCGACGACGTGCTTCAGGCCGGCCAGTGGAGCGACGGCGGTTACGGCCGCGGCGGCGCCAAGGGCTCGGACCTGGAATCGACTTACCGCGTGATGCGGGCCTTCATGCTCATGAAGGAACGGCCGAAGAAGCGCGCCGCCATGCGCGAATTCATCGCGTCGTGCCGCAACAAGGACGGCGGTTACGGCGTCAAGCCGGGCGAAGCGTCGTCCGCCGGGGGAACCTATTTCGCCGCCATCGTTACGCACTGGCTCGACGACATGGAGAAGTGATCCTCCGATGAACGAATCGATTGTCATAGAAGGGTTCGGCCCGTTGTCCGTTCATCGGCCGGAGTCGATCGCCGCCGCATGCACTCTCGTTAAAGAGACCGCGGGGCGGCGTCAGGGCGTATACCCCGTCGGCGGGCGAACGATGCTCGACGTCGGC
>DATNBQ010000249.1:0-4472 GCA_035571955.1 Urbifossiella sp. | reverse complement strand
CGATGATCGCGGGACTTAGCTTGCCGTTCCACCGCAGCCAGTCGAGCGCGAGGCGTTCGTCGTGGGCAGCGGGGTCGGCGGATTCTTCAAGTTTCTGCAAGAGCTGGAGCACTCGCGCGATGTCGCGGCGAGTACCCAGGGGATGCATGACTTCTTCAAAAGCGATCAGAGGCTGTTGGCGCGGGTCGGCGACGGGATGGAACCGGCCATCGCAGCGAACCATGACGCTTTGCGAGAACGGCTTCCAATCCAAGGGCAGGTCCGCGAGTAGCCGCCGCGTTTCGGGAGCCTCCGGGAAGTGATACGGAAATGCGTTATCGAGGCGGCAGCCAGCAACGACATCGGTGCGAAGGCGGCCGCCGGGGCGATCGGCCGCTTCGAGGATCTGAAACGAGATGCTGCACGCAGCCAGGCGCTGACCGCAGGCGAGCCCGGCCAACCCCGCCCCGACAATCACAACGTCCGTGGCCATCTCACAGACTTTATCCGCAGTCGGTCAGGCCGCAAACCGAGGAGCAGGTTTTTGCAGCGGATTGGGTGGCACCGGCTTCCAGCCGGTGCAAGGAATCGAACACCGGCTGGAAGCCGGTGCCACCCAAGAAGCCGCTCGCTAAACCAGTCCGTGGTTTCCTCACCCCCGGAGATTCCCCATGCGACTGGCTGCCACCGCGTTCGCCTTCGCCCTGATCCTCACCGCACCCTCCCTTGCCGACGACAAGGATACCCGCGTGTACGAACTGCGCACGTATCACGTCAACCCCGGCAAGCTCGACGCTCTGAACGCCCGCTTCAAGGACCACACCGTCAAGCTGTTCGAGAAGCACGGCATGACCAACGGCGGCTACTTCACGCCGATCGATAATGCCAAGGATACCCGCCTCATTTACTTCATGATCTACCCGAGCAAGGAAGCCCGCGACAAGTCGTGGAAGGCGTTCCTGGCCGATCCGGATTGGAAGAAAGTCTACGCCGAGACCACCAAGGACGGCAAACTCGTGAACAAGGTGGACGCTCTCTTCCTGAAAGCGACGGATTATTCGCCGTCGCTGAAGCTCGAAACCAAGGGCGATCGCGTCTTCGAACTGCGGACTTACACGACGACGAAAGGGAATCTCGGCACCCTCGACGACCGCTTCAAGGACCACACCATCAAGCTATTCGAAGAGCACGGCATGACGAACATCGTCTACTGGCACCTGTTGCCGGGCTCGAAGGACGCGGAGCGGACGCTGGTTTACCTGCTGGCCCACAAGAGCCAAGCAGATGCGAAGCAATCGTTCGCGGCGTTCGCGAAGGATCCGGCCTGGATCGCGGCGAAGAAGGCGAGCGAAGTGAAGGGAGGCGGCTCCCTCACCGAGAAGGTGGTCTCGGTGTTCATGAAGCCGACGGACTATTCGCCTTTGAAGTGAGGTTCTTGATCGCGGGGAGTGCAGCGTGCTCCCCGCTGGATCGCGGCGTTAACAGACTCAATGAACGGGTTCGGCCTCGAGCGGCTTCGCCTCGGCGATGTGGTCGTTGTCGAGCCAATGGATGACATCGCCATCGCCGGACTCACCGGGATAGCCGACCGCGGACGAACGAGCAGTCACAATCATCCATTCCGGGCCCATCACATCGTAGGTATTGCCGTTGGACATCACGAGGCGGAATGGATGAAACGGCTGTTTCCGCAGCATGCCACGCAGTTGCTCAGGCGCCATATTAGTTCTCCCTCAGGGCCTGCATTCAGTATACCATGTGACGTTTCCTTCGTGTCGCGGCTAACCTTCTTTCTTCCGCGGCCGGAAGGCTAGCTGAATCAACTTCAAGACCGGATCGTAATACTCATCGACCACGCGCTCCTTCAGGGGAATGATCGCGTTGTCCGTGATGGTGATGTGCTCCGGGCAGACCTTGGTGCAGCACTTGGTGATGTTGCAGTAGCCGATGCCGTAGTCTTCTTTCAATTGCGGAATGCGGTCGGCGGTGTCGAGCGGGTTCATCTCCATCGCGGCGGTGTACACCAGGAACCGGGGGCCGATGAACTGCTCGTGCTTGTGGTGGTCGCGGAGCACGTGGCACACATCCTGGCACAGGAAGCACTCGATGCACTTGCGGAATTCCTGAACGCGGTCCGCGTCTTCCTGCTGCATCCTCCAGGTGCCGTCGGCATTGTCCGGCTTGCGCGGCTTGAATGGGGCGATCTTCTTCTTCACCTCGTAGTTCCATGACACGTCCGTCACCAGGTCTTTGATGGACGGGAACGCCTGCATTGGTTCGACGACAATCGGTTGCGTGGTGTCGAGTGTGTCGAGACGGGTCATGCACATGAGTTTGGGCATGCCGTTGATCTCGGCGGAACAGGAGCCGCACTTGCCGGCCTTGCAGTTCCAGCGGCAGGCCATGTCCGGGGCCTGGGTGGCCTGGATCTGGTGGATGGCGTCGAGCACGACCATGCCCTCGCCGACCTCGGCGCTGTAGTCGTGGAACTCGCCCTTGGAAGAATTGCCGCGCCAGACGCGGAAAGTGGCGTTCGCCATTACGTACACCTTTCGATTAGCCGCGACCCAACGGGGAGCGCGGTGGCACAAGTCGTCGCGCTCCGCTACGCAGACTCCGCGTCGCGGCTAAACGAGTTCTTCCGGCAGCTTGCCGCCGGCCTCGGCCGCGATGGCATCCTTCAGTTCCTGCGGCATCGGGGCGATCGGCTCCCAACGAATCTGCATCGAACCGTCGCCGCCCTTCCAGATCACCGTGTTCACCTTGCCGAATTCCTTGGTATTCTTGGTCGGGTAATCGTCGCGGAACTGGGCGCCGCGGCTCTCCTTCCGCAGAATCGCCGCCCGCGCGATGCCTTCGGAGACCGTCAGCAGGTTGTGCAGGTCGATTGCGGTGTGCCAGCCGGGGTTGTATTCGCGGTGGCCGACCACCTTGCACTGGGCCGCCCGGGCCTTCAGTTTCTCCAGACCGTCCAGGGCCCTCAGCATCTCGTCTTCCTTGCGGACGATGCCGACCAGGTCCTGCATCATGTCCTGCAGATCGTACATGATCTGGAAGGGGCCTTCGGGGCCTTCGCGGTCGAATGGAGCGAGCGACCACTTGGCGGCGGATTCGATCTCGCCGTCGATGGTTTTCGGAGACGCGGCGCTCTTAGCGTACTGGGCCGCGTGTTCGCCGGCGAGTTTCCCCAGTACGAGCAGGTCCGACAGCGAGTTGCCGCCGAGGCGGTTGGCGCCGTTGATTCCCGCGGCGCATTCGCCGCAGGCGAAGAGCCCCGGGATCTTCGACATTTGCGTGTCGGCATCGACGCGGACTCCGCCCATCGCGTAGTGCGTCGTCGGGCCCACTTCCATCGCTTCCTTGGTGATGTCGAGGCCGCCGAGTTCCTTGAACTGGTGGTACATGCTCGGCAACTTCTTCTTCCAGTGGGCCTCGGCGTTGAAGCCCGATTTCTTTTTGCCGTACCACTCGGCGAAGGTTTGCAGTTCGAGGAAGACGCCGCCGTGCGGGCTGCCGCGGCCTTCGCGGGCCTCCCGAACGATACAGCGGGCCACGTGGTCGCGGGTCAAGAGTTCCGGCGGGCGGTTGCAATTCTTGTCGCCGAGCACGTAGTTGAAGCCTTCCTCCTCGTCCTTGGCGGTCTGCGGTCGGTAGTTCTCCGGAATGTCGCCGAACATGAACCGCTTGCCTTCCTTATTCCGCAGCACGCCGCCTTCGCCGCGAACGCCTTCGGTGACGAGGATGCCGCGCACCGAGGGCGGCCAGATCATGCCGGTCGGGTGGAACTGGACGAATTCCATGACGATGAGTTCGGCCCCGGCGTCATAGGCCAGGCCGACGCCGTCGCCCGTGCATTCCCACGAATTCGAGGTGATTTTGTACGCTTTGCCGAGTCCGCCGGAGGCAAGCACCAGGGCCTTGCATTTGAAGACGGTGAAGCGGCCGCGCTCGCGGTCGTAAGCGAGGCAGCCGGCGATGCGGTCGCCATCTTTCAGAAGGCGCACGACGGTGCGCTCCATGTAAACCTGGATGCCCTTGTGGATGCCGTGGTCTTGCAGGGTGCGGATGAGTTCGAGCCCGGTGCGGTCGCCGACGTGGGCGAGGCGCGGATATTTGTGCCCGCCGAAGTTGCGCTGGAGGATTTTGCCGTCCGGGGTGCGGTCGAAGACGGCCCCCCAGGCTTCGAGTTCGTTGACGCGGGCCGGGGCCTGCTGGGCGTGAAGCTGGGCCATCCGCCAGTTGTTCACGTACTGGCCGCCGCGCATGGTGTCGGCGAAGTGGACCTTCCAGTTGTCGCGGTTGTCGACATTGGCGAGGGCCGCGGCGATGCCGCCCTCGGCCATCACGGTGTGCGCCTTGCCGAGCAGCGACTTGCAGATGAGCCCGACGGAGACGCCCATCGCCGACGCCTCGATGGCGGCGCGGAGCCCGGCCCCCCCGGCCCCGATCACGATGACATCGTGTTCCTGCGTCTGGTAGTCCATGAACGATTA
>DATNBQ010000248.1:0-2031 GCA_035571955.1 Urbifossiella sp. | reverse complement strand
CGGGTGGGCGGCAGCGATCCGATCGATATCGACGTCCGCGTGATCGCGGCGACCCACCGCAACATGGAAACGCTGATCCGCGAGGAGAAATTCCGCGACGACCTCTTCTTCCGATTGAACGTGGTGCGGATCGACTTGCCGCCGTTGCGATCGCGGCCCGAAGACATCCCGGTGCTGGTGAATCACTTTTGCCAGAAGTACGCTCGCTCCGGCGCGAAGCCGCCGCAGGTCAGCGACGAAGCGATGGCAATGCTGATGAAGGCGCCGTGGCCGGGCAACATACGCCAGTTGGAAAACGCCATTGAGCGGGCCTGCATCACGACGCGCGACGGAGTGATCCAGCCCAAGAACTTGCCGGCGGACATTGCCGGCCGGGCCGTGAGCAAGAACCCGTTCCACGTCGACCTGCACCGGAAGTTGCCGGAACAGATGGCCGCGATCACGGCGGCGTTCGAGGAGCGCTATTTACGCAAAGCGCTGCGGCGGACCCACGGCCACGTCGGCAAATGCGCG
The DNA here is from genome assembly GCA_035571955.1 of Urbifossiella sp. Lineage (GTDB taxonomy): Bacteria > Planctomycetota > Planctomycetia > Gemmatales > Gemmataceae > Urbifossiella. The sequence goes on along the minus strand of DATNBQ010000248.1, from coordinate 1,518 downwards.
AAGATCACGGGGTTGTCGCGGCGATCCATCACGGACAAGATCGCCCAGTACAATATCGATAAGTCGGAGTTCAAGAAGTCGTAGTGATTCATGGGTGGCACAGGCATTCTTGCCTGTGCAAGTTTCGGAGCACAGGCAAGAATGCCTGTGCCACCAAAAACCAAACCTGACGGTGCTCCGATTCATGGGTGGCACCGGCTGGAAGCCGGCGCCACCCAAACCAAGGAATCTACCCTTCATGGCCGGCGTCAATCCGTACATCGAGAAAGTCGCGACCGCGCGGCCCGTCCAGGCGTTCACCGTCGCGTTCGTCGACGAGGAGACCGGCGTGCGCACCGAAGTGGCCGTCGACCCCGCGACTTTTCCCTTCGGCGCGATCGGCCTGGATGGCAGCCTGCTCGACATCGCCACCGAAGCCGGCGTCGCAATCAATCACTCCTGCGGCGGCGTCTGTGCCTGCTCCACCTGTCACGTCTACGTGCAAAGCGGCCTGGAGACCTGTTCGCCCGCCACGGAAGACGAAGAAGACGAACTGGACCAGGCGCCGGCCCTGACGCCGGAATCGCGGCTCAGTTGCCAGTGTGTGCCGAGCGGCCGCCGCGATCTCGTCGTTATCATCCCCAAATGGAACCGCAACCAGGTCAAGGAAGGATCGCATTAATCTGTAACGATTGCGGGATTTGTACCTCTCGCCCGTTGACGGACCCGCCGCGCGATGGCAAGATGGTTCGAATAGCGCGGATCGGGGTTCCCACCCATCACCGTCCCGATCCGCCGCCGAGCTTCCCGAGCCTCGACGGTTGATCCCCCGCCGGGCCCGGCTTCAAGGATTGTTGGCCGTGCCCGCCGGCGCCGCCCCGCCGGCTCCCACTCCCGTTCACCCGCCGCGGCGGGTTCGCCGATGGAGTCTGCCTGATGCCCTTATCGCACCGCATTTCCTCTTTCGCACTCGTTGTCGCGGCATTCGCGTTGTCGGCCAAGCCGGCCGCGGCCCAGCCCACGCCGGACCAACAGGCCGCGATGCTCCTGGCGGCCGGTCAGAAAGCTTATAACGATGCGAACTATCCCTTCGCCGCCGACCGCTTTCGCGAGTTTCTGACGAAGTTCGGCGGCCACAAGAACGTCCATGCGGCCCGTTATGGCCTCGGCCTTGCCTTGCTCGACATCCAGCCGCCCGATTACCAGAAAGCCATCGAGGCGTTCGGGCCTCCGGCGAACGAGAAGGCATTCGCCGATCGCGCGCTGGCCCTTTATTACCTCGGCGTCGCTCAGCGCGGCCTCGGCCACAATGAACTCGCCCAGGGAATCGCCAAGCCGAACGAGATGCAGCAGCGGACGCAGAACGCCAACGGCAAGTTCAATGAGGCGGTGAGGCAGTTCACCGCGGCCCGCGATGCCTTCGAAAAGAAGACGCCTCCAGATACCGAGTGGGCCGCTCGCGCTCGCTGCGACCAGGCTGAAATGGAACTGCGCTTGAACAAGACCAAAGAAGCGCAAGCCACCGCCGAACCGTTCGTG
>DATNBQ010000247.1:0-14631 GCA_035571955.1 Urbifossiella sp. | reverse complement strand
ATCCCGATTTTCCAGGGCTGGTGGGATGCAATCCCGCCGGAAGGCATCGCCGTCTCCGGGTTCGGGGAGATGCTGTTCATTACGTTCATTACCGCGACCATCTGGGCGACGCGGCGGAGTCAGCGCGTTCCCGGCACGCCTTTGCCTCGCGAAAAAGTGCAAGACATGGTGATCTGGCTATTCGTCGCCGGGTTGATCGGCGCCCGCGTCCTCTACATGATCCAGTATGCCAACCAGTTTCCGAACAAGGACCTCGGTTCGCTGGCCATCGCTTTTTTGCAGATCTGGAAGGGCGGCATCATTTTCTACGGCTCGGCGCTCGGCGGCGTCATCGGTTACGGCCTCTTCTATTGGTTCGTGATGCGGCGGCTGAAAATCTCCGGCTGGCAACTCGCCGACGCGATGGCCCCCGTGCTGGCCATGGGGCTCGCCATCGGCCGCATCGGCTGCTACCTGAACGGCTGCTGCTGGGGCCAGGTCGCCCTTGAACAATCCGTGCCGGTGCCGCTCGGCAGCGCCCACTTCCCGTTGCTCCCCGCCCATGCCCGCGATCAACTCGTCCGCGAGTATGGGTTACAATCTTCGACTGGGTTCACGCTGCTCCCTCGAGATCGAGCCGTCAATGCGGCCGATCCGCGTTCCGTCGTCGCGGCGGTCGAACGCGGTTCGGCCGCGGCCCAAGCGGGATTGAAGCCCGGCGACCGCATCGTCCAGATGAACGGCCAACCGAATGCCATCGTCGTGGAGGCGATCGGTTCGGCGGACAAGGTCGCCGCGGCCCTCGCCGAACTGCGCCGTCAGCCCGGCGCCAAGGAAACCGACGCCCCAGACCGCTCCGTCGCCTTCGACGATCCCAAGGCTTATGGCGACGCCATCCGCGTCGTCGATCGGCCGCTGGCCGGCGTGCAGATCATCGATTCCGACGCACTCTCCGAACGAGTTCGCGACTGGCCGCGCGGCCAACACGAACTGCAACTCACCGTCCTCCGCAGCGGCGAAGAGCTTGCGCTCGCGCCATTCGCGCCGCGCACCATCGGCCTCTATCCCACCCAACTGTACGAAACCCTCAGCATGGTGCTGCTGATCTTCTTGTTATTGGCGTACTATCCGTTCCGGCATCACGATGGTGAATTGATGGTGCTATGTATGATCGGATATGCGATTCACCGGTTCGTCAACGAATCGATCCGCATCGAACCGACGGTCGGCCTCGGACTGACATTATCGCAGTGGGGAAGCGTGGCAATCTTCGCGGCCGCCGTGGGAATTGAGGCCTATCTCTGGCGCGTGATGCCGTCGCGGTGGGCTCAAGCGCCGACCCATTCGAGTATCTCGCCTTTGCCGGGTACGGCCGCATCTCCGGCATAGCGTTGATACGAACCTGATCTCACATCGAACGGCAATTCGAAACCGAATTGATGCAGATGCTTTGCATAAATACTCAGGAATGTCGGATTGTACATTCCTGAAGGTGCGAACGTGGGAAGCAATCGCACCGGTTTTAATGTAATGATGGTGCCGCGGAGCATCCAGGCGCCGGGGCGAAGTTCGGCGCCGTTCATCAACGCGATTGTCCCGCCTTTCATTTGCAAGCCGGCGAAGTCGCGGACTTGCCCTTTGACGGCGATGAGCCCGCGCTTCATGCGCATGCCGAGTTCGATGCCGGCGGTCCCGTCGACGAGAATCGCGCCGCCATCGAGGCCGGTGATGCTGCCTCGATAAGCAGCCCCCAGCTGCCCACCGGCGCTGCCGCGAATGTGGATCAGGCCGCCCTTCATTTCGCCGCCAACCCAGTCGCCGGCATCGCCGCTGACATCGATGCGTCCGCCGGACATGTAGGCGCCGAGATGCATGCCGACGTTGCCGCGAACGGCGATGCGGCCGCGCGTCATGCCTTTGCCGACCCATTTGACGCGGCCGGCGTCGCCGTTCAGTTCGATCTCGTCGCTGCCGCTGCCTGAGATGGTGAAGAAATCGGCGAGATTGTGCCGCCGCTTCCCCAGGAACACCGGCAACGCCGCCAACTCCGCTTCAAACAAGTTCGCCATCACATCGGGCGAAATGCATTCCGCCTCCAGCGGCACCGTCGGGTGCTCTTTGAGCGAAAGCGAAATCATGACGGACTCTCCACGCGTTTCATCCCGTGCACGCGGCTCTCTTCCACCGGATAATTGTCGAACGACATGGTGTAGAACTGTTGGAACACCGGCCGCAAGTAATCTTCGATCGACTCGTCGTATTGCGGTTTGAAGACGTACGAGTGCCCATCCACGGTATTGCGGGGTTCGCCTTCCTCCACGACGATCGTACCGCCCTTGATGACATAGCGTGGATAGGCGAACATGTCAGCGATGTTTTTATTCTCGTTGTAAATGGCGATATCGGCATCGGCGCCAATGCCCAGATGGCCCTTCTGGGGCAAGCCGAGCGCTCGCGCCGGCCCAGCCGATGTGATAATCGCAATCTCATATAATGTATATTCGCGCGTCAACTCCGGCAGCACGATCCGCTTTATCACTTTCGGCGTAATGGTCTTGATCTGTTCTTTGCGGAACTCGGCATCCATCAGCAAGCGAATAATCTCGGGATAGCGCCAGAAGGCGGCGCCATTGGGATGGTCCGTCGTGAGGTAGATTCGCCAGGGGTCGTCGATGAGCAAGAGCAGTTCGAGGCCGACCGCCCATTGCACGGCATTGGCCGGGCTGCCGGGCTTGTAGGCGTAGGGCACCACCCCGCAGCCGGTTTCATTCTCGACGTCGAGATTGGACCATTTCTTCCCGGTAAGTTGGTGCAGCAGGTGCTGCCAGGGCCCGTCGGCGGTGATGGTAACCGTGTTGCCGAATAGCACGGCCCCGGCGTCGGTAGTGAGATTCTTGTGGGCATTGAAATACTCGGCGACTTGGACGGATGCCGAGCCGATGGTTTCCCAGCCGTCGCCGGAATAGGCATGATATTGGAGGTGAGCCAGGTGAGCCCGATTCCCTTCCAACACCTTCATGGTTTCCAATGTCGTACTGACATTTCCCGGCGTGCCGAGATTATTGCAATGGAGATGGATGGGATGCGGAAGTTTGAGATCGTCGATGATGCCAGCTAGCTTGGAAATAATCATCGCCGGGGTGACTTTATTATAGCCCGGCACGGGATCGAAGAGCGTGCTGGCGTTCTTGCCGTACTTCCAGGCTTCGACGCCGCCGGGATTGACCGCCTTGACGCCGTACGCCTTCGCGGCCCAGATCAACCAGGCCACGATGTGCTTGGCCCGCTCCACTTCGCCGGCTTCGAGTAAGTCGAGCACGATCTCGTTGTTGGCCATGAGCACGCAGCAGGTTTTGTCCACGATGGGCGTGTCGCGGAGTTCCTCGTGCGTGTGCTTGGCGGAAAGGACTGGAACCGCAGCCTCGTTGACGGTGGTCCAGCCCATGCCGGCGTAGAGGTAGCCGGTGGCGAAGGTGGAGGGTGTGACGCCGCCCATGCCGGCGCGGCGGCCGGGTCGGCGCATGAACGGGGCGGCCTTGCGGTGCTGCTCGGGAATTAGGCCGCGGGCGAAGTTCAACGCCGCTCCGGCCACGTGCGTATGCACGTCCACGCCGCCCGGGAAGACGATCATCCCCGAGGCGTCGATGGTGCGGCCATGACCCGACGGGACGGTCTCGACGATGCGGCCATCGTCGATGCAGATGTCTTGAACGACGCCGTCGATGTTATTGGTGGGATCGTAAACTTTCCCACCGGTGATGCGCAGCATCTACTCAATCTAGGGAGTTCAAACTACCGTGGTTAGCCGCGAGGCACAGCCGAGCGCTCCGCTCCGGACTCCGCGTCGCGGCTAATCCGGCTTGTTCCGGTGCGTGTCATCGGCTATGCGGCGGCGTTTACGCTTTTCCCGCGGGGACGATGCCATGCCGCCAATCGGAATTCGCCTGGCCGCTCTGCTCGTTTGCGCTGGAATCGCCGCGGCCGAGCCACCCAAGCCGGAGGCCGATCCCGCGGCCGCCACGGTGAATGGCGCGACCATTCGCGTCGCGCAACTCGACGCCGTGCTGCGAGCGAAGTTCAATTTCCTTCTCCTCACCGAGGAACAGCGGCAACAGATGCGCAAGGAAGTGCTTCCGGCACTCATCGATGAACTATTGCTCAAGCAGTTCTTGGCGAAGAATGCCCCTCCGGTCGATGCCGCGGAGATCGACAAGCAACTGCGAGCATTCACGCATGCCCTCGAGCGGCAAGGCAAGACGCTCGCCGAGTTCCTCAAGCAATCGCAGCAGACAGAGGCGTCACTCCGCGAATCGTGGGCGGCGATGCAGCAACTCGATGGCTACGTCAAAAAGAACGTCCCCGAAGAACGCTTGAAGCAATACTACGCGGCGAACAAGGAGTACTTCGACCGCGTCGAGGTGAAGGCGACTCACATCATACTCGCCGTCAGTCCGCGGGCCACGCCGGGCGAGAAGGCAGCGGCGCGGGCCAAGCTCGCGGCCATCCGCGCCGACATACTCGCCAAGAAGATCGACTTCGCGGCCGCGGCGCGGAAGCATTCCCAGGACCCGACGGCCGCGACGGGCGGCGATCTCGGCTTCTTGCCGCGGAAGGGAAGCTTCATGGACGAGGCCTTCACGAAGGTCGCATTCGCCCTGAAACCTGGCGAATTGAGCGACATCGTCGAGACCGAGTTTGGCTTGCATCTGATTCTGGTCGCCGAGCGCAAGCCGGGCCAGCCGTCGCAATACGAAAAGTGCAAGGACGAGGTTCGCGAGACGTTCGCGGACGATTATCGCGCCGAATTGGTGGCGAAGTTGCGGAAGGAAGCCCAGATCAAGGTGACGCTGCCTTGATAAGATGAACTTCGGTGGCCAATTTCGGCGCATCGCACACCGGGAGTCGCCTTCATGCTTCGCCTTTCGTTCGCCGCGGTCGTTCTGTTTGCGTTCGCAGGAATCGCGTCGGCCCAACCGCCGGCCCTCAACGGCAAGTGGTCCGGTTACTGGGTCAGCGACAAGAACGGCCACACTGGCCCGCTGCACGGCCGCTTCCGGCAACTCGATGCCAATACGTATCGCGTGGTGTTCCGCGGCCGGTTCGCCCGCGTGATTCCGTTCCGTTATGCCACGAAGATGCACGTCGAGGGGACCGGCGACGGCGTCGTGCTGCTCGGCGCCAGCCAGCGCTTGCCGCTCATGGGCGAGTACCGCACTGAGGCAACCGCCACCGCGACTGACTTCAACGCCACCTTCACTTCGCGGAAGGATGGAGGCCGCTTCGTGCTGACGCGGACGCGGTGATTCTGTAGGTAGCACAGGCATTCTTGCCTGTGCGGAGGCTTTTCATGCTCGACACAATCCTGGATGCGGTGGGGCGGACGCCGCTCGTGCTACTGAACCGGCTCATCGCGGGGTTGCAAGCGAAGGTCGCGGTCAAGGTCGAGATGATGAACCCCGGCGGCAGCGTCAAGGATCGCGTCGCCCTGGCGATGATCGCCGAAGCCGAAGCGCGGGGATTGCTCCGAGCCGGCGGCACCATCATCGAGGCGACGGCGGGGAACACTGGCGTCGGGCTAGCCATGGTCGCCGCCGTTCGCAATTACCGCTGCATCTTCGTCTTGCCGGACAAGATGTCGAACGAGAAGATCGCCCTCTTGAAGGCTTACGGAGCGGAAGTCGTCATCACGCCGACGAGCGTGCCGCCGGATTCGCCCGAGAGCTACAACGGCGTGGCCGATCGCCTATCCCGCGAGATTCCCGGCGCCTGGCGGCCCAACCAGTTCACTAATCTCGCCAACCCTGAAATTCACTACCGCACTACCGGGCCGGAAATCTGGGAAGACACGCGCGGCAAAGTGACGGCGTTCGTCGCCGGCGTCGGCACCGGCGGCACCATCTCCGGCGTCGGCCGCTACTTGAAGGAACGCAATCCCGCCATCAAGGTCGTCGGCGCCGACCCCGAAGGATCCGTACTCTCCGGCGGCTCGCCCAAGCCGTGGAAAGTCGAAGGCATTGGCGAAGACTTCGTGCCGAAGACTTTCACCAGTCAATACGTGGACGACTGGGAACGAGTCAGCGATGCAGAATCGTTCCACGTCGCACGGGAACTGGCGCGGCGCGAAGGCATGCTATTGGGCGGCAGCACCGGAACGAACGTCGCGGCGGCGCTTCGTTACGCACGCCGCCTCGGGCCAGGGCATCTCGTCGTCGCCCTCGGCTGCGACACCGGCCGCAATTACCTCAGCAAGTTCTTCGACGACGGCTGGCTCAAGGCCAACCAACTCAGCTTCGCCGAACCTCCGGTGCATTCGATTGGCGACCTTCTCAAGAAGCGCGGTGAACGCAAACTCGTCACCGTCGGACCGGATGCCACCATCGAACAGGCGATCGGCCTCATGGAAGCGACCGGCATCTCGCAACTTCCCGTGATCGACGGAGGCCGTCCAGTGGGCAGTGTGCACGAAGTGACGCTGGCCCGCGTGCTCCACGACGGCAAGGATCCGAGCCAGGTCGGCGTCGGCGAAGTGATGGCCCGGCCGCTCCCCGTTCTCGATGTGCACGTGCACCTGGACGAAGCGTATCGCTTGTTATTGGCCGGCTACACTGGCGTGCTGGCCACGCAGGACGGCCAGGTCGCGGACATCGTCACGCGCATCGACTTGATCCACTACTGGGACAAGAACCGCTCGTGACCCGGCCAAGGCTCGTCGCAACCATCGATTATGAATGACAATCTCGAGGCACGAACGCAGCATTTCGGGCGGGAGCTATTCGCGCGCATCGATCGCCAGGGGCCGGTCGTCTTCACCAAGTCGTGGTTCGAAGACAAGCTGATGGGCCTCGGGATGCACGACCCGGCCCTCAAGGTGCAACTGTTCCGCTTTGTCGATACGCTGCCCTATTTGAAAGAGAATCGCGACGTTAGCCGGCATTTGCGGGAATATCTGGCCGAGGCGGAAGGCGACCTTCCAGGCTGGGTGCGGCGCGGGATGCGGCTGTTGCCGCGCGACGGCCTCCTGAGCAACCTGCTGGCGTTCGCGGCCCGCACCGGTGCCACGCGAATGGCCCGCAAGTTCATCGCCGGCTCCAACGTCGCCGAGGCCTTACAAGCCATTCACAAACTTCGCACGCGGCGGTTCGGCTTCACCATCGACCTGCTCGGCGAAGCGACCATTGCCGAAAACGAAGCCGATCGCGTGCAGCAGCAGTACCTCGCCTTGCTCCACGGCCTGACGCGGGACGTGAACCAGTGGCCGGAAGAGCCGGCCATCGACCGCGACGACCGCGGACCGATCCCACGCGTGAACGTCTCGGTGAAGCTGTCGGCGCTCTATAGCCAGTTCGATCCGATCGACCCGATGGGAACGAGCCGGGCGGTTCGCGCGCGGCTGCGGCCGATCTTGCAACTGGCCAAGAACACAGGGGCTTTCGTCAACTTCGACATGGAGCAATACAGCTTCAAGGACGAGACGCTGCGCATCTTCCGCGAGATACTGACCGAGCCCGAGTTCCGCGACTGGCCGCACGTTGGCATCGCCATGCAGGCCTATCTCCGCGATACTGGGCGCGATCTGGAGCAACTCCGCGATTGGGCCCGCGACGAGCGCCGCTGCCCGGTTTGGGTGCGGCTCGTTAAAGGAGCCTACTGGGACTACGAGACGGTGATTGCGGCTCAGAACGGCTGGGAGCCGCCCGTGTTTCTGCACAAGTGGCAATCGGATGCGAATTACGAGAGCCTATCCGAGTTCTTGCTTGGCAACGTCGATTGGCTGATCCCGGCGTTCGGCAGCCACAACCTGCGGAGCATTGCCCATGCGATGGCGGCGGCCGAATCGCTCCGTGTGCCCCGCCGCCGCTTCGAATTCCAGATGCTCTACGGCATGGCCGACGCCATCAAGGACGCCATTCAGTCGTTCGGCTACCGCCTGCGGATATACACGCCCTACGGCCAGTTGCTCCCCGGCATGGCGTACCTCGTGCGGCGACTGCTCGAGAATTCCTCCAACGATTCGTTCTTGCGGCAGGGCTTCGCCGAACACCTGTCCGAAGAGGTGCTATTGATGAACCCCATCGAACACGGGCGAGCCGGGAGCGTGAGCGACCGGAGTCAGCGCGAACCGGTCGCTCACGCTCCCGGCTCGCCATTTCGCAACGAGCCGCCGACTGATTTCTCGCGGGAATCGAGCCGCGCTGCGATGCACGATGCCCTGTCGTTCGTTCGCACACAATTGGGCCGCGATTATCCTGCCTTTTTGAATGGCCGGACGTTGCCCTTCGCGAACTCCTTCGACAGTGTCAACCCGTCCAATACGCTCGAAATCCTCGGTAAGGTCGCTGCTTCATCCGTCGCGGATGCGAATGCCGCCGTGGCCGCGGCGCTGGCCGCCTTCCCCGCCTGGCGTGATAGCCCCGTGGAGGCCCGCGCCGACTTGCTTCGCCGGACCGCCGCCGAGTTTCGCCGCCGCCGCTTCGAACTCGCCGCCTGGATCGTGCTCGAAACGGGCAAGCCGTGGCGCGAGGCCGACGCCGACGTCGCCGAAGCCATCGACTTCTGCGAATACTACGCCATCGAAGGTGAGAAGCTGCAAGGCGAGGCGATCGCCCGCAACGTTCCCGGCGAAGACAACCAGTACTTTTACGAGCCGCGCGGCGTCGCCGTCATCATCGCCCCGTGGAACTTCCCGCTCGCCATCCTGACCGGCATGACCGCCGCCGCCCTCGTCACCGGGAACACGGCGATCATGAAGCCCGCCGAGCAATCGACAATCGTGGCCGCGAAGCTGATGGAATGTTTCCATGCCGCCGGCGCTCCACCCGGCGTCGTCAACTTCCTGCCGGGCGAAGGGGAAACGGTCGGCCCGGCGCTCGTCAACCATCTCGATGTCGCCGTCATCGCCTTCACCGGTTCGCTCAAGGTCGGCCTTCTGATTAACGAGCAGGCCAGCCACACGCCGGGCGGGGCGAACCTCGTGAAACGGGTGATCGCCGAGATGGGCGGCAAGAACGCCATCATCGTCGATACCGACGCCGATTTGGATGAAGCCGTGAAGGGCACCGTCGATTCGGCGTTCGGCTACGCCGGGCAAAAGTGCTCCGCCGGCTCGCGCGTCATCGTCCTCGACGGCATTTACAAGCAGTTCCTCAACCGGTTGGTGGAAGCGACGCGGAGCCTGACCGTGGCGCCGGCGGATCATCCCGGGGCCTCGCTCGGCCCCGTGATCGACGGCGAGTCCCGCGATCGCATCCGCCGCTACATCGAACTGGGAAAGACCGAGGCCCGGCTGGCATATGAAGCCGACATCGGCGCCTTGGCGGATCAGGGCTTCTTCGTGGGGCCGACGATCTTTGCCGATGTGCCGGAAAATGCCGCGATTGCCCAAGAGGAAATCTTCGGCCCGGTGCTGTGCGTGCTCCGCGCTAAAGACCTGGACGACGCCATCCGCATTGCCAACGGCACGCGCTACGCGCTCACCGGCGGGGTGTTCAGCCGCAGCCCGGAGCACATCGCCGCAGTGAAGCGCCGCTTCCGCGTCGGCAACCTGTACGTCAATCGCCGCTGTACCGGTGCGCTCGTGGATCGCCAGCCATTCGGCGGCTTCAAACTGAGCGGCATCGGTTCGAAGGCCGGCGGCCCGGATTACCTCTTGCAGTTCGTGCTGCCGCGCACGATTACGGAAAACCAGATGCGCCGCGGCTTCGCCCCGGAGAGTTGATGGCGCGGCCAGTTCATCGCTACGATGCCGTCGAGTTGTTCGCAGGCCGGAATGGGAAGGTTCCGGGTCGAGAAAGTTTGCCTTGCAAGGGGGAGGCGGAAGACAGGCTTCCGCGACTGTCATTACTTACCCGACCGTCAGTGGCCGCGATTAACCGCGACCCAACGGGGAGCGCGGTCGCTCCGCGCTCCCCGTTGGGTCGCGGCTAGGGTGCAGCAATAATCTCTGGGGGAGTGCAATAATCATCGACGATTCTTAGGTGGCACCGGCTTCCAGCCGGTGCAAGTAAAGACACACCGGCTGGAAGCCGGTGCCACCCAGAAGCATCCCCCACCCCCCTAGCGAATCTTGCTGCACCCTGCGGCTATCCGGATAACACTGGCCTTCCGCGATTCGCACGAATCTGGCACACTTCCAGCGCATGGATGCTTCATCAACCAGGGCAACGCGGCGGTTCACGCGGCGCGGCTTGTTCCGCCTCGCCGGCGCCGGCGCCCTCGCCGGGATCCTCGCCGAAGGCTTGCGCGTCTACGCCTTCTCCAACCAACACACCGTCATTCCGGGTTTGGTCTACCGTTCGGCACAACTTTCCCCCGCGCAACTGCAACATGTCATCGACGAGCGCGGCATCCGCACCGTGCTCAATCTGCGCGGCACCTGCCCGGACACCGGCTGGTACCTGGGCGAGGTTCGCACCACCCACGCCGCCAACGTATCGCAGGAAGACATTTCGTTCTCGGCGAAGCGATTGCCCGCCCCGAGCGAAGTGCGTCGATTGCTGGATGTGCTCGATCATTGCGAGAAGCCAGTGATCTTCCACTGTCAGCGCGGCGCCGACCGCACCGGGCTGGTCGCAACGGTTTCGCTCCTGCTGTTCACGAAGGCGACGCTGGCCGAGGCCCGTCGGCAACTCTGGCCCCGCTACGGCCACATCAATGGCGGCCGCACCACAATTATCGACGAATTCTTCGACTTCTACGAAACGTGGCTGAAGGCGAACGGCCAGTTGCATTCGCCCGAGCGTTTCCGCGATTGGGCTTTGCACCATTATTGCCCCGGGCCGTATCGGGCCGAATTGACGCTGCTCGGTCCGGCGAAACCAGTTGTCCCGATCGGCCGTGGACTCTCGTTCACCATTCGGGCAAGGAACACCTCGATCGCCCCGTGGCAGTTTCACCCCGGCGGCTCCGGCGGGATTCAACTGCGCGGCCACCTCTTCACGACATCCGGCCAGAAGCTTTACACCGCCCGCGCCGGCCTCTTCGAAAAAACGGTCCCCGCCGGTGAAACGATCGACTTAACCATCGGCTTCCCACCCATCAGGGAACCCGGCCACTACCTCATTCATGCGGATTTACTCGACACCCAACCGATCGATTTGCTCGATTCCGACTTCGTGCAATACGGCTCCGAACCGTTGATCGTGGAGGTGTCAGTCATCGACTAAGCCCACCCGTGGCCATGGGTGGGCTTTACCAGCACGAGCGTGCCATGAACTTGCTTTCCATCGTGATTCCACTCAAGGACGAGCGCGACAACGTGCGGCCTATGGTGGCGCGCGTCCGCGAGTCGCTTGTCGACATTCCGGCTTGGGAACTCCTGTTCGTGGACGACGGCAGCACCGATGGGACCTTCGCGGCACTCGAGGAAGCAGCGCGAATTGATCCGCGCGTGAAAGTGGTGCGGTTGCGGCGGAATCGCGGCCAGAGTGCCGCCACGCAGGCCGGGCTCGATGCGGCCAACGGCGACGTGATCGCTACGCTGGACGGCGACCTCCAGAACGATCCCGCCGATTTGCCGATGATGCTCGCTAAGCTTGCCGAAGGTTACGATGCCGTACTCGGCCAGCGGGAAAAGCGGCAAGACAAGTTCCTGTTGCGGAAGTTGCCGAGCTTCGTCGCCAACTGGCTGATCCGCAAAGTGCTCGGCATCTCGTTCAAGGATTTCGGCTGCACTCTCCGCGTCATGCGCCGCGACGTTGCAGATGGCCTCGAGCTTTATGGCGAAATGCACCGCTACATCACGGCCCTGGTGATGCAACAGGGGGCGCGCGTGACGCAGGTTCCCGTGCGCCACCATCCGCGCACCGCCGGAGCATCCAAGTACAATCTCACGCGTTCCGTTCGCGTGATGCTCGACTTGATGACGGTGAAATTCCTCGGCAGCTATCAGACGCGGCCGATGCACGTCTTTGGCTCGTTGGGTCTCGGCTGTCTCGGGCTCGGCTTCGTGAGCGTGCTGGCGTCGATCGTAATGAAGTACGGTGGCGGTCCCGGCATGACCGCCAATCCGCTCTTTCTCTTCGGGGCCGTGGCCGGGCTCACCGGCGTGCAGTTCCTCTCGCTCGGATTGATGGGCGAAGTGCTGACGCGTGTCTACTTCGAGAGCCAGGGGAAGCGGCCCTATGAAGTGCGCGAACGGCTCAACCTGGACGCGGCCCCGGCGCCGCTCCGCCGCGCAGCGTGACTGCCCGCCTCCTTGCACCCAGCCTATCGGCCGCGTAGTCTCTCACTATCTCCACCATCTTCCCGATGCCCGAAAGGATCTCGTCATGCCGCACCTCTCTCGCCGCACCGCCCTGCAATCGATGCTCGCCGCCGGGGCCGCGCCGTTCGTCTGGCGGATGCACGCCCATGCCGCCCCGAGCGAATCCGTGATCCACGCCAGTTTCGGCTCCTCCGGCATGGCCGGGTCGGACATCGGCTCCTTGACCGGGAACAAGCATCTCGTCCTGGCCGCCGTCGCCGAGGTCGATTCCAGCCAGAAGAACCTTGCCGAACTCAAGAAGAAGTACCCGCAACTGCGCGTTTACGAAGATTACCGCGTGCTGCTCGACAAGGAAAAGGACTTGAACTCGGTGAACGTTTCGACGCCGGACCACATGCACGGTTCGATCGGCATGCGAGCGCTGCAGCGTGGCTTAGCCGTGTACGGCCAGAAGCCGATGACCCAGACGCTGTACGAAGCCCGGCGGCTCGCCGAAGTCGCCGCTGAAAAGAAACTCGTCACCCAGATGGGCATTCAGATTCACTCGTCTGCCCGGCACAAGCTGGTCGTGAAACTGATCCACGACGGCGCCATCGGCAGGGTCAAGGAAGTACATTCGTGGAGCAACAAGTCGTGGGGCGACACCAAGCCGAAGCCGGCCAAGGCCGACCCGGTTCCCCCGAATTTGAACTGGGATTTGTGGCTCGGCGTCGCGGCGGAGCGCCCCTTCATCGGCGGCGGCTACTACCATCCCGGCAACTGGCGCAAACGCCTCGACTTCGGCACCGGCACCTTCGGCGACATGGGCTGCCACATTCTCGACCCCGTCTTCGGCGCCCTTGGCGTCGGCAATCCGCTCTCCATTCGCTCTGAACTTCCTGGCCCCAACGACTATAACTGGTCGCTCGACGTGCAGGTGAAGTACACCTTCCCCGGCACCCAGTACACCACCGATACGGTCGATCTCACCTGGTACAACGGCAATGCCCAGCCGCCGGCGGATGTTCTTAAACAGATCGCTCCTCACAAGCTCGACGGCCAGGGCTCGATTCTGATCGGCACTGAAGGGGTGCTGTACACGTTGTACAACGCCGGCCGAACGGTCCTCTTGCCGACCGAGAAGTTCAAGGAATTCAAGATGCCCGCGCTGCGCGACACCAACCACTACGGCGAATTCGTCGAGGCGGTGCACGGCAACGGCACGACCTCGGCGCCGTTCAGCTATTCGGGGCCGCTCACGGAAATGGTGCTGCTCGGCTGCCTGGCGACCCGCTTCCCCAAGACCGCTCTGAAGTGGGACACCAAGGAACTGAAAGTGACGAATGTGGCCGAAGCAAACGCCTTCGTGCGGCGGACGCCGCGCAAGGGATTCGAAACGGAAGGCCTCGATTCGAAAGCGTAGTGGTCGGTCGGAGCCGATTGCGCTTGCATCCCCTGGATTCGCCGTTATAGACGAGCGAGTTCGGCGGCAGAGTCGCAATCGGTCGGAGTCCGTCATGCGCGGGAGGTGGGTTTCCCTGGTCGTCTTGATCTTGGCCGCGACGGTGCTGGCCGGCTGCCACAAGGACAGCACGGCCAAGCAACTTCCCAAGCCGCCGAGGATTCCCAAGCTGAAGGAAAAGATCGTGGAGGTGCCGGACGAGGCGCGCTACAATCTGCCGCCGTCCGCGGAAACCAGCGGCCGCGCCAAGGTGACCGAAGAAAAGGAATCGCTGTTCGGTAAGAGCCGCAATAAGCCATGATCGGGTGGCACAGGCATTCCTGCCTGTGCCTGAGAACAACCGGCACAGGCAAGAATGCCTGTGCCACCAAGAAACCTTTGCATTCACCCGTCGAAGAGCCAAACATCGACCAGTTCGCCGCTCGGTAAGCTCTCTCGCTCCGCATCGACGAGGATAAAGCCGTCGGCTGCCACGGCGGTGCTCAGCAACGAGCCGCCGCGGCCGGGAATCGGTTCCACTTCGCCGTCGATCAATCTCACGCGGACGTAGTCGAGTCGCCCTTTCGCCGAGCCAATCGCGGTCCTCAACGGCGCCGCGTCCTTCCGATACGGGACATCCGAATCGCGGCCGCCCATCCGGCGAATGGCTCGCCCCGCGAACAGGTCGTATCCGCACAAGCAAGCCACCGGGTTGCCGGGAAGCAGGAAGACCGGCATTCCGCATTGTAAGAAGCCGATTCCTGTCGGGCCGGCGGGGCGGATGGCGATGCCGTGGACGGCCAGTTCGCCGAGCTCCGCAAGCGACCGCGGCGCGTGATCCTCCTTACCCACGCTCGATCCGCCGGAGACGACAATCGCATCGGCATCCGCTCCAACGAGTGCGGCGCGAACCGCTTCCAGGCGATCGAGAACGTATCGCACCGGGAGCGGGACGCCGCCATCGCGATGAATCAAGGCCGCCAGCATTGGCGAATTGCTATCGACGATTCGGCATCCTTCGGGCTTCGCG
>DATNBQ010000246.1:0-7084 GCA_035571955.1 Urbifossiella sp. | reverse complement strand
CATGCAGTGTTCGCAGCGCGGATCCTTGCCGTAGCCGTACTCGCTCCACCGCGTGTCGTCCATCAGGCCGCGGAACGAATCGTGATGTTCGTCGGTAATGAGATAGCAGGGCCCTTTCCACCCTTTGACATTTCGCGTCGGGCTTGCCCAGGCGGCGCAACTGAGATCGCGCTTGCCCTGCAGAAATTCCAGATATACCGGCGATGTATTCATTTTATACTTCTTGAATAAACCGGCCGCCTCATTGAATTTCTTCTTGATCTCATCGCGGGTTAGAAAAATCTCGGCGGCGCCACTGGGATTGGTGCTGCACACGGCGGCGTATCCATAGGCCGGCGACAGCATGAAGCCATCCACGCCCAACTCGGTGAGATAGCCGTACAGGGCGTCGATTTCCGCCATGTCGGTATCCTTGTAAACCGTCGTGTTGGTGCAGACCAGGAAGCCGGCCTTCTTCGCCAGTTTGATTCCTTCGATGGCGGCCTGAAACACGCCTTCGCGCTCGACAGCGATGTCGTGGGTTTTCTCCAAACCATCGAGATGCACGTTGAAAAAGAACCGCGACGTGGGGCGGAAGAGCGGCAGCTTCTTGGCCATAAAGACGCCGTTGGTGCACAGGTAAATGTGCTTGCGGCGCTTGAGGATGCCGTGCACGAGTTCGCCGATCTGCGGATAAATCAGCGGCTCGCCGCCGCAAATGCTGACGATCGGCGTGCCGGCGGCGTCGACGGATTCGAGACATTCCTCGAGCGTCAATTTCTCTTTGATGGTGCTCTCGTATTCGCGGATGCGGCCGCATCCCGTGCATGTGAGATTGCAGGCGTGCAGCGGCTCCAACATCAATACGAGTGGGAAGCGCGGCTCGCGACGCAGCTTCTTCTTGATCATGTAGCCGGCCATGTCAGTGGTCAGACTGAGCGGAAATCGCATTTTAGACCTCGATGTCAGTTGTCTACGGCCGACTCACTCGCACTCACACTTACACTGATTGATATAGCGGCCAATGGCCATCAGTGGGAAGTAAACGGAGTACAAGTGGTATTTGAGATAAAATACTTTGGGGAAGCCGGTGCCGGTGAAGGGCGCTTCGGTCCAGCCACCATCGTCGTCTTGCGTGCCGATCAGGTATTCGATGCCGGCTCGCACTTCCTCGCCGGCGGCTTCGCCCGCCGCAATGAGTCCCAGGAGTGCCCAAGCGGTCTGCGAGGCAGTCGAAGGTCCGATGCCGGCCATGGACGGATCGTCGTAGCTGCGGCAACTCTCGCCCCAGCCGCCATCCGCGTTTTGCACTTCCTTGAGCCAGCGGACAGCGCGCCGGATCGGCGGAGAGTGCATGGCGAAACCGATCGCTTGTAGGCCGACGAGAACCTGCCACGTGCCATAAATGTAATTGATGCCCCAGCGGCCGAACCACGAGCCGTTCTCTTCTTGACGACTCAGTATGAATGCAATGGCCCGATCGACCGGCCGCTGGCCGACTCGGTAACCGTAGTGGCTCAGCGATTCCAGCACGCGAGCGGTGATGTCCGGGCAACTCGGGTCGAGCATCGCGTTGTGATCGGCGAACGGCACTCGCGTCAAGATTTCATTGTCGATATCGCGGTCGAAGGCGGCCCATCCGCCATCGGTGTTTTGAAGGGCGGCGAGCCAGTTCAAGGCGCGGTGGATGGCGGGGCGGCATCGCGCTGTAAGGTGGTGCCCGGTTCGCGCCAGCGCGATCAGCACCATCGACGTGTCGTCGGTATCGGGATAGAAGGCGTTTTGATATTCGAAGAACCAACCGCCGGGCTCAACGCCGCGAACGCTCTTGGCCCAGTCCCCGGGCCGCCGCACCTCCTTGGCCAGCAACCAGTGGACGGGCTCCGTGTAGTGCTCAGGTTCACCCACTTCCGCGCTGTCGGCCATACCAATCAGTGCGAGGGCCGTATCCCAGACAGGCGAAAAGCACGGCTGAAGCCGAACGGTATCGTCTTCGTAAATGCACAGATCGTCGAGTTGCTTAAGCGCCCACTGCATTTCGGGATCGTCGTCAGGGACGCCGAGGCAGCGCAGCACGATCGCGTGATAGACCATCGGCGGAAAGATGGCGCCGAGGCCGCCGCTGCCTTCTCTGCGTTCGCGAATCCACGCCACGGCCCGCCGCACCGCCAGCTTCCGTAGCGGCGTGAGGCCCCAGCGTTCCACCTTCTTCAAACACCAGTCGATGCCGATGAAGAAGTTCGTCCACGACCACCAGCGCGGCGTCGGTTTCGCCGGCCAGCGCGGCTTATGCGGGTCTTCCAGAAACAGTTCGCGGACATGCATCCGCTCCGGCAGCGCGGTTACGGGTTTAAAGGCGTCTACCACGCTCAGGGGTACGAAAATGGTCCGGCTCCACGCCGACATCGCATAGATGTTGAAGAAGAACCACCGCGGCAACAGCACGATTTCCGCGGGAACGGACGGGCAGGCGGAGTAAGGCAGTTGCCCGAGTAAGGCGAGGTAGAAACGGGTGAATGAGTTGGCAGCCTCGGCGCCGCCGAGTTCTCGAATGACCTCGGCGGCCCGTTGTAACCGCGGATCGTCCGTCGCGAACCCGGCAATCTTGAGCGCGAAGTAGGCTTTGACCGAGACGCTGATCTCGGCCGGGCCGCCGGGATAGTTCGACCAGCCGCCGCAGGGAAGCTGGTATTGAAAGAGGTAATTCGCCGCCAGGGGAATGCGAGCGTCGTCCGTTTTGCCGAGAAATGCCAAGAGCAGAATGAACTCGGATTCGAGAATCGTGTCGCCTTGGAGTTCGCCGACCCAGTGGGCATCCGGTTTCTGGCGGGCGAGCAGTCCGCGGCGGCCGCGCTCCATCGTCACCGCGACTTCCTCCAGCCACACGGCCACACGCTCGTCGGTCTCGGCGTCAGACTCGGTTGCGGAAGGAAGCACGGAAATCCTCACACTTTCAAGTAGCCTACTGTAACGGCGTCGCATCGGCCGCATCAAGTCCAACCGATGGCGCGGAACCAGCCGACAACCTCGGCCATCGTTTCGCTTGCCGAGCGGGGCTTTATGCCGAGCTCGTGCAAACTGCGGCTGGCATCGAAGTGCATCCGCCGGCGGGTCAACTTTACGCCCGTGACCGTGGCGGCCGGGATCGTTCCCGTGGCCATGTCGGCCCAGAATTCACTGGCGTAGGCCGCAGCCAGTGCGACGGCATAAGGCACCCGCCAGCGCGGACCCGGTAGGCCGGCCAACTTCGACAAATGCTCGAAGACCGAACGGATCGACCAGTTTTCGGCCCCTAGCAAGTAGCGAACGCCGCATCGGCCGCGCTCCGCCGCGGCAATCATTCCCTCGGCCACATCGCGGACATCGATCAGGTTCAGTTCGGCATCCAGATAGGCCGATCGCTTGCCTCGGCAGCAATCGAGCATCATTTGCGTCGGCGGCGAACGACCCCAGTCGCCGGGGCCAATGGGAAGGGTCGGGTTCACAATGATGACCGGCGCGCCGCCGCGGGCCAGGTGGAACGCGTAGCGCTCGGCGCGGAACTTCGACCGGCAATACGGCCCGATGACTTCGCTTGAAGGAACGTCCTGATTCTCGGCGATGGGCGCCGTTTGCCGCGTTCGCGTCAGGATGCTTTCGGTGCTCGCGTGGAGGATGCGTTCGGCGCCGGCGGCTACCGCGGCCGCAAGGACGTTGACGGCGCCGAGGTAGTTCACCTGATGGAAGTGGCCGCGGCGCTGCGTCCAGAGTTGCGGATTGGCGGCGAGGTGATACACAACGCGGCAGCCGCGAACGGCAGCCCGCACCGTGCTCGAATCGCGAATGTCGCCGGGGATGTATTCAATGCGATCGAGCGGCAAGTGATCCTGCTTGACCGTTGGGCGATCCAGGACGCGAACGCGTTGGCCGCGATCGACGAGCAAGCGGACGAGGTGCGACCCGATGAACCCGGCCCCGCCCGTAACCAGCGTCAATGATTCTCCGATGGGCATGGAAGCCGCGCGACCCCTGATTCATCGTACCACGGACCTTCCTACGCAGTTGCTCCGCGTTGGGGAAGGCCGGTATGCCGGCAGTGCCGCGAGCTTGGAACCGCTGCCGGTGGGCCGTAATATGAGAGAAACGAGTCTGTCGAGCAGAGTGCCTATTTAATCCGCCGGTGTGGGCTGCTGAACCGCGGGTAGTGAACTCGGAGATGACATGGCGACGATGATGGAGCAAATTCACACCGTAAACCCGTCGCCCGAAATCCCTGCTGAGTCGGCCGGCGTCCCGGCAGCCGAGCCGGCCAAATCCTATGGCCTGCCGATGTGGCAGCGGGTGGCGATCATCGGCCTGCCGGTCGCTCTTGTTCTCATCGCGTGGGTCGTCCCGGCGACTGCCCTGCTCAATTTCCAGGGCGAGCCGACGGCCGCAGTTGACCCGCCCCAGCCGCCGCCCAGCGGCAGCGCCCTCTACGCTCGGCACTGCGCCCATTGCCATGGAAGCCAAGGCGACGGGGCCGGTTCGACCGCGGCTAACCTGTGGCCGCGGCCCAGGAATTTCCGCGAAGGGCGGTTCCGGCTCGTCACAACCCAGAACGGAATCCCGAGCGACAACGACCTCCTGACGGTTCTTCGCAACGGCATCCCCGGTTCGTCTATGCCCGCATTCGGACACCTTGGCGATTCGGAATTACTAGCCTTGATCGAGCAAGTCCGGAACCTGATGCTCGCGGGCGCCATGGAACGACTCCAGCAATTGGCGGAACAGGGCGACATCGAGCCGCACGAGGTCTATCCGAAAGCCGCCGACCGCTGCGCCCCCGGCCCCGTATTGGCCGTCCCGAAGGAATTCCCGCCGCCGACGCCGGCCTCGCTTGCCCGCGGCCGGGAAGTGTACGCGAAGAGTTGCGCCTCCTGCCACGGGCCGGCCGGCCGCGGGGACGGACCGCAAGTCAAGCAACTGATTAATACGGATGGATCGCAGGCCCGGCCCCGCGACCTGACGCTGGGGCGCTTCAAGGGCGGCGCCGACCCGGCCCAGGTCTACGCCCGCATCATGCTCGGCCTGCCCGGCTCTCCCATGCCGGCCAGCAACCTCCTGCCGCAAGAGGATATCTTGCACCTCATTAACCATGTCCTGTCGCTTTCTCAGCCTGGGGCCGCAGCCGTGGCCCATACGCCCAATGGCCCGATCGCTCCTTCGGGCAGCATCCCGTGAATGCGACGCGATCCCGCGCTCGCAGGAATCGCCGCCATCGGCTACACTACCTTCCACACACTCCGCCGGAGCATTCCCGCCATGCGCTTCCTTTCTTCGCTCGCGCTCACGCTCGCACTTTCGCTATTCGCCAAGGCCCAGCTTCCCCCCGAAAAGGCACTCGCCACGATGAAGCCGGCGGCCGGGTTCCAGGTGGAACTGTTCGCCGCCGAGCCGATGCTCTTTAACCCGACATCCATCGACGTGGATCACAAGGGGCGGGTCTGGGTCGCCGAGGCCGTCAACTATCGGCGCAAGAACTTCGGCCGGCCGATCCTCCGCCCGGAAGGCGACCGCATCGTCGTGCTCGTCGATGAAAAGGGAACCGGCAAGGCCACCAAGGCGGTGACCTTCTACCAGGGCAAGGAACTGTACGGCCCATTGGGTGTTTGCGTCGCACCCATGGCGAGCGGCGGACGTAAGTCCGCTGTTCCCGGCGAGAAACCGCCGGCTGACGCCGGCGGCTCGCCGGGCCTTCGCGTTTTCGTTTGTCAGTCGCCCGACATTCTCGTCTTCGAAGATGCCGACGGCGACCTCAAGGCCGATGGCCCGCCCAAAAAGTTCCTCACCGGCTTCGGCGGCTTCGACCACGACCACGGCGTCCACGGCATCAACATCGGCCCGGACGGCAAACTCTACTTCACCGTCGGCGACGCCGGCGTCAACGGCCTCCAAGGCACCGACAAAAAAGGCCCCGTCTTCAAATCGAACACCACGACGATCCAAAAGGGCACCGTCTGGCGCTGCGACATCGACGGCTCGCACCTCGAACTGATCGCCCACAACTTCCGCAACAACTACGAATGCTGCGTCGATAGCTTCGGCGAAATCTGGCTCTCCGACAACGACGACGACGGCAACCAGCAAACCCGCATCTGCTTCGTCATGCCCGGCGGCAATTATGGTTACGGCCCCCGCGGCGACGGCAAAAGCCACTGGCACGAAGAAGACCCCGGCATCGTCCACAAGACCCTCCGCACCGGCTTCGGCAGCCCCACCGGCATCACCTTCTACGAAGGTTCGCTGTTCCCCAAGAAATACAGCGGCAGCCTGCTCCACTGCGACGCCGGCCCGCGCGAGGTGCGTGCCTTCTTCCGCAAGCCGAAGGGCGCCGGCTACGAACTCGACAAGGAAGTGATCCTGACGAGCACCGACAACTGGTTCCGGCCGAGCGATGTCTGCGTGGCCCCGGACGGCAGCATCTTTGTGGCCGACTGGTACGACAAGGGCGTCGGCGGCCACGGAATGAACGACCCGCAAGACGGCCGCATCTACCGGCTGACGCCGAAGGGCCACAAGGGCTACAAGGTGCCCGAAGTGAAACTGGATACGAAGGAAGGCTTGATTGCGGCGTTGGGCAGCCCATGCCAGGCGACAAGAGCAATCGCGCTGAATTGGATTCGAAGTCTAACCCCCATCGAGAGAGTTCGGTTTTTACTACCAGCTCTCAGTATCAAGTCATCAGTTATCGAGGCGGTTCGAGCTAATTGGGCCGTAAACCAACGAAATGATGGCGTTGGCGATTCAAACACTGAAGGCAACGAAGCCTCGGAAGGTGGGCGGAAATTGATGGATGCCGTTTTGAGTAAACGACAGGATTTTGCGTTCCTTTTTCGCTGGATAGCATCCCGTCCCGATCTGGCAAACCTATTCGCAGGAAAAACGAGAGAGCTGACTTTTGCTTTGTTGAAAGATGGCGACGCAGGCGGGTTGCGGGAATTGCTGCTCGCCATGCGAACTTATACTCCGAAAGAGTTTACTGATATCTTTTATGGCTGTGCATCACACTACGACGGCAAGGACATCTCCTACCGTGCCGCCCTCAACATTGCCTGCGGCACCGAACCGAAACGCCGCGAGGAAA
>DATNBQ010000245.1:0-24581 GCA_035571955.1 Urbifossiella sp. | reverse complement strand
GGCGAACGACCCCATGCCGCTCTGGCCCGACGACCCGCTCCGCGTTCGCCCCGAAGATGTCGACGTGGAACAAGCCGTGCGAACCGGCCTCTTTTACCGGCCGGACCTGAATCTTCTCCGCACGTTGCTCTCGGATAATGGGCGAGCCGCCGACGATCTCGCGTCGTCGCTATTGAAGCAAGTGAGCCCCTTGCTGGCTCATTTGCGCTCGAACCCGATCATTGGCGTGCTCGTGCCGCGGAGTCGGAGCGAAGAGCGCGAGTCCACGCGGCGGCAAATGGAATCGATGCTCCGCGATCGCGAACGCCAGGCCGAGGCCGAGATTCGCGCCGAAGCACTGACCTTGCGCGGCGACCGCCTGGCCTGCGAGGCCAAGGCCGCCGAGGTCCGCCGCCAGCAAACGACCTTGCAGGAAGTGGAAAAGCGAGCTGCCGCCGGCCAACCGGTGACCGCCGAAGTTACCAAGGCCAAGCTCGACCTGTGGAAGGCCCAGAGCGAACTGCTGAAAGCCGCGATCGACTGGCACCGCGCCGACGTGAAACTCCGCAAGGCGATGGGCCTTCTGGTCAGGGAATAGGTATCATGCGGCTCGGCGCTCGCCGATCCAGAAATCGACGGTCGCTGGTTCCTTGATTTGTCTCACGGGGTTCTTCCACCGCCGCCCGATCACGACTCCCCAATGAATGAGCGCCAGGCCGACGATCGGCCAGAGCAGCGGCACCATGCGGCCGGTCCACGGCCCCTTCCACCACATCAGCGCGGCGAGCGCGAACCCCCAGCCGGCCAGCACCGCGAAGTCCGGGCGGTACTCGGGGCGGTCGCGGAGCAAGCGGGCGAGCAGCCAGAAGCCCGGCGCGAGGAACGGCATCAACCACCGCACCGAACAACAGGCCCCGCCCATGTTGTTCGAGAGCACCGCGTAGAGCAGCCAGGTCATCGCGAACCAACCGGCCAGCGCGAGCATCTCCGGCCTTGTGGCGAAGGGCCGCCGCAGCACGCGAAGGCCGGCGAACAGCACCAGCAAAAGCGGCAGATTATGGTTCGCGAAGCCCTTCTTGCCGAACAGCATTCCGGCCGCGTACAGCACTTGATTCAACGGCTCGTGGCGGAAGAAGCCGGTCAGATTCTCTTCGGTGAATGGCGAGCCCGGGAAGCGATAATGTTCCGGGTACATGTTGATCGGCTTGATGCCGCCGGCGATGGCGTAATTGATGCCGAGGGCGGCCGCGACCCACGGCAGCATCGCCAGCGAGAACCAGAGGATCTGCAGCAGTCGCCGCGTTCGCCATGCGACGATCATGAACAGACAGGCGGACAGCGGCGGCCCGCTGCCAAAATCGAGGTTGAAGCCGAACCCTGCTAGCGATCCCAACGCGATTAATCGCAGTGAGCCGAAATCCGGGCGTTCGCCGAGATCGGCGAGCAACAGACAGATGGCCGCCGCGGCGCCGAGTTCCATCGCGTGGGCGTTCACGTACCGGGTGTACGTCAAGGCGAAGGTGGAGAGGGCGAAGGCCGCCAGCCAGAGGAGCCGCCACCGCGGTTCGAGGCCGATCCGCCGCCCCAGCACCCAGAGGCAACCCACCGCGATCGCATAACCGAGCCCGCTCGTCAAGAGCGTCATCGAATAGCAGAAAATGTCCGGTCGTTCGCTCGGCCCCGGCACGCCGAGCGCCATGAGCGGCCAGTAGATTCCAGCCATGAGAATGCTGACGACCGCGGGCTTATCCGAATGGAAGTGGCCGCGGACGTAGAGTTTGTCGAGAGTGCCGACGGCGAGCAAGTCAGGGCGGGCCGGATCGTACGGCGGCAGGCCGGCATCAATGAGTCGCTTCGGCGGATGGCAAAAGATGGAGTCGTCGATGGCCAGGGTGCCGCGATCGAGGAGCGATTCGACGGCGGCGAGGCGGCAGCCGTCGTTCCAGCTACCGGCATACGGTTTCGCGCCCATGGCCGCGAGGCCGAGCGCCAGAGCGCCAAGAACCCAAGCCGACGCCGAGTGATCCGCGAACCGCATCGTGCCACCCTCCTCGCAGCATTCCAAACAAGCGTACGGATATAGCGGATTGGGCCAGAATTCGCAATCCAAGGCGAGACGGGGTAGTGCAATCAGTCTGGTGGCACAGGCATTCTTGCCTGTGCAGAAAGCTTGCACACGCAAGAATGCCTGTGCCACCAAAGATCCAAACCGACGCACTACCCGAGACGTCCCCGAAGCAGTGGATACCGTTTGTGCCGTTTATTCCGCTTCCGCGACCTGGCGCAAGGCTGAGGCCGGGTCGCTCGTCTCGTGCACCTCGCAGAACCGCTTCTTCGCGCCCAACCGCTTCCCGCCTGCCGAAAACACCAGGACTCGACCCGCAAGGAGGCGGCGACATGAAACGGTTCGCAACGATTCTCGCGCTGGCGGCAGCAACTTCCCCACTAATCGCGGGGGAGGGCGCCTTGCCCTTGCCGACTGGGATGGCCCCGACCGCGCCCCAGGTGCCTGCCCCCATGATCGTCAACGGCTTGCCAGCCTCGCCGAGCGTCGACTGGTCGCAGAGCAACTTCCGCGACCGCCTCGGAATCCCATCGGCGGCACCGGTGCAAGCCAAGCCGGGGGTCTGGTCGCGGATGACAAACTGGCGACCGTTTGCCAGGTCGAACGGATTCGCCGAGCCGTACGACCCGCTGGCGCGGAAGCCGCAATTCTGCGAGAACTGCGCCCCGGCCGTGCGGCAACCGCTCCCGCCGTTGCCGGATGGGATCAGCACCAATCGCGTGGTGCCCGCCGGCGCGGTGGCGCCAACGAGCGGCGGTTGTGCCGATGGCTCCTGTGCGGCCGAGAAACGGAGTTGCTGCCAGAAGATCAAGGACTGGATTTGCTACCGGCAGACGCCGATCCACTTCCCGCTGATCCCGACGCCGCGGCAGCCGTCGATCGTGTCGTACTTTCCGTATCCCGATCGCGTCCTGGGTTATGGGCCGGGCATGAACGGCACCGGCAACTGCGCGCCGGGGAAGTGTGCGGTCAATGGAAAGGGCGGGTGCGGCGTTCGGGGCGGCAGCTGCGCCGCATGCCCCTCGCCCGGCGAGGCCATTCTACCCAACTACCGCCTGGCCAATCCGTAATTGGGAACCGATCTTCACCGCGGCTGACGGAGTATCGCCCCGTCTGGCCCCATGTCAGCGGTATGATAATATCGAGGTGACCTAAGCAGTAGTTTCCAGGATTTTTCGATACGATTATATGAACGTTAGATTATTTTTTGGCTGTTTTCCCGACGGTTTTGCTATCGAAGGCCTCAATCAACAGTTCTGTCACCCGCCGATTGACCTTTGCGAGAGCCTCCGAGATCACAAAACACTCGAAAATGAGGGCTTGAACAAAAGCCTCCCGGAGGCGATCGTTGTCCGATCCGCTGCCATTTGAGGGCGAACTCCGGAAGGTCACCCCGGCATTGCGGCTGGTGCCGGAGCGGCGGCTGCGCAAACTGCTGCACTATCTCCGCGACCACGGCCGAGCCATTCCCCTGAATCCGGCGCTGCCGCTGTGGATTGCTCGAGCCGATGTCGAAGCCGCGGATGCATTGCCGCCGGCGGTTCTCGAAGGAAGCGACGATCCCCTCCTTTTCGTCACAGTTCCCAATGACCGCCTGATGGATGCGTTGCCGCGCGGCGACCAGCTACGCGAATACTGGCGGCTATTGTTCCGCGGCGCGATTCTGGCGGCCATCGATGCCAAGATTGCTTCCGGGGCCTTGAACCCGGCCATGTGCGAGGAGCGGCTCGGTCGCTTTGGCGCCGCGGCGGCCCGCGAGATTCGCTACGTTCTCGAAGCGGAGCATCGCGTCGATCCGGGCGGCGACGCCGCAGCTGTTTATCGCGCCTTTGCCGCGACCTACCTCGACTTGCATGCCTTCCAGCCGGAAGCTTGCGGCGACTTCTTCCCGACCTTACCGGACGCCGCTGAGGTTCTGGATGTCCTGCGGCACGATGTCGATGCGAGGAAGTTGCTGTCCCAGAGTCGGCCCGCCGGAGCCGCCGCGGCGGCCCGAGAAGCTGAGGTCATTGCCGTGACCTCGGCGCCGCCGCGCTCGGATTTGGACTCTCGCACTGTCGCGGATGCCGAGGGGAAACGCAATTTCGTTCGCGCCGCGATCCTGTCAACGCGCTTCTCGCTCGGCTCCGCGGACTCCGACTCGCGGCTAACTGATACCGATTCGACGCGAGGCAATACGCGCCGATTGATCGACGAATTGGTCCGCGACCTTGCCGGTGTATTGGGCTGGAATGAAACGGCTCAGGTGGAATGGCAGCGGGCGATCATGCCGCTGATCGAGCCGGCGGCGGCGGGAAACTGGCCGCGAGCCGCCCGCTGCCTTTACGAACTTCAGAAGATTCCCGGCGACTTCGCCCAGGAAGTCTTCGCCGTCGATCTGGTGGAACCGATCCGCACGCTGGGGCGGCGGCCGATCAAGCGGCCGCTGCCGCACGCCCGCGACGTAATGCTTCTTCTCAAATTCCGCACGGCCCAAAAGCAACTCCTCCGCAGCGGCGTGGACGAACGCATCCAACAACCGCTGGATGGACTGCTCCACCGCGAGATGCACCGACTGGAACACGCCATCCGCGCCAAGTTCACGCCGATCATCGCCGCGGCACTGGCTGCCAGCGGATTCCAGCCCGCGAGCCGCGTGGAGCAAGTCGCCTTCGATAAGCTTATCGCCGAACTGCTCGATCGCGTCTGCGAGCGCGGCTACCTCCGCTTCGGCGACCTCCGCGACGCTGTCGCCCGCAACCAACTGAAAATGCCCGACCTCGGCGGCCCCGGTGAATTCCTCGCCGGCGACCCGCTCCTGCGCGCCGATACCCGACTCGCCTACGACCTCGACGGCATCTATCGCCGCGGCGAATTCTACCTTCGCTTCCTCCAGCGCGGCAGTTCCCTCTTCTTCGGCACGCCCCCTGGCCGCTGGCTCTTCCTCTATATCATCGCTCCGTTCCTCGCCGCCTTCCTCATCCTGACTTTCGCCATCGAACTCGAGCACATCGGCGGTAAAGTCCGCGCGTTCGCCGCGAAAACCCTCGCCCCGCGCCCGCAGATCGTCGAACGCGTCGTCGAAGATTTCGAGTGGGATAGCGACGGTAATCTCGTCTCCGTCGATAGCCACGAATTCGTCAGCGTTGCTCGCCAGGTGGTGACGGCATCGCACGAATCGGCGTTGCCCGAGTGGGAACCGGTCTTCGTATTCGGGATCTTCCTGCTCCTGGTGTTTCATGTACCGCCGTTCCGCCGGACGGTTTTTTCGGTGCTCGGCGGGCTGGCGCGAACGCTGGTCACGCTCGTCTGGGATTTGCCGCGGAAACTCCTTACCTCGTCGGCGGTGACGGCGCTCCGCTACAGCGTGCCGGTGCGCATCGTCGGCCGCCGCTTTCTCGGGCCGCTGCTTCTGACCGTGGCGGTGGTCGGGTTCCTGGCGTTCCTCGGAGCGTCGCCGGGGCGGATGTTCCGCTGGGGCGGAATTGTTCTCGCCGTGGCCTTGCTGGCCTTGAACACGCCGTGGGGAATGACTTTCCAGGAGCGGTTGGCCGAGTCGATTGCCGACGGCTGGCGCATTCTGCGCGTCAATCTGCTGCCGGGAATCGTGGCGACGCTGCTCGATTGGTTCCGCCGCTTCGCCAACTGGTTCGAACGGAAGCTGTACGCAGTCGATGAATGGCTGCGCTACCGGGGCGGCGATTCGCGCGGTTCACTGGCCGCGAAAGCCATCATCGGTCTCTTCTGGTTCCCATTCGCTTACTTCGCCCGCTTCGCCTTCAACTTGCTCATCGAACCGCAGATTAACCCGGTGAAGCACTTCCCGGTTGTCACGGTGTCGCACAAGGTGATCCTGCCGCTGGCCCCGAAATTGGCCGAGACACTGAACGTCTCGAATATCACGGCTCTGTGGCTGTTGGCCGGAGTGCCGGGCATCTTCGGGTTCATCGCCTGGGAACTGCTGGCCAACTGGAAACTTTACGCGGCCAATCGGCCGCCGCGGATCAATCCCGTGGTCATCGGATCGCATGGGGAATCGCTGCGCGGCTTGTTGCGGCCGGGATTCCACTCGGGAACCGTACCGCGCTGGTATCGGAAACTGCGCCGCGCCCAGGAGCGCGGCAACCGCACCGCTGCCGCCCGCTGCCATCATGAACTCCACCATGCTTCCGAGGGGGTGCACCGCTTCCTGGATCGCGAATGGATCGCCCTCTTGCACGACGATTCGCAAGGCAGTCTTCGCCCGGTAGTGGAACGAATTCGCCTCGGTTGCCAGCGTGCGGTCGTGGACATTGCCGCCCCGGAAGTGGGCGCCGACAGTTTCATCCTGAGTTGGGAGAACCGGGGTGGGAAGATTGCGGCCATCATCGAGCAACCGGGCTGGCTCGATAAGTTGACGGAATCGCAGCGGCGAACGGTCTTGGCGGCGCTGCGCGGTCTGCTCGATATGGCCGCCGTGGAGCTTTACGACGGCCGCGAACGGACACCCGAGGCGGAAACCGACCTCTTGCGCCCATTCCCGTGGAATGAATGGCGCGAACAGTGGGAGATTAGCCGCGAGGCGGAGTCCGCGGAGACGAGCGCGACTGTGGATTAGCCGCGAGGCGGAGTCCGCGGAGCCGAGCGCGACTGCGCGGGTGCAAAGATAGCGAGGCAAGCCGGGCGCGGCCGGGCTAAACCGGCTCCCGCGGTGCAACAGAGCAATGCCGGCCCGGATTGCCCGAACCGCATCGCCCCGGGGATGAACGGGGTTGTCACCACGCCATCCCTTCGGCAACCCGGCAACCTTCGGCCGGTATCACTGGGGTGAACCGAAGGCCCGTAGTTTTGCGTCCCCGCCTCGCGGCGGGTTTGCCCTTTCGAGGATGAAAGGTGTTGGCGCCGCGGGACACGCCCAGCCTGCCCCGGCCGAACGACAAAAACTCGCCCGGCCGTTCGCTCTTCAACCCTAGAACACTCTGACGCGATTCGCAACCGCGAACTTCTTCCCTTCGCTCTTGCAGACGAACGCCATCGCCCTGAGAATGCCAACGGGCCTTTTCCCAGGTGCACCATGTCAACCGTCGTCGAACTCGATCGCGACCGCACGCGAATTGCCTACGACCGCGCCGCCGACCGCTACCTCCAGTCGTTGCCCCTGGAGCACTTCATGGAATCGACGGATCAATCCACGCAGCGTGCGATCACAGTCGAAAGCCTCGAACTCGTCGCGGCGATCCGGCCCGAATTCCAGGTCTTCAGCGAACTGCTGGTTCTCTACCCGGTGCCGGGCGAAGACGCGAGCCGCCCGGCCGGCGTGGTTCCCGATAACATGGTCATCCTGTGGCCGACGCCGCTGACCCCGCTCCGTTCCTTCAACACGCCGCTCCAGGAGGCCCGCCCCACGCTCGTTCTGGAATACGTCGCGCCGAGCAACCCGCGCAAAGACTACGAGGACAATCGCAAGAAGTACGAACGCGACCTGAAGGTGCCGAACTACTTGATCTTCGAGCCGGAGAAGCAAAAGCTCGCGGTGCTGCAACTGAAACGCGGCCGGTACGTCGCGGCGAAGCCGAACGACGCCGGGCGGCTGGCAATCGCCGATCTGGAACTCGAAGTGGCTATCGTCAATCGCTGGGTTCGTTTCTGGTATCAAGGGAAACTGCTACCCCTGCCACGGGAAATGCAATCGCAACTGAAAGCGAAGGAATCGCAACTGAATGCGAAGGACGATCAGCTAGCCGCGTCGCAGGCCGAAATCGCCAGGCTGCGCGAAGAACTTCGAAAAGCCAACCAACGAGGATAATCATGCACGCCTCACTTGCCGCCGGCGCGTTCGCCGGTCTCGTCTGCTTTGCCTCTTCGCTCGCGGCCGCCGATGCGGACCTGATCGTGCATCACGCCAAGGTGGTCACGGTCGATGCCAAGTTTTCCGTGGCGGAAGCACTCGCCGTGAAGGACGGCAAGATCGCGGCGATCGGGACCGTAGCCGAAGTCATGAAGCTCAAAGGCCCTGGCACGAAGTTGCTCGACGCCGGCGGCAAAACCGTGCTTCCCGGCCTGTACGACAGCCACTCGCACCCGGTCGGGGCCGCGTCGGCCGCCGCCGCCAAGAAGCCGCTCCCCGACCTGCACTCCATCGCCGAGGTTCAGGAGTACATCAAGAAGAAAGCCGCCGAAGCACCCGCCGGGCAGTGGATCGTCCTGCAATACGTCTTCCCCACGCGGCTCAAGGAAGCTCGCTTCCCCACCAAGGAAGAACTCGACGCCGCCGCCCCCAAGCATCCCGTGTTGTATCACGCCGGGCCCGCCGGTATCACCAACAGCATGGGGCTGAAGGTTTCGGGCATTACCAAGGAGACGAAGAGCCCGAAGGCCGGCATGGTGGTCAAGGATCCGACGACCGGCGAACCGACCGGCATGTTGCGGAACGCCTACGGCCTGCTGAAAGGGTTGCCGGGTTCGAGCGAAGGTCTGACCGCGGCCGAACGCCGCGCCGCAGTCGTGAAGCTCTTCCACCTTTACAACGAACGCGGCCTCACCAGCATCGGCGACCGCAACTGTGGCCGCGGCGACCTCGACCTCTATCTCGGCCTCGAGAAGGCCGACGAACTTACCGTCCGGCTTACCGTTGCCCGCAGTTTCAGTTCCAGCGGGACGCGCGACGAAATCGCCCGCCGCTTCGAACAGCTCCCCGGTAAGGACGGCCGCGGCGGTCCCACCGGCGTCGGCACCGAATGGGTCCGCATCGGCCCCATCAAACTCTTCCTCGATGGCGGCATGCTCAACGGTTCCGCCTACATGCGCGAACCCTGGCCCAAGGGGCCCACCTACGCCGTCACCGAAGACGATTACCGCGGCCTGCTCTACATCCAGCCGGAGCAACTCAAAATCATCGTCGAGGAAGCCGGCAAGCACAAGTGGCAAGTCACGGCCCACACCGCTGGCGAAGGCGGCATGGACGTGCTCCTCGACGCCTACGAATTCGCCGATCGCATGGCCCCGATCCGCGACCTGCGCCACTGCATCACGCACGCCAACTTCCCGTCGCAAAACAACCTCGAACGGTGCAAGAAACTCGGAGTCTGTGCCGACGTGCAACCGGCGTGGCTTTGGAAGGACGGCCGCACATTGCTGAGGGAACTTGGCCCGAAGCGGATGCGCTGGTTCCAGCCGTATAAATCGTGGTTGGAATACACGACTATCGGCGGCGGCAGCGACCATATGCTCCGCTACGACCCGATCGAAGCCACCAACCCGTGGGATCCCTGGCTCGGCATCTGGGTCGCCTTGACGCGCAACCTGGAAGGCGGCGGCCGGCTCGAACCGAGCGAAGCCTTGACCCGCGAGCAGGCCCTTCGCCTCTACACCATCAACAACGCTTACCTGCATCACGAGGAAAAGGAGAAGGGAAGCCTGGAACCGGGCAAGCTGGCCGATTTCATCGTGATCGACAGCGATTACCTGACCTGCCCGGTGGACGAGATCCGCACGATGAAGGTGCTGACAACGGTGCTCGGCGGCAAGGTCGTGTACGGCAACCCATGAGGGTGATCCGAGCCGCGACCGTTAGGGAGACGACAGCGCTATCGCTCCCTTACGGTCGCGGCTCAGATGTACCGTCAAGGAATGAACTTTAAGAAGGGTTGCCGGCGATTTCTTCAACGTCGAGGCCGTGGCCGACCAGTTCGATGAAGACCGTTTCCAACGTCGGCTCCACTTTTTTGAGCGTCAAGATGCGGCTGCCGCGGCAAGCCAGCGCCTGAACCACCGCGCCGATCGCCGATTCGTCTTCCAGCGACACCTTCAGTTCCACCGTGGTCGGCGTCGTGGCCGTCGTACACTGATGCACGCCGGGCAACTTCCCCAGTTCCGCCCAGCCGTTCGCTCCCGGATCGAGGCTGAGTTCGAAGATCGGATAGCGCTGCACGCGCTTCTTCAAATTGGCCGGCGTGTCGCAGGCCAGCACCTTGCCGCGATCGATGATCGCCACGCGGTCGCACAGTTCGTCCGCCTCGGCCATGTAGTGCGTGGTAAGAAGCAGCGTGCGCGACGAGTTCTCTTTCATCCAGCCGCGCAGAAAGGCGCGGATTGCCCGGGCCGTCGTCACGTCCAATCCCAGCGTCGGCTCGTCCAAGAAGAGAATCTTCGGGTCGGTGATGAAGCCGCGGCAGAAGTTCATCTTCTGGCGCTGGCCGGTGGAGAGGTGGCTGATGCGTGTGCCGGCCTTTTCAGTTAAGCCGACGACTTCGAGCATGGCGTCGATGCGCTGGTAGGCCGTCGCGGTCGGCACGCCGTAGATGCGGGCAAACATCCACAGGTTCTCGCGGACGTTCAGGATGCCATAGCCGCTGGACTCGCCGCCGGAAACCATGTTGATGAGCGGACGGATGCGGTGGGCGTCGCGGACGACATCGAGGCCATCGACCTGCGCCGTGCCCGTCGATGGGGCGAGCAGCGTCGTGAGGATCTTGATGAGCGTGGTTTTGCCGGCGCCATTGGGGCCGAGCAAGCCGAACAGTTCGCCCGGCTGGATTTCGAGGTCGACGCCGTCGAGGGCGGTGAATTCCGTCGGGCTTCCGGCGGCCTGGCCCTTCCGCTTTTTGGAAAGTCGGTAAGTGCGGCCGAGGCGTTCGGTTCGAATTGCCGGTGCGTCCATTTCAGGAATCTTACTGCAAATGGTCCGCCGCGACGCGGAGGCTGGCGACCTCACTTGCGGTGGCCCGTCGGCCGCAGGTATAAGTCGGGAACTCGCCCGGAGGGTTTGCCATGCGACGGATCGCCGCGCTCGTCACTTTCGCCCTAGTTCCCGCGTTCGCCGCGGCCGCGGAACCGGTTCCGGAGCGGGATGCGCTTTTGAAAAAGGCCGCCGCGTATCGACCCGGTTCGCACGACCTCGCCTGGCGACAAATCCCCTGGCACGTCGACCCGGCCGCGGCGCTGGAACAAGCCAAGTCGGAAAAGCGGCCGCTCCTCGTGTGGCTGGCCGGCGGCCGCGAACGCGACGGCACGCCGCTCGAACGCTGTTGAGGCTACGCCGCCGGGCTCCGTGCGGGCCCACTGAACGACCCGACGATCGTGAAACTCGTCGCCGACAATCTCGTCCCCGTGGCCTTGAACACGGATCGGCTGCCCGACACCGCGGCCGGCAAGTTCTTCCGCGCCCTGATGAAGCAGTGGCCGCAAGGGCTGTGGGTCGTTTCGCCGGACGGCAAAGTGCTCGGCTTCCACTATCACAAGCCGAAGCCGCCGGAAACTTATGCCCAGGGGCAAGCCCGCTGGGTCCGCGAGACGGCAGCGATGATCGCCGACGCGATTCGCGCCGCCGGTCCGTTGCCGAAGCGCGACGGCAAGAACGCACCCAATCCGTTCGCCAACCGCGGCAAGGGAACCAACCCCGATGGCGGCATCCGGTTATCCGTCAGCGTGATCGCCCTGCGCGGCGGCAGGCAAGAAGGGCCGCCCGTCGTCGATAGTGTCTTTCTCCCCGGCGACGATTGGGCCGAGTTTCGCCCCAAGGGAACGGTGAAGGTCGGCCAGGAATGGGCGATCTCAGCGAATGCCGCCAGTCGCTTCGCGCCGGCCTTGAGCCCGCTCACCGATTCCATTTTCTCGCCGAAGCCGGAAGATGTGACGGTCGGCAAGATCACGGCTCGAGTGGAACGCGTGACGGAGGCGGTGGCCGTGATCCGTTTCGCGGGAACCTGGGCCTCGGCTCACGACCGCGACAAGAACCCGAAGTTCCCCATCCGCTGCACGGCCGTGGGCGACGGCGTCGGCGTGCTCGATGTGCGTACCGGAAAGATGACGAGCGCGATCTGGCTCTTGTCGGGGACATTCCAGAACGTCACGGCGAGACCGGAGCCAACCGCGAGCGTGATCGACTGGAACGAGTGATTGAATCAGGTGGCGAGCCGGCGGCGTCAGCCGCCGGAGCGAGCGCAATTCCATCTCGGGGTGCCACACAACGAGTGGATTTGGCTGCTTTTCCAGCACATAACGAATGGCATTCGCGACCGCGAGCTCGTCTTTCAGAATTCGCTTCGAACCGTCGTGAGTCCACCAGGAGGTTGGCAGCTCGCCGAATGTGCGATTCAAGGAGCGGGATGCGTAAGATTTGAAATCGCCCAACAGCTTCCCTGGAGACGGGTTACCAGGAACCTCGACAACGATGTGGAAGTGGTTGTACATGATCGCCAGAGCTCGAATGGTCCATTCGCGATAGGCTGCCGTTTCTCGAAACTGCCGGGCCACGATTTCAGCCTTGACAGCGTCGAGAAAGACGGCCGGGCCGTTCATGCTCAGCCGCGCCGACTCAGCGAGTTCGGGGATCGAATCTTCATACGGTTCCCCAGGGAGATCGTGTTCGATGCGGACCGAAGCGAGCGGATCTCGAACCGAGGTCACGGAACCGCGTCTGTCGCCCGGCAGCCATGTACCGAACGTCGTGCTCGTCAGCAGCCAGATCCGCATCGATCGCTCCAGATTTGCTCCGGCGGCTGACGCCGCCGGCTCGCCAGCGTGTTGATGTTCGCTTAATGCGGGCCTTCGCCGGTATCCAAAAGCGCGGGCTTTTCCGGCGGAGGGAACTCGCGGATGGCCAACCGCGTCTGGTGACCATCGAACTCGCTACCGTCCGGGTTCTTCCCCTGGAAGTAATCCTTCTGCCACCCCTGCTTCACCGCGTCCGGATCGAGCGATGCTAGCCCGCTAAGGAACCCGGAGCGGCTCTGTTGCCAGGCGGTGTACTTGTCGTTCAACTCCGGGTCGCCGGCGATCGGGAATCGCTGCGGAACCAGCGACTCGGCCAGGCCGCGCGGCACCGGCACCAGCATGCAATACGGTTCCCCCTTCTCGAACCGCACCCACTCGCACATCCGCGTGATCTTCCAGTTCATCGTGAACGTCGACATCAGCCAGTC
The DNA here is from genome assembly GCA_035571955.1 of Urbifossiella sp. Taxonomy (GTDB): domain Bacteria; phylum Planctomycetota; class Planctomycetia; order Gemmatales; family Gemmataceae; genus Urbifossiella. The sequence goes on along the minus strand of DATNBQ010000245.1, from coordinate 11,657 downwards.
CGTCTCGACGATTCCTTCGAGCGGTTGGATGCCGTCCTTGATGAAGTTGGCCGGCCCTTTCACCCACAGATTGATACCCTTGGGCGTGCGGAAGAGATAGGGAACCGAAAAGGTGATCGTGCCGACGCCGAAGTGGCTGCTGATGCGGCTATCGGGCGGCCCATCGAAGCGCACCTCGACGTCGGTCCGGTTGGGGCCGCCGTACCAGTAGGCGCGGAACGACGCCGGGGAACGCAGAATCCAGCCGCACTGGTTGGCGATGGCCAGCGGCAAACAGCGATACGGGAAGCGCTGGTGCGCCTTGTCCATCCAGTCGCGGAAAATCGGCGCCGGTTCCACGTCGAACGACTGCTCGGGGTAGAGTTCATAGGCGACGAAAGCGTTGGAATCAGGTAAGCCCACCCGTTCCAACGGGTGGGCTTGCGGCGCTTCACGACTCATGCGTTTTCACCGGTTGCTGGGATGAGTTCATCGTACGATTCAGAGGAAATCGATGCAATCTCGCACAGCCGGGCCAACGATTCTTGGTATTTCGGTAGGTGGGTGTCGGGCACAGCCCGACCTACGAGGCGCCTCGTAGGTCGGGCTGTGCCCGACATCCACTTACTGCGCCTCCAAGAATCGTTGGCACCCCGTCGGCAGCTTGAGGAGACGTCGGTAGCGAATCGACGCATCTTTCCGTCACTGCCAGCTGGGTGCCAACGATTCTTGGTATTTCGGTAGGTGGGTGTCGGGCACAGCCCGACCTACGAGGCGCCTCGTAGGTCGGGCTGTGCCCGACATCCACTTACTGCGCCTCCAAGAATCGTTGGCACCCGCCGGCAGCTTGAGGAGACGTCGGTAGCGAATCCACGCATCTTTCCGTCACTGCCAGCGGATCGTGAGTTTCCCCTCTTCGCGGGCGCGGCGTTCCAGCGTGCGGAGCAACCGACGGGCGCCGATGAGGAACAGCACCGCCATCGCCGCCAGAACAGCGACTTCCCACCAAACATCGAAGAGCCCCGGCGTGTGGAAGAGCACCTGCCGCATCGCGTCCATGCCGGTCGCCAAGGGAAGGGCCGAAAGGACCACGGCCAGGGCGCGGATGCCGAGCCGGTCGAGGATCGGGGCGAGCGGAAAGTTGGTGCCGCTCATCAGGTAGATCGGCTCTTGCAGCAGGTTCACCATGTGCCACGCCTCGCGGCCCCAGCGCAGGAAGAGCGAGGCGAACATCATCCCGAGGCCGTAGAGCGCCGCCAGCGTCAGCAGGAATACGCCGACGAGAAGCCACCAACTCGACGGGTGCAGCGGGATGTCGAACACCAGGACGCCGGTGACCGTAATGACGGTGGCGCGGACGACGGTCGTGGTCATGCCGCCGAGGGCCATGCCGGTGAGGATGCCCATGAGCGGGGCCGGCGACATGATGTACAGTTCGAGGTTGCCGGAGTCGCGTTCCCAGTAAACGGTCGCTCCCATGCCCCAGAGGACGTTGAGCCAGAAGGTGGACATGGCGGCGCCGAGAACGAGCAACCCGCTGAACTCGGGCGGAGCACCCATTGCCCGGTAAGAGTAAGCGAACGCCGAGACGGAAAGGATCGGCAGCAGCGTTTCCTGGATCATCCAGCTGCGCGAGCGGAAGAGCCAGGCAACGCGCGGATAGGTCCGAGCCAGAGCGGCAATGACGAACATGCGGAACACAGTGCTTCCTCGGGGCAGGCTATTGTAACTGTTCCGTTTTTTCCCGCGCCATTTCCTTGCATCGCGCTCGGATTCCGGTTCTACTAAAGGCCGCCTGTCCGGCCCTTCGGGGCCCAGCCGCGGAGGCGGCAATGCCGGCTACTTCGGACTTCTTCAATAGCGGCCCCCGCAACTCGCGCAGTCGGCTGACGGCGAGCGTCGAACTCATGCGCGAACTGAGCCGCTCCTCCGACCCCCACGAGATGTACCAACTGTTCGCCCGCCGAATGGACGAACTCTTCCCGGTCACGCGACGGCTGACCATCTCGCGGCGCGGCCTCCATTACCCCGAATATCGCGTCACCCGTTGCACGCTGTGGAAAGAATCGATCGACCCCTGGAAGGAATCGCACCGACTGCCCGTTTACTCCGGCGGCCTGCTTGCCGAGTTGCTCTATTCCGACGAACCGCAAGTCATCGATCATCTGGAAATCGATCCGGACGATCCGGCGGGGGAATACCTGGCCGGGCAGCAATCGCTGTTGGCAATCCCGCAGTTCGAACTCGGAGCCGCGGTCAACGCCATCGTCCTCGGCCGCGAGGATGCCTCCGCTTTTCCCCGCGATCGCATTCCCGATCTGGTGATGCTGAGCAATCTGTTCGCGCGGGCCACGCAAACGCTCATCCTTTCCAAGGCGGTGCGCGAAGCATATGAATCGCTCGACTTCGAACTGCGAACAGTGGCGGACATTCAGAAGGCCCTGTTGCCGACTGGCGTGCCGCAATTGCCGGGGCTCGATGTCGCGGTCCACTTGCAGCCGGCGAAGCGGGCCGGCGGCGACTATTATGATTTCTTCAGCCTGCCCGGCGGGCAGCTCGGCGTGCTGATTGCCGACGCCAGCGGCCACGGCGCCCCAGCCGCCGTGCTCATGGCCATGACGCACGCGATCACGCACACCTTGCCGCACCCGGTTCGGCCCGGCGAACTGCTCACGCACTTGAACGCGCACCTGGCCCGCCGCTACACGCGGCCGACCGGCAGCTTCGTCACCGCGTTTTATGCCGTCTTCGACCCGGCCCGCGGCACGCTCACTTATGCGAGCGCGGGGCACACGCCGCCGCGGTTGCGCCGCCGCGAGGGAAGCCTCGCCGTGCTCAATCGCGCCCAGCGCTTGCCGCTCGGAATCAAGCCGGACGAAGTCTATCCCGAGCAGGCGATTCCCTTATGCCCCGGCGACCGCGTCGCCTTCTTCACCGATGGCGTGATCGAAGCAGTAAGCGGCGAAGGGGAAGTGTTCGGAACAGGCCGCATCGATGCCATTCTCGCCGCCGAACCGTCGTCCGCCGATGACATTCTCAAGGCGATCCTGGCATCCTGGGACGACTTCACCGCGGGCATCCCTTCCGCCGACGACCGCACCCTGGTCGTCGTCCAGCGCGACGCGTGAAAGCTATCCCGCTCGCTTAGGCTCTGCCATGCATCCTGCCATCGGCGTGGTGATTGCTTCGGTTTCGCCGGGATCGGGGTCGTGTCGATCGATCGCCGCCGGGCGCGTCAGCGGCGAGGCGGTCGGCATGCTACTACCTGGAACCTTTCACTTATCCCGCTTGGTTTCCCCCAGAGCGGCCTGGGCAGCGGCCAGCCGGGCGATCGGCACGCGGAACGGCGAGCAACTCACGTAATCCATGCCGACCTTGTGGCAAAACGCCACGCTGTCCGGGTCGCCGCCGTGTTCGCCGCAGATGCCGACCTTCAAGTGCTGAGAGTGCTTGGCCGTGCGGCTCGCCCGCCCCTTCTGAATCCCCAGGTCGATCAACTGCCCGACGCCGTTCTCGTCGATCGACTGGAACGGATCGACCGGCAGAATCTTCTCCTTCAAGTATGTCGGCATGAACCCCTTGATATCGTCGCGGCTGAAGCCGAACGTCATCTGGGTGAGATCATTCGTGCCGAACGAGAAGAACTCCGCTTCCTCCGCGATGCGGTCGGCCGTGAGCGCCGCGCGGGGAAGTTCAATCATCGTACCGATCTGATACTCCACCTTCACGCCGGCTTTCTTGAAGCATTCCTCGGCCACGGCGATGGCCCGCGTCTTCACGATCGCCAGTTCCTCGACCACGCCGACGAGCGGAATCATGATCTCGGGAAGCACGATCTTGCCCTTCTTCTTCACCTCGATGGCGGCCTCGATGATCGCCCGCACCTGCATGTCGCCGATCTCGGGATAGACGATCGGCAAACGGCAGCCGCGAAAGCCCATCATCGGGTTGAACTCGTGGAGTTCTTCCACGCGTTCTTTCACTTTCGCCGCCGAGATGCCGAGCCCCTTGGCCACTTCCTCCTGGCCCTTGGCATCGTGCGGCAGGAACTCGTGCAGCGGCGGATCGAGCAGGCGGATGGTCACGGGGAAACCATCCATCGCTTCGAAGATGCCGACGAAGTCCGCCTTCTGGAACGGCAGCAGTTTGGCGAGCGCCTTGCCGCGGGCCTCCTTGGTCTCGGCGAGGATCATCTCGCGCATCGCGGTGATGCGGTCGTCGCCGAAGAACATGTGCTCGGTGCGGCACAGGCCGATCCCTTCGGCGCCGAACTCGCGGGCCTTGGCGGCATCGGCCGGGGTGTCGGCATTCGTGCGAATCTTGAGCTTGCGCCCCTTGTCCGCCCAGGCCATGAAGGTGGAAAAGTCGCCGGTCATGGTCGGGGCGACGGTGGGTACCTTGCCGATCATCACGTCGCCGGTGGTGCCGTTGATGGTGAGGAAGTCGCCGGCTTTCACCGTCTGCCCGGCGACGCTGACGGTTCCCTTGGCCTCGTCGATCTTGACGGCCTCGCAACCGACGATGCAGGGCTTGCCCCAACCGCGGGCGACGACGGCCGCGTGGCTCGCCTTGCCGCCGGTGCTGGTGAGGATGCCGCGGGCCAGGTGCATTCCGGCCACGTCCTCCGGGCTCGTTTCCTTGCGAACGAGCAGGATCGGATCCTTCGGATGCTTGGCGGCGTGTTCGACGGCGGCCTCGGCGGAGAGAACGACCATGCCGAAGGCCGCGCCCGGGCTGGCCGCGATGCCCTGGGCCGCCGGCTTCACCTTCGCCTTCGGATCGAGCTGAGGCAGCAGCAGGTGATTCAGCGAATCCGGAGCGACTCGCTTCACTGCCGTCGTTTCATCGATCAGTTTCTCCTTCACCATCTCGACGGCGATACGTACGGCGGCGGTGCCGGTCCGCTTGCCGCTCCGCGTTTGCAGCATGTACAGCGTGCCGTCCTGCACCGTGAACTCGATGTCCTGCATTTCCTTGTAGTGCTTCTCGAGCTTCTCGCGGATGGCGACGAGTTGCTCGTAAACCTTGGGCATGTCCTGCTTCAGGCGGGCGATCGGTTCCGGCGTGCGGATGCCGGCCACCACGTCTTCGCCCTGAGCGTTGATCAGGTAATCGCCGTAAAAGATGTTCTCGCCGGTATTGGGGTCGCGGGTGAAGGCGACGCCGGTGCCGGAGGAATCGCCCATGTTGCCGAACACCATGGCCTGGACGTTCACCGCAGTTCCCTTGAGACCGGTAATCCGTTCGATGCGGCGATATTCGATCGCCTTGTCGCCGTTCCACGAGTTGAACACGGCGTTGATGGCGAGCATCAACTGCTTCTTGGGCTCCTGCGGGAAGTCTTCCTTGACGTGCTTCTTGTAAACGGCCTTGTAGCGCTTGACGAGTTCCTTGAGATCGTCCGCGGTCAAATCGGTATCGAGCTTTGCCTTCTTCGCTTCCTTGAGCGAGTGGATTTCGTGCTCGAAGTCCTTGTGTTCGCAGCCCATGGCGGTCGAGCCGAACATATCGATGAGGCGGCGATAGCTGTCGTAGGCGAAGCGCGGGTTGCCGGTCTTCTTGGCGAGCCCTTCGACACTGGCATCCGTCAGGCCGAGGTTGAGAATGGTGTTCATCATGCCGGGCATTGACAGAGCGGCGCCGGAGCGCACCGAGACGAGCAGCGGGTCGGTGGGGTCGCCGAACTTCTTGCCGAACGCGGCCTCGACCTTCTTCAAGGTCTCTTCGATCTGGGGGATGGCGGCCTCGGGAATCTTGTTGCCGGCTTCGAGGTAGGCGGCGCAGACCTCGGTGGTGATGGTGAATCCGGGGGGCACCGGAATGCCGATCTTGCACATCTCGGCGAGGTTGGCGCCTTTGCCGCCGAGGAGTTCTTTCATTTTGCCGTCGCCGTCAGCCGTGCTGCCGCCGAAGAAGTAAACGTGCTTCGTGCTCATTGGTGCCTGGAGTGTGGGGGAAAAGCGCCGCGCATGGAAACGGCGGATCGAGAAATGTTTTACGGAAGTGAGCGGAGCGCGGCAAAGCGCGGCTGTGCGGGTAACGAGGGCCGGGTGCCCCGATGATTCTTGGAGGCCTCTCAAGTTGGCGTCGGGCACAGCCCGACCTACAAGCGTGTTTTGTAGGTCGGGCTGTGCCCGACGTTCTTCAGCTACAAGCGTGTTTTGTAGGTCGGGCTGTGCCCGACGTTCTTCAGCTCCAAGAATCTGACTCAGGTGACATCCACCGCTTTACAGAATGAACTTGCTCAAATCCTCGGACGCCACGATCGGGCCGAGCTTCTCGCGGACGAACTTGCCGTTCACTTGAACCGACTTGTTCGCCAGATCCGGCCCTTCGAAGCTCACTTCCTCCACGACCTTTTCCAGGATGGTGTGCAAGCGGCGAGCGCCGATGTTCTGCGTCGACCGGTTCACCTCGAAGGCGATGTCCGCCAGCACCTCAATGCCGTCCGGCGTGAACGACAGATCGACTCCTTCGGTCTTCAAGAGCTCGGCATACTGCTTCGTCAAGGCGTGCTTCGGTTCGGTAAGCACACGCAGGAAATCGTCGCGGGTCAGGTCGGTGAGTTCGACGCGAATCGGGAAGCGGCCCTGCAGCTCCGGCATTAGATCCGCGGGCTTGGAAACGTGAAACGCCCCGGCGGCGATGAACAGGATGTGGTCCGTCTTGACCGGGCCGTGCTTGGTGTTCACGGTCGTTCCTTCGACGACGGGCAAGAGATCGCGCTGCACGCCTTGCCGCGATACGTCCGGCCCATGCCCCGACGATGGACCGCACACCTTGTCGATCTCGTCGAGAAACACGATCCCGCTGTTTTCCACCTTGAATATGGCCTTTTCGGTGACGGTGGCGCGGTCGATGAGCGCTTCGGTCTCCTGCTCGGTGAGCAGTTTGCGGGCCTCGCGGATGGTGATCTGCCGCGGCGCGTTCGACTTCGGCATGATCCGATCGAACATGCTCTGCAGGTCCACGTCCATGTTCTCCATGCCCATGTTGGAGAAGATTTGCACGGGGACGGTTTTCTGTTCGACGTTGAGTTCGACGGTGCGATCTTCGAGTTCGCCGGCCTCGAGCTTGGCGCGGAACTTCTCGCGGGTGCGGTTGCGCTTCTCCTGCTCTTCGTTTTCCTTCTCTTTCTCCTTTTGCTTCTCCTCGGCGTCCTCGCCATTGCCGGCATCGACCTCCGGCTCCCAAGTGGTGGAACGCGGCGCCGGCGGCACCAGCAAATCCAGGAGCCGCTCGGTGACGCGTTCCTTGGCCTTATCCACGACCTGTTGACGCATCTCCATTTTCACGAGGCCGATGGCCGCTTCGGTAAGGTCGCGGATGATGCTTTCGACATCGCGGCCGACGTACCCCACTTCGGTGAACTTGGTGGCTTCGACCTTGATAAACGGCGCCCCGACGAGGTGAGCCAAGCGGCGGGCGATCTCGGTTTTGCCGACACCCGTCGGCCCGATGAGGATGATGTTCTTCGGCGTCACATCCTTGCGGAGTTCCTCGGGAAGCTGCTGGCGGCGCCATCGATTGCGGATCGCCACGGCCACCGACCGCTTGGCGGCATCTTGTCCGACGATGTACTTATCCAACTCGGCAACAATCTGACGCGGCGTAAGATCCATATCGTTCCTTTGCGCTGAACCGCGCTCCCCTCCGCGGACTCCGGGTCGCGGCTAATCCATCAGGAATTCATGCGAGTTCGGTCACTTCGATCTGGCGGTTGGTGTAAATGCAGATATCGCCGGCAATTTCAAGGCCGCGGCGAACGACTTCGGCCGGCTTCATATCGGTGTGGGCCATGAGGGCGCGGGCGGCGGCCAGAGCATAGGGTCCGCCGGAGCCGATCGCCAGCACGTTGTCCGCCGGTTGAATCACGTCGCCGGTGCCGCTGAGCAACAGCAGGTTCTCGCGATCGAGCACGATCAACATGGCTTCGAGGCGGCGAAGCACGCGGTCGGTGCGCCATTCCTTGGCCAGTTCCGTGGCGGCCTTCGGCACCGAACCCTGATGATCGCGGAGTTTTGTTTCGAAGCGTTCGAGCAGCGAGAAGGCATCCGCGGCGGCGCCGGCGAACCCAGCCAGCACCTTGCCGTCGTAGAGTTTGCGAACCTTCTTCGCGTCGTTCTTCATGACGATGTTGCCGAGCGTAACCTGGCCGTCGCCGCCGATGGCAGCGCCGTTCGATGTGCGGACGGCAAGAATAGTGGTCGCGTGAATGCGCTGCACGGCTTCCCCTGACTGCGATCGGACAGCGAGCGCGCGGCGGCTCGCCGAGGGTCATGATACGGGAATAGAACCTTCGGTGGCACAGGCATTCTTGCCTGTGCAAGCTTAACGGCACAGGCAGGAATGCCTGTGCCACCAAGGCAACGCGGGGGCTTGTAATCGCTCCCTGCGGCCCCGGAAAAAATTGCCCTTATGTTGTAAGAACGCACCTGGTACATTCCCGCGGCTCCATTCCCGGATGCACGGCAACAGGAGGTTGCTCCGTGGCCCGCCGCCGCCGCTTACGGCACAAACTGATGCTCGGCCTGGCCCTCGTGGTCGGCAGCGTCGGCCTCTTGCTCGGCGGCACCGTGTACGGATATCGCGCCTACTTGAACTCCATTCACACCTCCGAAGCCAAGCTCTACGAACTGAAACAAGTCGCCATCCTCAACTTGCCGCTCGCCGATTCTCCGAAATCGACTTCCGCCGACGTGAACTCGGAATACCGCGACCTCGCCAAGATGGTGAGCGACGTGCGGTTCGTCGCGGCGATTTACCGCCAGGAATTGGCGAACACCGTCGAGGGCGGGCTCGACCCCGACGGCGGCTTCCAGGAGAACAAGCTGCTCGACCAGCTCGAGGCCGCGTTGCAGAAGTTCACCCTGTCGCTGAACGCCGCCCGCGTGAAAGGCGGCGAATCCGCCAACCGACCGCTCCGCGACGACCCGGACGTGAGGGCCGCTTATGAAGAAGCTCGCCGCATCGGCCAGCAACTCACCTACACCGTGATCGAAGACATCAAGGAAGGCAACCATCATTCGAACGCCATCCTGCGGCAAAGCATGTGGATCGTCGTCGCCGCGACGGTGCAGATGCTCGCGATCGTATTGACCTTGCTGTACTACTTCCGCGAATGGATTTACGCGCCGATCAAGGAGCTGCAAGGCGGCGTGCAGCGCGTTCTCGCCGGCGACTTCGGCCACCCGATTCGCCTGAATTCCCGCGACGAACTCGAGGAACTCGCCGACGAATTCAACGCGATGACCGCCCGCCTCGGCACCATTTACACCGACCTGGCCCGCCAGGTGAACGAGCGGTCGCGGCAACTGGTCCGCAGCGAACGGATGGTCTCGGTCGGGTTTCTCGCCGCTGGCGTCGCCCACGAAATCAACAACCCCCTCGCCAGCATTCTCTTTTGTGCCGAGGCGCTCGAACGCCGCCTCGTGGAAGTGCTCGATCAGATCCCTGCCCCCGCCGACGCCGAGGTGCTCACGCGCTACTTGAAGATGATTCAGCAGGAAGCGCTCCGCTGCAAGGACATCACGCAGAAACTGCTCGACTTCAGCCGCTCCGGGGAACGCAAGCGCGAATCGACCGATCTAGCGGGGCTCATTCGCGGCGTGCTCGAAGTGGCCCGCCACCTACCCAATTGCCGCGGCAAAACCGTCAACTTCAATCCGGAAAGCTACATCGTCGCCCCGGTGAATGCCCAGGATTTGAAGAGCGTGATTCTCAATCTGGTGGTCAACGCCATCGACAGCTTGGACGAGAACGGCAGCTTGACGATCCAGTTGCGCTCGAAGGACGGCTTCGCGGAAATGGCCTTCGCGGATAGCGGTTGCGGGATGGCGGCGGACGTGTTGCAGAACATCTTCGAACCGTTCTTCACACGAAGCCGCACCGGCAAGGGGACCGGTCTCGGGCTGTTCATCAGCCACCAGATCGTGGATCAGCACGGCGGGCAGATCGAGGCGGCGAGCCCCGGCCCCGGCCATGGGAGCACGTTCACCGTGCGAATTCCGATGTTGGAAGCGACCGCGCCGCCGGACGACAAACCGGAACCGGAAGCGATCCTGCCGTTCCCCGGCAAGATGGCGGCGTAAACCGACGTGCTTTGGATGGTTATTGGCAGTGAGGGATGTAACGACACGAGAGCAGCCACCTACAACCTCCCCCCTTGTGGGGGAGGTCGCCGACGAGTCGGCGGGTGGGGGGCTGATCTGCTACAAACGCCCCCCACCCGCCGAATGTCGTCTCTGCGAGACAACCTTCGTCGACCTCCCCCACAAGGGGGGAGGTGGAAGATGGGCTTCCGGTGATGGGATTGCTTTCGTGGCTAGCATTAGCCCCGACGCGGAGTCTGCGGAGGGGAGCGCGGGGCGCGCCCAGGATTGAACTTGCCTCAATTGGACTGAGACGATACGAGCGGGTAGGCGATGGAGGATGGACGACGTGGGTTCTACGACCGCGGCACACAATCGGCTTCGCATTCTGTTCGTGGACGACGAGCAGCACCTGCGCGAGTTCATGAAGACCGAGCTGCCCCGGCTCGGCCACGAGATCACCGTCTGCCCCGATAGCCGAACCGCCATCGAGGTCATCAAGAAGGCGACGTTCGACGCGGCCATTCTCGATTTGCGAATGGAGCACGATCGGGCCGGGTTGCACGTGCTGGCGGCCTTGAAACAGGCGTCGCCGGACACCGAAGCCGTAATCATGACCGGTTACGGCAGCACCGAGACCGCGGTAGAAGCGCTGCGCCTCGGAGCGTTCGACTACCTCACCAAGCCGTGCAAACTCGCCGACATCGAAGCATTGCTGCTGCGGATTCAGGAGAAGCGGAAGCTGAAGCACAAGACGGCGGCGCTCGAAACGCGAGTTCAGGCCGCCGAGGGCCCGGGATCGATGGTCGGGGCGAGCCCCGCCATGCTCCCCGTGCAGCAGTTCATCGAGCGGATTGGGCCAACCGATGGCCGCGTGCTCATCACCGGCGAAACCGGCACGGGGAAGGAACTCGTCGCTCGGGCGATCTACCTGCGCAGCAAGCGGGCCGACATGCCATTCGTTCCCGTGAACTGCGGGGCCTTGAATCAGAACCTCGCCGAGAGCCAGCTATTCGGCCACAAGAAAGGCGCCTTCACCGGGGCCGATCGCGACCACAAGGGCTTCTTCGAAGTTGCCAATGGCGGCACCGTCTTCCTCGATGAACTCGGTGAACTCGACAAGAACATCCAGGTCAAGTTGCTCCGCTTCCTGGAAAGCGGCGAAATCCAGCGGCTCGGCGAAAGCACGCCGATCACCGTCGACGTTCGCGTGATTTGCGCCACGCATCGCGATTTAAAGCAGATGATCGCCGAGGGGAATTTTCGCGAGGATCTGCTGTACCGCTTGAACATGTTCCACGTGCACCTGCCGCCACTCCGGGATCGCAAGCCGGACATCCCGGACCTGGCTCGGCATCTCCTCGCGCGGGCAGCGAAACGGCCGCTCGACGTGGTTGCCGACTTGCTGACGCCCGAAGCCTTGCAGGTGATGCTCGATCACGACTGGAAGGGGAACGTGCGGGAACTGGCCAACGCGATGGAATACGCCTGGATCGTCTCGGGCGGTTCGCCGATCGCGATTCACCATTTGCCGCACGAGATTCGTCATCCGAACCCGCGGCTGGCGGCGATTTCCGCTGGCCCGGC
>DATNBQ010000244.1:0-11351 GCA_035571955.1 Urbifossiella sp. | reverse complement strand
TTTCGGAATCGACGGAGCGATACGATCGCGGCACCAAGTTTCGCCACTTCCAAAAACTCGCATCGGTGATGGAGTACATTCTGATCAGCCAGGATCGAATGTGCATCGAGCGGTTCGCCCGCCAGCCCGACGAGACATGGGTGTTGACGACATTCGATGAGCCAACGAGCGAGTTCGCACTGGCAACGATCCCAGTGAAGATTCCACTCGCCGAGATTTATCGCGGACTCGATGTGGAGGAAGGCCCACTGATGGCGCCTGAGACCAGTGCGACGAGATGAAATCTGCGGGAGACGACATGGCCGATGCGGTGCGAGAAGCGATCGTGGCCCGGGCCGATACCGTGGTCATCAAGGTGGGGACCAATGTGCTCGCCGATGCGGCCGGCGAGTTGGATCGGCGGCGGATTCAATCGCTGGCGGACCAGTTGCACCGCATCCGTTCGGCGGGGCGGAAGGTCGTTCTCGTCAGTTCCGGGGCCATCGGGGCGGGCGTCGGCAAGTTGGGCCTCGGCAAACGCCCCGCCGACCTGCCGCACCTCCAGGCCTGTGCCGCCGTCGGCCAAACGGCCCTGATGCAGCTTTATCAGGAAAGCCTCGCCCCGCACGGCGTCCACACCGCGCAAATCCTGCTCACCGCCGGCGACTTCGACAACCGCGTCCGCTACCTCAATGCCCGCAATACCATCCGCACCCTCTTCGAATACAGCGTCCTGCCGATCATCAATGAGAACGACACGGTCTCGGTGGCCGAGATCAAGTTCGGCGACAACGATCATCTGGCGGCGATGGTGACGAATCTTCTCCGCGCCCCGCTGCTCGTCTTGCTCACGAATGTGGATGGCCTTTACTCCGGCGACCCGCGCGCCGACCCCGCCGCCCAGTTGCTCGCCACCGTTCCCAATATCGATGCATCCATTACGGGAATGGCGGGGGCGAGCAAGAGCGATCTCGGCACCGGCGGAATGACGAGCAAGCTGAAGGCGGCGCGGCTGGCCACGGCCGCCGGTGAAGCCGTCATCATGGCCAACGGCGGCGTCGACGGCATCCTCGATCGCATCTTCGCGGCCGAACCGGTCGGCACGCTCTTCTTGCCGCACGGCGACGACGTGCCGGCCTGGAAGCGCTGGGTCGGCTTCACGGCCCGCCCCAAGGGAACACTGGCGATCGATGCCGGGGCGTGCCGGGCCGTCGTCGAACAGGGGAAGAGCCTGTTGCCCGTCGGCGTCCAGCGGATCGACGGCGAGTTCGGCAAAGGGGACGTGGTTTCGATTTGCGACGAATCGGGGCGCGAGGTGGCCCGCGGCCTGAGCAACTATTCCGCGGAGGACGCCCGCCGCATCCGCGGCCGCAAGGCGGCGCTGCCGTACGAGGAGATCGTCCACCGCGACAACCTCGTCGTCACGGGCGAGCCCGAGCGCTCGGCTCCGCCTCGCGGCTACTGACGGTCTGGTAAGTAATTGCATTGAGCCAGCCAGCTTTTCTGACCCTCTCCCCGACGGGGAGAGGGTGGTTTGCGAGCGCAGCGAGCAAACCGGGTGAGGGGTTGAATCTGTGTAAAAAGACCCCTCACCCGCAATCTCGCTGGCGCGAGATTGCGGCCTCTCCCCAGCGGGGAGAGGCGTGGGGCTGGTTGGCTCTCTGTCATTGCTTATCTGACTGTCAGTAACCTGGCATTTCGAGAGCGCCAGCATACCGTTTTTGCAGAATCGCCAAACGAGATTTGCTCGGCCACGGCTGCAATCCGAACTCGCTCCTGAGAATGCGCAGGATTCGGAGTTCATGCTTTCCCGGATTGAGTCCCACCGATTCCTGCCACGGCTTCGTCGGCCGCCACTTCGGGTTCGTAAATGCATCGATTGCGATCTTCGGTTCATAGGCCAATTGGTCCAAAGCCGAATAGCCGCGGCTTATCCCAAGGCAAAGGAAGTCGAACAAATTCTCACCGACGACGATATTGGCCGCGGCACAGGGTACCGTCATGACGACCAAGGAACTCTCGCGAATCTTGCCATCCTGAACGACAAGGCTGAAGTGGACCCCGTCGCCACCCGTGTCGGCGAAGCTCCGGCAATTGAGGGGCGTGTCGAGCGCGTATCGAGTCCGGCCGAGTTTCTTATCCAGCCGCAACCCCACGGCCCAGATCCCTGGGAACATGGCCTTGGGGAATTGCCGGGCCAGTTCGCGATCGAACCGCCGCAATCGCTGGAGCAATGGGTGATATATGCTGAGACGTTCTATCGGCACTGCTGGCTCCTCTGAGCCAAAGCGGTGAGCGCTCAGCTCCGCCTCGCGGCTAATCGAGGCTTGAACACCGCCTCGCGGCGAATCCGAAACGTCGTTCGACCCCTTGCCGAGGCCCCTATGATGGGATGCCGAGGCGGTAGAACCGGACCAACCGGATTCACCCGTCCTCCTGCCACGGAAGGCACGTCCCCGGAATGACGTAACACCGAAGATTCACATCCATTCGACACGATTACTGGGACTGACAGCGCGGACGCGAGTCGGGGAGCCGGCGGTCGGTTTCCGGCAGCAAGTCCGCCCCAACCGCCCAAAGCCCCACGGCGACCCCGAACGATTGCCAAGCCCCTAGTTTCGCGGGTTTTGCAAAGTTAAGGGGTTGAACTGGTCGAAACAAGTAGCGTCGGAGTCGTTGTCGGCGAATCGCGGGAGAACGGCCCGCGATTCGCTGCCGGCGGCCGGCGCGGCAAGTTCGATCGGGGTGCTGAGCAGCGTTGGGCGTCCCCCCACGAGCCTGGCCCCGGCGCGGCTGCCGCGACGACCGGCTCTGCCCCCAAGCCCCGGGGGCGCCGACCGGGGCCCGACACGCGCCACTCGCCACGGATGGCCGGCAACAGCCGCGGCGACAGCGGGGTCGAGCGAGTTCAAACGGAGTGCCTCGCAATGAAAAAGGTTTTCACCACCGGCCAGGTCGCCAAGATTTGTAAGGTCGCCCCCCGCACGGTCTCGAAGTGGTTCGATTCCGGGCGCCTCAAGGGTTACCGCATCCCCGGCTCCCAGGATCGACGGATCCCCCGCGAACAACTCATCCGGTTCCTCAAGGAACACGGCATGCCCCTCGGCGAACTCGAAGAGGAAGAATGGCACAAGGTGCTCCTCATCGGCACCGAAAAGCTGTTCAACGACCGGATCAAGGAGATCCTTCCCGAAGACGAGGACTACAAGTTCCAGTACGCCAACAGCGGCTTCGAGGCCGGCATGCTGGCCGGGAACTTCCAGCCCGACACCATCATCATCGATCTCGGCCTCGGCCGCGCCGAATCGATTCAGATCGTCGCCCGCCTCCGGGCCGACGACACCCACACCGGCACGCTGATCGTCGGACTGGCCAGCGAAGACGAAGCCGCCCCCGAGCAACTCTCGAACCACGGCTTCAACGATGTCTTCAAGAAGCCGTTCGACGTGGCCCTGCTCGGCGAAAAGATCAAGAGTATCGCCGACGCCAAGCGAGAGGACTGACCTTCGGTCCCGCTCGCAAACCCATCCGCCTCCCCCCGGCGGATGGGTTTTTTCGTTTGATGTTCTAGGTGGCATCGGCTTCCAGCCGGTGTGTCTTAGCTCGCACCGGCTGGAAGCCGGTGCCACCCATGAATCGCCTTTCCCGGAGTGTTTTGCTCCGTTCGTGTTGGAAATGCCTTCCTCCTCCGCTCGCCGAAACTGCCATCCGCCGCTAGCTTGATCGGAAGATCATCTCAGAACTCGCGGAAGAACGCGCCATGTCTAACGCCCACGAGCACATCGAGCACGCCGAACACGCCGAGCATGCGGCTCACGATCCGTTCGACAAGCGCGTCGCGGTCAGCGTCGCCATTGTCGCCGCGGTGCTGGCCGGCATCAGCATGCTCGGCCACCGCAAGCACAACGAAGTGCTGCAACTCACTACCCAGGCCAATATCGAGCACACCAAGGCGACGGATGCCTGGGGCGAATACCAGGCCGTCAACATCCGCGACCACGGCTACGAATTCGCCAGCGGCGTGCTAAAGGAAGTCGCCAAGGCGGAGCCCAAGTATGCCGAGGGGTTCAAAACGTACACCGCCAAGGCCGACGATCAACACAAGAAGTACAAGAAGCGGTTGCCGACGATGCAGGAGAAGGCGATCAACCTGGGCAAGGAAGCCGAGAACCACATCGAGACTTCGCATTATGCCCACGAACAGGCCACCCGCCTCGATTACGGCCACCTCGCGGCCGAGTTCGGCATCGTGCTCTGCTCGCTGGCCCTGCTGACCAAAAAGAAGCTCTTCTGGTATGCGGGGTTGGCATCCACCATTGTGGCGCTCGCCCTCACCGTGACGGCCTACACCTTGCCGCACGAATCGCACGATAGCCACGACTCCACGGAAAGCCACCCGACTCCGGGCCAGAACAAGGAAACGCCCGCGAAAGGGCACTGAGTGGAGAAGTAATTCTCCGCGTGAATTCATCAGGCAGGCCGGTGCCTTGATCCGAGGTCGATGAACAGCTTCCGGCGAAACGAGCGGCCGAAGCACGTCCCCACCGCGATGAGCCCCAGAACCAGTCCACCCGGAACCGGCACGCTGGTAGGAGGCGGAGGCGTCGGCGTGCTTCCAACGTTCTGCAATGCGGACCACTCTTCGAAGCCCGCGTCGCTCGCATAGGGGGTGCCGAAGGACGAATAAAGATAGACGAAGCTGAACTGGCTGCCGATCCCGGCAAAGTCCTTCACCGGCACGTAGACATTCAGGTCGGCAACGCCGCTCCCGGGTGGATTCAGCGCCGCATTCAGGTTCACAGCCGTGTTTCCCTTCGGTCCGGCGTCGAGATCATAAACGAGCACCGAGTTGCTTCCGAAGCCGTCGTTGAACCCGGTCAAGCTGCCGCTGTTGCCGAGGAAAATCTGAAATTGATCCATCGATAACTTGGCACCGGTCGTGTTACCCTGCTCGTTGATGTCCAGCGTGAATTGGTAGTACTGCGTGCCTTTAAACTCGACGGTGCTCAAGCTGTTGAGCGGCAGCGAATGCGTCCAGTGGTTCTCGTCCTTGGTTTGAAACTCGACCGGCCGAGCATCCGTGTTATAACCGGCTTCCGTGCCTTTCCCCTGGATGCGAACGAACGGGTCGAAAACGCCGGTTCCAGTCGGTTGCAGGCTGGTCTGGGCAAAAATCGCACCTTGATAATTGACGGCGAGCGTGGCCGCGGCGGTCAAATCAATGACGGAGTCTGCGCGGGCAATGGCTGGAGACAAATAGACGAGGACAGCGATGGCCCAGGCCATCGTGCGACGGGATCCGAGCATGGAAGGGAAACTCCAGGTGGGAGCTGTCGACTCGGTGCGAGGGGGGTGAGCCACAGCGGCAGACCCCACGATGCATCCGCCATGCCGATTATTGGGATTTTGAGTTTTGCCGTCGCGCGATTTTTTAAGGGATAGATGAATCGAGACTTGTAACATTTCTCGTTAGAGAGTAAGCCGGGAGCTTACAATTGCGCCAACGGATCGTTGCAACTTCGGTAGCGCAACTTAGCGCACTGAGCGCGCGGGTGCACCAAAACGATTCCTGGAGTAGGGAGATCGTCGGGCACAGCCCGACCTACGAGGCGCCTTGTAGGTCGGGCACAGCCCGACCTACTGGAGTAGGAAGATCGTCGGGCACAGCCCGACCTACGAGGCGCCTTGTAGGTCGGGCTATGCCCGACACCCACCTGGCGAAACACCAAGAATAGTTGGCACACCCGCGCGCGACCTGTCGCCAGTTATTCTCCGAGCGGTTTATCCCAGTCTTGGAGTTGCCGCTGCAGTTCCGCGAAGTCGAGGCCGGCGACGCTGCCGAACTCGTACTCGGCATCTTCCTCGTCGGGTTCCCGGTTGCGGCGCAGCGATTCCTCGAGCCGCCGAACCCACATCGGCACCTCGAGGCCGACGCCGCTCACCGTTTCGCGAAGCGGCGACATGGCCACGAGCAGCCGCACGAACGCCGGGTTGTCCTCCGCTTCACCATCGCGGACCGCTTCCGCCGCCGGGCCGACCTGCGCCGCCGCCCGGTCGATTTCCAGCGGCAAGTTGAACCGTTCCTCGAGCCGGTCGCGAACGGTCCGCAACCGCACCGCGTAGCGGTTCTCTTTCTTGGTCAATTCCTCGAGCAACTTGTCGGAGATTTGCCGCGTCTTGTTGGCGATGAAATCGCGCCAGCGGGCCGCGAGTTCGTCCTGACCGCGGCGGCACAGCACTTCATGAGCCAGGGCGAACGGCCGCATCCGCCACGCCACCCGGTCGTACTTCACCTTCAAACGCAGGAAATCGAGCAGGATGTGGATGTTCTCGCCGTAATCCGATTGCGTGGTCGTCGTGTTGTAATCGCGGTATTCGTCGTAATGTTCGACGAGGGCCTGGAGCACGAGTTCGGCGGCGCGGACGGTGCGAATGCGGTCAACTGTGCCCTCCTCCCAGGCGTCGAGGAGTTTGGGCCGCTTGTGCGGGTCGGCATTTTCCACCTCGTGATCGAGCCATTCGGCGACGCCGCGGGCCAGGATGCCGCGCATGTTCGAAAGACCAAGGAAGGGCACGGTGAACAGGTCGCTGCCGAACTTGGTGGTGAACTCGCGGATCGCGTCCCAGTCCGAATCGTCGGCGATCGATTCGAGCACCGAGAGCCGCAGCGACTGGCTATGTTCGTTCCACAGTTTTTGGAAGTCCTCGGCAATCTTGAAGAGCATGGTGGCGAGGGGGCCGTCGCCGCCGGCATCGTCGGGCCAGTCGGCGGCCGCGGCCAGCAGCGTATCGACCACGCCGACCAGGGCCGTCTTGAAAAGTTGGTCGAAACTGCTGACGCGGCGGCCCGACGGCGGGCTGTTCCACTCCATTTGCCGGGCCAACTTCGTGAGGTGGAATGTCTCACGGACGAGGCCGAGCCGCGGCAAGCGAATCAGCAAGTCTTCGAGGACGTGTAACGCCGTCTGGGAACGAAGCACCTGGGTGGGCGAGCCGCCGTCCGAAGGCGGGCAGTAAAGGAGCGGCTCGGTCCGGAAGAGCGCGACGAAGCCGGGGAGGATTTTTCGAACTTGCCCCGCGGAGCGGTTGCCGATCGCCCGTTCGATCTGGATGGTCAGCGGTTCCCATGCGGGTATCGCTTCTGCGTCGGCCTCGCGGAGCTCATCCGGTTCTTCCAGTTCCGGATGGTGGCGCTTATTGCGGCGAGCGGCCCGAGACGTTCCCGCGTCGGCCGGGGGAAGTTCCGCCCCGTGAACGATTACCGCGGACAGGGCCAGTGCCGCCCGCCCCATCTCCACGCACGTCGCCACGCCCAGGTCGAGCAAGTCGCCCTTGAGGGCCCGGCGGCGGTCGAACTCGATCATCCCTTCGTGCCCGCCAATCGGCTCCGGGACCGGGATTTCGGTAATGTTGTCGAGGAATGCGGCCAGGTGAAGTCGATTGCGGCGGGCGGTGCGGAGCCAGCCGGCCAGCGTGTCGTGAACGTCCGCGTCGCCGCGTTCCCAAATCTCGGGGCGGGCCGCGACCCGCCACAATCGGGCCACCGTGTGGAAGAACTTGAGACGTTCCTCGAGTTGCTCCGCTTCGCCCTCAAGGGGGAAATCGTCGATCGACGCGGGGCCGCCGCCGTCGGCCACCGAACCTTCCTCACCGTCGTCCGCCGAATCGCGGAACGTCACCCCTTCATAAGCGGATTCATACTCGTTCCCTTCGACCTCTTCGTAGTCCTCCTCGTCGTCCTCGTAGCCGCTGCCATCGAAGAGCCAGCTTTCCGGGGGAAGCCAGCGATCCTCGGCGTTCACCTCGAGCAGCTCGAAGAAGCGGCGAACGAGATTGGCCCGCTCGGCGATGGGAATCCCGGTCGCCACCACTTCCTTCATCCAGCGTTCCGCCAGTTCGTCGAACGATGCCGATGGATCGTCGAGCGGCACCATGTCGCTTTCGGAAAGCCAGGTCATGAGCAAAGCCATGGCGGCCTTCCACTCCTCGTGTTCGAGAAGGGCGGCAATGACCTGGGCAAAAGCCGCGGGACTGACGAAGCCGTCGCGCTGCTGGCGCCAGAAGGCGAGGTCGTTCGTGTACGGATCGCGAACGGACCAGGCGGCCAGAGCGCTGGCCACGTGCTCGGCGGCGTCGGTGCGCTCGCCGCCGTGAATCCGCGGCATATCGACGATCGCATGGGTTGCGTACTTGTCCCACCACTCGGCGAGTTGCTTCATGGCGGCGGCGAGTTTGTCGCGGGAATCGCTGTCGCCGGCGACCGCGGCAGCCGCCAGCACCCGCGCGTACAGTTCGAACTGCCGCCCGACAATGTGGATCAACTCTTCCGCACGCGGATCACGCACCGTGTCTTCCCGACCGGGGAAGATCGGGAACAGTCCCTGGTAGCCGAGGATGTTCCAGGGATCGATGATCGCTCCGCAATCGATGCCGCGGCGGAGGTAATCTTCGACCTCGGCAAGAATCTCCAGCGTGTGGGCGGGCTGATCGCGGCTGGCGGAGAAGTCCGCTTCGGTCTGGCGGACGCGGATTTCAGTCCCGAAGCGGACCGCCGGGGCGGGGATCTTCTTGGCTTGCTCGCGGGCGGCGCTGGGATAACCCATCGCAGCGAATAGCTGCGCGAGGCGGCGTTCTTGCAAGTGCGACGCTCGTTGCCCGGCGATCGCCTGGTTCAAGAACTGCCGCACTCCGGCGAACGGCTGCTTTCGCTTCTCGGCTTCATTTCGCAATCGATCGCCGTGCTGTCCCGGCAAGTCCTTGAGCAACTTCTGATAGAAGCCGTCGCGATAGCGGGCGATCCGCGGCACCAGCTTCGAGAGCGTGACCGTGGAGTCGTGATAGTTCGGGCCGGAACCGCTGACGCCGGCGCCCATCAGCACGGTGCCGGCCAGCACGGCCGCCGCTTCAAACAGGCGCTCGCCGCGGTCGCCGATGGCCGCCCCTTCCGGCGGATCGACCCACGTCAAGAGCGTGTCGAGCGTCATTTGCCGGAGCACGAAGCGGCGGAAGTAGCCGCGATTGTCGATGGTTTGCGGATCCCATTCGCCGAAGAGCACGTTGGGCCGCTTGTTGATCGGGTGGAAGTGATCGTGGGCCCGCGGGTCGAACGCCAACTCGTCCATCTTCTCGGGGTCGAAGCACGCTTCTTCGAGAAGAATCGGTTCGGTGTGGAGGAGGAGTTCCAGTGCGGGACGGATGAGATCGGCATATGGCCCGGCCGCCACGCCGGCCCCTTGAAGATAAACGGGGATCGGCCGGACTTTCTCGCGCGGATAGTATTCGGTGTTCGGCCGCGTTTCGAGAATGGCGATGGGGCGATAGCCGACGTAATCGTTGAGCATGGCAACGGCGCCGCCGACGATGCGGTCGCTTTCGTTCCACGGGCCGCCCTGGCGCAGGACAGCTTCACAGGAGCGGGCCAGGAAGAACGGCGCGAACAGCGTGGCGTCGGAATGGTGAGCCAACAGATCGGCGTGATGAATGCGATAGGCATCGGGAACGCGGATGAGCGCGAGCGGAATGACGGCGCTGGCCTGGGCGATGTCGCGGAAGGCGGCGTTGCCCGCGGCGTGCAATTCGGCGAGCGCGGCGGTAAGCCAGCGGGTCGCCGTTTCCCACGGGGCGGCGTCGCCGCTGTCGATGAGCCAGCCGAGCGCCTCGGCGAGCCCCTTCTGGAAGCGGGGGTCGGCCCGGCCGTCCGAATAATTCAAATAACCGAGCAATTTCGCCGGGTCGCTCTTCCGGCTCAGCTCGTGGTTGATGCCATCCATCGGCGTTTCGGTTCCTGAACGAATGAAACGCGGCACGCGTATCCCATCAGCATAAAACAACTGCCGCCGGATACAAAGCCCATGCCGCGGTTCGTGGAGTTGTTTTATTCCGCCGGAAGCAATGCAGCCGAGATGGGAATGACCTTGAGTGCGCTGGCGAGCGGGGGGCGTCAGCCCCCTGATTCTGTTTTGAGTTGGAAGAATCAGGGGGCTGACGCCCCCCGCTCGCCAGGCTGCCGAGAAAACGAAAAGGCCTCCGAACGCATTGAGGCACGATCCGACGGACCGTCTACGGCTCGCGGTATGGCTTCTTCTGCTCGTAAAGCTTGAGCCGCATCCGCATCTTCTCGCCATCCTTCTTTACGAGCTCTTGGTCCTCGAGCGCCTGCTTCTGGTATTTGACGGCGTTCTCGAAGTCGCCCGACTCGGCATAAGCCGCCGCCAAGGCATCCAGCGCGGCGGCTTCTTTCCACTTGGTCAGTTCGCAAGCTTTGATCCCGTTGGCCACGGCCTTCTTGCCGTCGCGGAACTTCGCATCCGGGCAGGCCGCATACAGCCAGGCCAGACCCGCGAGGGCCTTCGAATCCTTGGAGGCGATTCGGAGGGACTCGTTGAAATCCTTGAAGGCCTTCTCGTATTCCTTTTTCCGAGTCCACACGGAAGCCCGAACATTGAACCCGGACGTGTCTCTCGGTTCGAGTCGAATCGCTTCGGTTACATCAGCGATCGCCTTGTCGTATTCCTTCTTTTCGATCCACGCGAGTCCGCGTTCGATGAATAATTCTGAATCTTGAGGATCGAGACGGATGCCCTCGGTGAAATCCTTGATCGCCTTGTCGTATTCTTTCTTCTCGGTCCAGATAACTCCCCGAAAGTAGAATGCCTCCACGAATTCCGGATCGAGTCGGATCGCTTCGGTCGAATCCACGATCGCCTTGTCGTAGTCCTTCTTCTCCGCCCACAAGGCGGCGCGGTCTCCGAAACTTTTCGCATTTTTCGGATCGAGCCTGATGATTTCGGTGTAATCCTTGATCGCCTCGTCGAGATTATCTTTCTCGAGCCACGCCTTGGCTCGGAGGGCCAAGAGTTCGGCGTTCTTCGGCTCGAGCCGGATGGCCGCGGTGAAATCCACGATCGCCTTGTCCAAGTTGTCCTTCGAAATCCACAGTTCGCCGCGATCCAAGAGGTAGGAAACTTCCTTGGGATCGAGGCGGATAGCCTGGGTGTAATCCTCGATCGCCTTGTCGGATTGCTTCTGGCGCGACCACGCCTTACCTCGGCCATTAAAAGCCCCGGCGTCTTTCGGATCGAGCCGGATGGCTTCGGTGAAAAGGTTGATGGCCTCGGCAAAATCCTTGAACGCCTCGGGCGGCTCGATGAAGAAGATTTTTTCGGATTCGCGCTCATACCGCGCCAATCCGCGGTTATAAAACGCGGCCGCATCCTTCGGATCGATTCGGATGGCTTTGGTGTAATCCTCGATCGCCTTTTCGAATTGCTTCTTGGCTAGAAACGCCCTTCCGCGGACTCTGAAGGTTCCCGCATCGGGGACGAGCCGGATTGCTTCGCTAAAGTCTTTGATGGCGCCGTCGTAATCCTTTT
>DATNBQ010000243.1:0-6587 GCA_035571955.1 Urbifossiella sp. | reverse complement strand
TGCAGGGTTTCCGCGAAGGCGACGTCGGCACGGCCAAGGTGGCCGCCGTCGCCGACGCCTGCCGCCAGCAGTTCTCCCGGCTCGCCCTGCGGACGCATCCGGAGCGATTCCGCAAGGCTGCGGTCCGCGGCTGGCCCGGCGACCGCGACATCGCCGTCTTCTGCTGCGTCGACGCCATCGAAACGCGCAAGCTCATCTGGGAATCGGTCAGGGCGACCGTCGCGTTCTTCGTCGACGGCCGCATGAACGCCGAGGTCGTCCGCGTGCTGGCCAGCGGCCGGCCCGCACTCGACGCGGCGTACTCGGCGACGCTATTCGCCGCCGGCGAGGCGTTCGCCGGCGCCTGCACCGCCCGGAGCACCATTTACTCTGCAAACATCGCCGCGGGGCTCATGGTCGGCCAGTTCGCTCGCTGGCTCCGCGGCCTGCCCGTCATCGCCGACCAGACCATCAACCTGTTCGCCGCCGAGTTCTCGGCAACGGATACCGTGCGCTGATTCTCTTCTCACTTCCCGTCTCAGGAGGTCATTGTGATTGCGATTGCCCGCGACGTGGTCCGGAAGTTCCGGACCGTCGCCCGAAAGTGCCTGGCCGGTCGGCCGCTGGGGCCGGCGCCGCCGGTGGTCTGCCGCGTCCGCGCCGGCACGCTCATGCTGTGGACGCGCATCGATTCGGTCGGACTTCGATTCGCCGCACCAACCGATCAGAGGGACGCCGTGCTCGTCGTGCCGATGGCGGCGTTCGCGGCGATTGAGGGACCGGGAACCGATGTCGTCACTTTGTCTTGCGATCGCAAGTTGCAGGGGACGGCGACGTGGAGCGACCGGGGCGTGCCCCAGACGCATCTCTTCACCGCACTCATGCCCGGCAAGCAGCACGCCATCCCCGACCTGCCGGTCGGTATGAGTCCGGTTACGCCCGAGTTCCTGATAGCGCTTCACGAATGCGGCAAGACGGCGGCGCGCGACAGCGGCCGCTTCGTACTCAACCACGTGCAGATTCGCGGTAAGGCCGGTCAGGTGATCGCCACCGATGCCAAGCAGGCGCTCGTCCTCGGCGGCTTCGCGTTCCCCTTCGAACGCGACATCCTGGTCCCGGCGATTCCTGCCTTCGGCTGCCGCGAACTCGCCGAAGAGGCGGAGATTCGCGTCGGGCACTCGGCGACGGAACTAATCGTGGCGTGCGGTCCGTGGTCGGTGTGGCTGCCCGTCAATGCCGAGGGACGCTATCCCGATGTGGCGTCAATTCTGCCGAAGCCGGGGACCGGCACCGCCGCCCGACTGGACGACTCCATCGCCGCCGAACTCCTCCGCCTTCTGCCGGCGCTGCCGGGCGCGAAGGACGAGGGGCAACCCGTGACGATCGACCTGGAGGCCGATCTCGTCGTCCGCGGCAGCGACGAGGCGACCGGCCTCGTGCGCGAGCACGCGCTGCCGGCGTCCGTGGCCGGGCCGGGCAAGAGCACCGCCGTCGATCGCTCGGTACTGGTCCGCGCCCTCGCGCTCGGTTGCCGCACCATCCGCATCCATCCGGTCATGAACAGCGTGATCTTCGAGGGTCCGAACCGGACGCTCGTCGTCGCCGCCCTCGACGCCGCCTCCATCGTCCCGCGGCCGGACTCGGCACGGCGGCCACCCGCCAACCCGACCGCGGTTCCACCCGCATTGCCCCCGATTCTTGAAAGGAGCGTTCCCGTGAAATCGCCAGAGACAAACGGCACGTCGGCCAACGGCAAGCACGAGCCGCCGCCGTTGACCGAAGACGGCCTCGATCCCCTGGCCGAGGCCGAGGCGCTGCGCCTCGCCGTCGCCGAGGTCGGCACCCGCCTCGGTCGGCTCATCGCCGCACTGCGTTCGAGCCGCAAGGAAAAGAAAGTCCTCGCCAACGTGTGGGCGGGGCTGAAGCAACTCAACCTCGGCGGAGGCGCGCAGTGACTGCTCTCGTCGCCGCCAGGATGCGCGACCTCGCCGAATCGCTGGCGGACCTGAAGGTTCGCCTTCGCGACGCCCTGGCCGGCGAACTGGCGCAGCTCGTCGCCCGGGCCGTCGGCGACGTGGTCCGCACGCTCGTCGCCGGCCAGGCTGGGCGTGAGCCGCCGCCGGTGCGCTCCTGGCACGAACACGACGCCTGGGACGATGATTTCGATCCCGAGGAGGATTTCGTGGAGGAAGCCGCGCCGGAATCGCCGGGATCGCCGGCCGCCGCCGCGGCGCCGATTGCGATCGCCGCGGCAGTGCACGCCGTCCGCTGGTGGCTCGGCCGCAGCGGCACGTTCGCCGGCGCCGTCGGACTCGGGCTCGGCGTCGGCGTGCTCGGCCTCACCGGCGGCGCCATCGTCCGCTGCGCGCTCGCGGCGCTGACCACCGCCGCCGACCTCCTCGCCGTCACCAACGCACTCGACGCCGGCGCCGCCCGCCTGCAACCCAACTGACCGTTCCATTCCCGTTCGTTCCTCACCTGGAGTTATCATGACCGCGACCGTTCCGACCATGACCAATGGCCGTCCGCAGCGAAAGCAACTCTCCGAGCAACTCGACCGCCTCGACAGCATCATCGACGGCTTGTGCGATGGCCTTCCACAGGCCGTTGCACAGGCCGCCAAGGAAGGAACGCGGGCGGCAGTCAAGGATGCCATTCTGGAAATCATGACCAACCCCGAGTTGCGGGCGATGATCCAGGTTCTCGCCCCGACGCCGATGCCAGCGGCTGCGCCGGAGACAAACCCGGTCGAGGATGCGGCGTCGAAGCCTGGGCTGTGGTCCCGGATCAAGGCTCGTGCCGAGGCCGCTCGGCTCGCCGTAGCGAATCGCTATCGAGCGGCCCGGGCCGCGGTCACTGGCACGACCCGGACGCTTTCGACGCTGATGCCGCTCCGCCGGATGGTGCTGGTCGCGGTCGGCACCGGCGCGGTCGTCGCGGCCCTCGGCTATGTGGCCCCGGCCGGCATCGCCGCGGCGCTGGCCGGCATCGGCGGATGCGTTACGGCCGCCGCCGCCCAGGTCGGCAACTGGTTCCGTCGCTCCACCCGCCGACTGAACGCCACCTGATTCCAGTTGGGGATGAAAGAAAGAAATCGCAGGAACGATCGGCCGGTCACTCGCTGATGAAGCGAACAGCCCGTGCGCTCGGTTCCCCGGCTTCCGGACGTCATCCCCAGGGAGGTTGAGCATGCTCAGCGTGATGTTTTTTGCTTTTCTCTGCGGCATGGCGGCGCTGTACATCGCCGCTTTCCTGCCGAATTAAACTTGCCGCGAGGTAATCCATGCCTCGACTGATCGTTCTCGACGAGATCCACCTCACCTTCCGCATCAAGCCGGACCTGAAGAATTCTGTTGCCGGGAGGATCCCAAGGATTCTTCAGAGCAAGACCTTCATGACCCGACTGCGGTCGGCGATTCGTCAAGCGGTCGCCGCCACGCCCGCGTTGAAGGAAGTCCGAGTTGATCTCAGTCGGTAGACTCCTCCGATTCCGCTCCGGTGTTCTTGAACACTCGGGGCGGAATCGGATGAACCCATGAACCTGGGCACACTTCACGACGGATTTTTTTAGCTATTGGAGAGCAATCGAAAGCACGCTCAGCTCCGAATCTTCAAGCGAAGGATAACGAATGCAGCGACCAGGAGAACAGAGGTCTGAAGCGCAAGAGCGGCCAGGTCCAATGCCAGGGGGCCGCCCGGCCCCAAGATCGGAGGTTGGAACACACCAGGCGCCCCAGGATAAGTCGCCATTCGGAGTCCTGAACCGAGGGGAGCCTTGAGACCGTCGAACGCCCAGTATGCCGGCGACGCGCCGCGCGCCAGCCACAATGTCAATCCCGTGAGCCGGGCCAGGCCGCCCGAAAAAACAGCCAGTCCGATCAAGACGACGGGAAGCAAGGTCATGGCCCTTTCCGATGTGCCGGCAATCGAACTGATCCACAATCCGATCCCGACTCCGGCCAGGGCCGTCATACCCAGAACCGCACATTGTGGATTCAGGGAACCCGTTAAATGCGTCATCGACCGAACGATCATGACGAGAACCAACGCCTGGAACAACGCTAAACCACCCAGAAGCGCGAACTTGGAAATCAGGTAGGCCTTTAGATTGAGGCCATGCCGGACCTCGTGACGGATGATGGGCAATTCCTTGACGATTTCCCGGGCGCTGGCCGAGCCGGAACACCATAAAACCGCGATGACCAGGACGAACAACACCTGGCGCGAGTCGGCCGCGTGCTGTTCGGCGAAAGACGATTGAATGTTGCCGAAACTGCCGCCAATGAGGAGGGCGATTGTCGGTGCCTGAAGCAGTTGCAGTGCGATCGCTCGAAAATCCGCCAACTGCAGGCGAAAATAGCGCGAAATCAAGACCGCCGTCTGCCTGGCGAATGGTTCCCTGGTCGTCAGGGTCTCGTCGCTGGAAACCAGGGATTGCTCGGGTGGAGCATCGTGGCCAGGATGGGCGCGGAGGAATTGCTTTCTCCACGAATCGGCCGCCCGCTGAGCCAGGGAGGCGTAAATCTTGCCGAGGGACTGGACGCCGAAAAACTGAGGAGCGCGAATGGGAGGACCATCGAAAACACAGAGACCTTCCGCGAGCACCACCACGCGGTCGCACAGTCCCAAACTCTCGGGAGTGTGCGTGACGCAGACGACGGTTCGTCCCTCGTCGGCCAGCGAGCGGAATAGTTCCATCATCTCGACTTCCGTCGCCGGGTCGAGCCCCGACGTTGCTTCATCCAGCAGAAGCAAACCCGGATTGCCGAGCAGTTCCGCAGCCAGCGCCACCCGCTTCTTTTGGCCTCCCGACAACCGCACGATCGGCACATCGGCGCGATCTTCCAGTCCAACCCGATGGAGGACCAGCTCGACCAGATCGGAGAGGTTTTGGAAAGCCCCCAGTCCTTGAAGCTGTGCCGAGTACCGAAGCGAAGTAACCGGCGTCAGTGCTTCGTGCATGACCGGTTGCTGTGGCAAATACGAGACCCGTCGATCGGTGAGGAGTTGTTGGGCCGTGCAGGGTGCAGCGGCCAGGCGAACCTCGCCGGATGTGGCTCGATCCAGCCCCGCCAGCATTCGGATCAAACTCGACTTGCCGGAACCCGAAGCGCCCAGAATTCCCACGAAGGCGCCAGCGGGAATCTGCATCGTCAAGTCGGCCATGATCGTCCGCATTTCTCGACGGACCCGAACACTCCGGCAGAGATTCACCAGATGGATATTCAGTCCGGCGGACGAGGGCATGGGCAATGGCGGATGAGTTGCGGCGGGCATTGCCATGATCAATCCAGGCGATAGAGATGCTTATCCGTGACCGCCAGGACGACGCCACTGGGACTCACCCAGGCATCCCGGAAGTAGACATCGTCGCGGCGCAGGCCACGGACAACGACCCGCGATTCCGTTCGAGTTTGCTCCCAAACCGTGCCGCTATCGTCCATCACCCAGAACTTTTCTGGGGATGATCCCCAGACTTTGATAAGCGACCCCTTGGATTGGTCGGGCGGGGCTGCGAGGGTGCGATCAACGCCAGGCCCCGCGACGCCAGACTGGTGTACCCAGCTATTGCGGCCCACCAGCGTAACGATCGCGCCTTCCTTGGTTCGGTTCAGCCATAGGTCGACGATGGCCTCCTTGTTCTTGGGCAGGTCTCGAACCTCGTACCAGAGCCCGTTTTCCCAGATGCCCAGTTTGTTGCCCTTGAAGTTCGAGGTGAACACCGCATAGGCGCTTCCCTCTGCGACCACTCGCGGGTGTTGGAGTTCCGTCACCGGGTATTCCTTCAGCGGCGTATTGTCCCGGGTGTGCAACCACGCGGTCTTTTCCTGTTCGGGATCGAGAGTCGCAACCGTACCGTTTTCCAGCCGGTAATAGCTGTAGTAACTGGCAAAAAAGAAAGTCAAGTCGCGTTCCAGGTGCACAATCCCGCGGAAATGCGGGGCTGAAGAATGATCGAGTTCCTTCAGGCGAGCGATTCCTTCAGCATCCAGTTTCCACAAGGAACCATCGAAGACGTAACTGCTCGCAAGATACGCAGAATCCGCATCGAGCGGTCGAAGCATCTGGGCGTCCGCCGCGTTGTCGATCTCGCCGACGAACGACCAGAGTCCTTCGCGCTGCCGGACCACCAGGCACTTGTGTAGCGACGAGGCCACGATCCAGAAATTCCCTTCGTCCCATCCAACGACGTGCTCCAGTCGAACTCGCTCGTGATCGAGTACCCGAGACATCTCGGCGATCGCCCTCACCTCCTTCAGGCGAGTCCACCGGGCTTGCTCGTAAGATCGATCGGCATAGCGAAGCACAGTGTCGGCGTAACCACGTTCATAGGGAGCAAGAGCGCTTGCCAGTTGGGGACGGAACACAGCGTATCCTGCGCCGAGCAGAGCCACGCCGCCTCCGAGGGCGAGGAAACGTCGGCGGCGAATTCCGCGCCGTGGAGTTCGATCGAGCATCGCTCCTTTGCGGGGATCCTTCTTCGGTGATTTCTGCCGTATCGCCGGTGGTTGCTCCGATGGAGCACGTGATCGAATGGGCAACGGCTTATCCGCGGTTGTTGAGGAATTGGATGACTCGATGACCCGCACCACGCGGTGGAGCGATTG
>DATNBQ010000242.1:0-18745 GCA_035571955.1 Urbifossiella sp. | reverse complement strand
GTTCGGAATGCTCTTGGGCGTGATGCCGTACTTGAGCGGATCGAAGGGCGTATCGCCCATGAAACCGCCCCACTTGGAGATCATCTTGTCGCGGGCGCGCGGGTCGGGGTCGTAATAGAGCCGCCAATCCCAGTGGCTCGGCGGGATTTCGACGACCGCGTTCTTCTTGGCGAGGATGTTTTCCCAGTAAGTCCAGAGGCTGCCGGCATTCGGATAGAAGCACGACAGGCCGATGATGGCCACGTCGCACGGCGGCGGGTCGGCGGGCTTGTCGCGTTGAACCACGAGCGACGCGGCCGGCAACTTGTCCTCGCGGCAGACTTCGGCATGAAGTTCCGCCACCGTCGTCACTTCATTCCGCAGGGCGGCGACCTGGCCGATCATGTACATGCCGCGGCGAAACTGCTCGTCGTCCGAAACCGCGGCGAGGCCGTTGCCGTTGCCATTCACCGACGCGGCCCGATCGACGCCCTTACTGGCCACCCGGAGACGCCCCAGATTCATTCGTTCCAACGCGATGCCCACTTCCAGCGGGTTCTTCCCCTGGCTCTTGAGCTTGCGTTTTTCGTCCTCGAAGGCTTCGGCATAAGGCGTGGGAATGCAGCGGATGGCGTGGCCGGGGCCGGATTCCAGGAGGAGCGTTTCACCGCAGGCGAGGGCCTCTTTCTGGAAGCGGGCGGTGATCGCGCCGCCGGTGACTGCTTCCTTTGTAAAGAGATAGGCCGTGCCGAGGAGCAGGCCGACCTTAACGCCTTTCTCCGCGAGGCTCGCACTGAGCGCAGCCACCATCGTCGCCGAAAGGGAATCGTGAATGCCGCCGGCGAAGACGACGTGCAGGCCGTCGGCGGGTTTGCCGCCAATGTGCTCGTATAGCACGTCGATCATCGCTTCCCAGAGGGCGAAGCTGGCTCGCGGACCGACGTGCCCGCCGCATTCTTGCCCTTCGAAGACGAACCGCTTGGCTCCATCCTTGAGGAACATCTTCAGGAGGCCCGGCGACGGGACATGCAAATACGTCGGAATTCCCTGAGCTTCGAGTTCCTTGGCCTGGTCCGGGCGGCCGCCGGCGATGATCGCGAACGGCGGCTTGTGTTGGCGGATGGCCTCGAGTTGCTCGGCGCGAATCTCAGCCGGCACGAAGCCGAGGATGCCGACGCCCCACGGCTTCTTGCCGAGTTTCTTCTTCGTCTCGGCCAGCAGCTTTTCCGTCTCAGCCTTTCGCAAGAGCGCGAGCGCAAGGAACGGCAAGGCGCCGCCGGAAGCGACGGAGTCGGCGAAGGCCGCGGTATCGCTGACCCGCGTCATCGGCCCTTGCAGGATCGGGTATTTAGTGCCGTGGGATTGGGCCAGCGGCGAACCGGCGGCGAGGTGGCGCGTGCGGCGAGCGGCATCCAGATTATGGTTGGCCCGATCGCAGATGTGTTGCACGATGCCGGCGACCGTCGTGCCGCGGGCCGCAAGACCGGCGGCGCAGGCCACGTCTTGGCCCAGCAGCCAGAGCCCCTCGGTGGGATCGATGGCGACGCGGCTTCGCACCGCTTTCCGCCACGCGGCGAGCTTCTGCTCCGCCGGCAGCTCGGCGGCGAACAGCCGCTCCTCTTCCTTAAGGAGTTCCTGGGCTGCCGCACTATCGGCCCGGGAGTAAATGCGGTAAGCCTCGCCGAGCTTTGCGCCGAAGATGGCCGTCTCGCTGCCGTCGAGGCTGGGGATGCGTTTGCGGAGGGGTTCGCCGAGCGGCGACTCGCGAGCCAGGAAAACTTGGGAATCGAGGACGACGCCACGCGCTCCTGCGGCCAGACACGCCGCCGCGGTATTCGGGCCGATCCCGCCTTGCACCCAAAATGGCAGGGAGACCCTGCCGCGTTCGGCGTACTGCCGCCACTTCTGTATCAGCACGAAAGCGGTATCGGAGCCGACGCGTCCGCCCGATTCGTGGCCCTTTAAGATGATACCATCCGCCCCTTGACCGGCCGCTTCGATTGCTTCGGGTAGGCTGACCGCCTCGATGAGGACTTCGATCCCAGCTTCGCGGAGCGTCGGAATCTCCCCAATGGAAGTGCCGGGAAGTATGACCCAGGCCGGCTCGAGGTTCGCGAGTGACCGGGCTTTGGCGTTCGATCCAAGCTTGATTCCGAAGCGAGGGCCGGCGAATGCCGCAAGCCGATGGGTGGCTGCAACCGCTCGATTCAGGTCGTCCGTGAACTGCAAATCCAGCGTACCGCGAGCACCGGCCCGGCACGCCGCGATCGCTGGGGAAGGATCCAGGCAACCGGCCGGGGTCAGGACGATCAGGTCGGTCGCTTCCATCGCGCTCCTCTCGAGCACCTCTTTCCAGCCGGGGGTCGGCTGCAAGCACGTCGCCGCTCACCGCACGGATCATGCCAATCCGCCGTTCTGGCCATCAAGATCGTACATCTGCCTCAATGTGGCAATTTAGGTAGTGTAGAAACTTACGGCATCTTTGGACCTTGCCGAAAGGCAGAAGGGGCAGACTTTTCCGCGTTTAATGAGCTCAGAGGGCCGGTCGGGGGGATTGCGACCCTTATAACGAATGGGAATCCTCATCCTGCAAGTGCGGTTGGTCGATAAATACGCTGAAGAGGTGATTGACGCAATTTGCCGCCTGTGCCCGTCACCCGTCAACAATGCCGAGGAACCATGCGGAAAATCTTCCTTCTCGGGGCTGCCACGATCGGGTTCAGCAGCGGCTGCTCGCGCATGGTCGTGCGGACGGAAAGCCATGTCGTCACGGAAGGTCCGATCGATACGCGGATTACCGATTTCTGCCCGGTCAGCCCCATTGCTGGCCCGCTGAAGCCCGTGGTCGTGGAGAATGGAAACACCAACCGTATCGCAATTCTGGATGTGGACGGTCTGATTCTCAACACACCGTTCGTGGGCCCAATGTCGCTCGGGGAAAACCCGGTTGCCCTGTTCCGCGAGAAGCTGGTGGCGATTGAAGGCGACCCGTGCGTTCGCGGCGTCGTATTGCGGATCAATAGCCACGGCGGCGGCGTTGCGGCCTGCCTGGCCATGCGCCGCGATCTCGAGAAATTCAAGGCTCGCACCGGCAAGCCGATCGTCGCTTGCCTCCTCGATACAGCGGCCGGGGGGGCCTACTATCTTGCCTCCGCAGCCGATCAGGTGATCGCCGAACAGGCCAGCGTCACCGGCGGCGTCGGCGTCATCCTCAATCTGTACAACCTGCAAGACCTCATGGCGCAGTTCAACATCATTCCGCAATCGATCAAGGCCGGCGACAAGGCCGACATCGGCACCTCGGCCAAGGCGCTCACCCCCGAGAACCGTCAGATCTTGCAATCGATGGCCGACGAATTCGAGACGACGCTAACGACGGACATTCGCCGCCATCGGCCGAATCTCAAGGACGGAGCGACCACGCTCGATGGCCGCATCTTCACGGCGACCCAGGCCAAGGATCGCGGCCTCGTCGACCTGGTCGGCGACATGGATGCGGCAATCACCTTGGCCGCCTCACTCGGTTGCCCGGGCAACGCAGGGCGGCCGCAAGTCGTGCTCTATCGCCGCAGCAACGATCCGGCCCATTCCATTTATGCCGTCTCGGCCAACATCCCGCTGCAGGGCGCGGGGCTGTTGCCGAACCTGCCGGGCCTCGACCGCGCCAAGCTGCCGACGTTCTTGTCCGCATGGCAGCCCGAATTGACCATGGAGAAACTCGGCGGCAAGTGATCCTTCGATTAGCCGCGAGGCGGAGCCAGCGGAGCCGAGCGCGGCCGAAGTTAAATCGCGACGAAGTCCCGCCACTCGTAGCCATCCGGTAGCTCCGGCGACGGCGCGCACTCGAGATGCACCACCCGACGATGCCGCGCGCAACCGGCCTCGCAATGCGAACTGGCATGCGTCAAGAGTGGCCTCATCAACAGCGCATCTCCCGCGGCGCACCGTACCACTGTCGGCGGCCGCACTTCGTCGCCGACTTCATACGCCAAGTGGGAGCGAGGCACTACTCGCAGCGGTCCATTGTCGTCATCCATCGCATCCAGATGAAAGCGCACGGTGAGCATTTGCCGCAGCAACTCCTCGGGCGCCTCGACATGTGCCACGCCGGCCTTGATGGTCGGCTTACGAAAGCGGCCGACAATAGCATGTGAACGCACGGCGATGTTGTAATCCTTATGCCAGGGGAGCGCCCATCCGCGCCCCGGCGGCTTATCGAAGTAGAGCCCGCGAACCACGCCCGCGCGCGGACCAAGCAATTCGAGCATCATCGCTTGCAAAGCCGTCGCGCGGATGAGCTCGACAACGGCCGGCCAAAGGCGGAGCAGATTCCGCGCCCCGCACACCGCGCCGTCTTCGCCTTTGAGAATGGCCGGATCGTCGGCGCGATCGCGGCAAATCGCTCCCCAGGCCGCGATTGCATCAGCCGCTCTTTCGGCCGACAGGACCGCGGGAACGATGCAATAGCCGTCCGTATCGAGATGAAAAGCGTCGCTGCCATGCGTTTTGTCGATCAACATTTGGTATTCGTCGTTCGTGATTCGTTGTGAAGGCTCTATAGTGGCAAGATGGCGTATCGCGTCAAGGAAATGTTCTTCACGTTACAGGGCGAAGGACGGCACACGGGGCGGGCGGCCGTGTTTTGCCGCTTCTCGGGGTGCAACCTCTGGTCCGGCCGCGAAGAGGATCGGGCAACCGCGCGGTGCCGCTTCTGCGATACGGACTTTGTCGGCACCGACGGCCTCGGCGGCGGCACATTCGACCGAGCCGACCAACTGGCCCACGCGATCCGATCACTGTGGCAAGACCAAACGGAGAGTGCCGGCGGCTTCGTTGTCTTCACCGGCGGCGAACCGCTCTTGCAACTCGATGAAGCGCTCGTGGCCGCCCTCCACGAACGCGGCTTCGAAATCGCCATTGAGACGAACGGCACGCGCTTGCCGCCATCGGGCATCGACTGGATTTGCGTCAGCCCGAAAGCCGACGCCGAATTCGTACTCCGTCGCGGCAACGAGTTGAAGTTGGTTTATCCGCAGGCCGGCGCGGAGCCCGAGCAATTCGAGAACCTCGCATTCGACTATTTCTACTTGCAGCCGATGGACGGCCCGAACGCCGCCCGCAACGCGCAACTCACAGTCGATTACTGCCTGGCGCACCCGAAGTGGCGGCTCAGCCTGCAAACGCACAAGGTGCTCGGAATCCGTTGAATTCATCCGGAGCCGCAAGCCGTGTCCGATCTGGTTCGCTTCTCGGTGTCGTTGGAAAGCAATCTGCTCGCCGAGTTCGACGAGTTCATCGAGGCCGGTAAGCTGGCCACGCGCAGCGAAGCCATCCGCAAGTTGATTCGCGAGAAGTTATCTTCGATCGCCTGGGCTGCGGATGCCGCCGATGTCGCCGCCAGCCTTACGCTCGTTTACGACCACCACAAAACACACCTCACCGACAAGATGATCGAGTTGCAGCACGCTCGTGCCGATTGCGTGGTCTCCAGCATGCACGTGCACCTCGACCACGCTATGTGTTTGGAGGTCATCGTGTTGCGCGGCCGAGCCAGCGAATTGCAGAGTCTCGCGTCCGAATTGAGCGGGTTGAAGGGGATTCACCAGGCGCAATTGGTCGTGGCCCGCGCCGCGGAACAATCGCACCGGCACGGCCACGCGAACCGCCACTGAGTTCCGGAACTACGTTTGCGTGCCCGTCGCAATAGGGCATCGGTTGTAAATAAACAAAAAGGGAATAAAATCCGATAGCACCGATCACTCTCATCGGGATTCGGGTCTCCTTTGAACTGCGAGTGATCGGACGATACGTGCCCGTAGCTCAACTGGATAGAGCGTCGGCCTCCGGAGCCGAAGGTTACAGGTTCAACTCCTGTCGGGCATACTGGACGAAAACCCCACAAGTCGAAGCGTTTAACGCTTACCTCGGCATGGTGCCGGGCGCGACTCCGATAGCTGGATTCTGTGAAACTCTTTCACACAATCCCCCGGAGAACCGCCCGTGGTCCGCATCCGCAAATCCGTCCCCAGCTACCTCAAACATTCGTCCGGCCAGGCCCGCGCCGTCTGGTCCGATGCCCTCGGCATCCGCCATTTCCAGATGCTCCCCGGCGAATTCGGTTCGCCGGAATCGAAGAACGCCTACTCCCGACTCGTGGCTGAACTGGCGCTCTCGCCGATCGCGTCACCGGTGCGGCCGGAAAGCATCACTGTGGTCGAAGTGTTCGCGGCCTACCTCGAGTTCGCCGCGAAGTATTACACCGATCCCGACGGCAAGCCCACGAAGGAACTGATCGGCATGAAGGCCAGCATCAAACCCGCCCGGGAGCTGTATGCCGACGTTCCGGCCGCATCGTTCGGCCCGGTCGCACTGCGAACCGTCCGGCAGAAGATGATCGACGAGGGGCTTTGCCGGTCCGTGGTGAACCATCGCACCAACCGCATCAAGCGCGTTTTCCGATGGGCGGCGTCCGAAGAACTTATCCCGGTCGGAATCTTCGAAGCACTCCGGACGCTGGCCGGCCTGCGCCGCGGTCGGAGTGAAGCGCCGGAACCCGAACCCATCAAACCCGTGGCGGAAGAACTGGTGCAAGCCACGCTGCCCTACCTGCCGCCGCATCCGCGGTGCATCGTCGAGTTGATGTACCACACCGGAATGCGGCCGTCGGAAGCGATGCCCCATGACGCTCGCCCAGATCGACCGATCCGGCCCAACGTGGTGCTTTCGGCCACGGACGCACAAGACGGAACACGCCGGTAAGTCGCGAGCAATCCAGTTGGGACCGAAGGCCGTCGCCGTGCTCGTGGACTATCTTCGCGGCCGTTCGCTTGCTCCGGAGGAACTGCTCTTCTCGCCGCGGCGGCAGCGTGAAGAACAACTGGCCCGGATGCGGGCGGAACGCAAGTCGCCGGTGCAACCGAGCCAGACGTGCAGGGCGAAGAAGAAGCCGAAGAAGGGGTCGGGCGAACGCTACACTCCGACCGCTATTTGCCGGGCCGTCGTCCTGGCCTGCACCAGGGCGAAAGTCGATCACTGGTTTCCGTACCAGCTTCGCCACGCGTTCGGAACGCGGGTGCGAAAGGAAGCCGGCCTGGAAGCCGCTCAGGCGATGCTCGGCCACGCCCGAATGGACATGAGCGAACACTACGCCGAAAAGAACATGGAATTGGCCGCGACCATTGCGGCGAAACTCGGATGAACTGACATGAACTGATATAACATTCTCGCCGGCCGCGGCTGATCCCCGCACGCCGGGCCGCGGCATTACCTCAGTGGTGTCGATGGCCCGGCAGGCCGGCTAAACACTGAGGCGACTTCGATGCACGAACTACCAGGGGACTTGGCGGAAGCGCTGCAGATTGCAAAGACGGCCGCCCTGACGGCGGATATTGTCATAGGCCTTTGTCGCCGAAATGCTTTTCGTCAGAAACTCAACGATTGCTACATCCGTCATTTTCACAAGATTGAATCCTTGTTCCCTCGAATTGAACTGGTCAGCACCGATCTAATACTTGCATCCCACCCCAACGAATCGTTTGATTACCCATCCGCTCATCACGCCGCGATGGCAATTGTTCAACAGATACTGCTTGTAGCGGCCGGGCCGGAAATCAACGGAGCTACTTCGCGCGTTCAGCAGTTCGTTCGCGGCGGCGGGTTCGTCAACGCACCGAGCGGAATTAAAGTCGCGGCAGCATGAGCGAAAGAATCTTGCCGGGCCGCCGAACGACGCGAAGAGAAATCGAAGCAGCTACCTGATACCGAGGAAGTGGGAACGGTCGGCATCCCGGAATGGGGCAGAGTGTTCGGCGGATTATGCCTCGGTGAACACGCCGGAGCGCCTGGCAATCCAGCGCTTCGCGGTGCTAATCCTCTCGGACGACCACGGCGCCGTCATCAAGGAAGCCGCCCCGCCCCAACAGTAAAGCTTGACCGGAGGCGAGTGCGAGATGATCGCGCTCACCTCCGGTTTGCCACGCGCGCGGGGACCACTTCAGACGATCCAGTGACGCTCCCGTAGGCGTGGCCGGGACGTTGGACGACGACTTGCTTTCAGATGGGCAACCCCCGGCGACTCTCGCACTGGGGAACGGCGACAACTCGTTCCTGCCGCTTGTCTCGGGAGGAACTCTCGGGGGCGCAGGCGGCTCAATTTCGGATACACCTGCGGCACCCAGCCCGGCCGATACCGGTTCGTCCGCGGCGCCGGCTACGAACGCGTCCAATAGCGATTCCAATGTCCTGGCGATGGCCTCCACGGCGCCAACCAATTCGGCCCCTTCGATGTTGGGAGCGGGACCGGTGAACTCAACGCCGAGTGCTCCTCCGTCGTTCCTTTCCTCTGCGACATCACCGGGCGGGGCAATTTCGGGTGGACTCGGCAAGTTTGGGTTGATCGCCCACACTGCACACCAACCGGGAGTCACAGCGGTGACGAGCGCATCGGCGTTCGCCCCGACCGCGCAAGCCGCAGGCAGCATCGGTGGGCACGGTCACCGCATCGGGCCGTCCGGCGCCGTCGTCTCGGCGGGTTCCAACCACTCCGTTCATTCGGCCATCCAACAGCAAACAGGAGCCAATCCGACCGACGCCGTCGGGGCCGCCACACCCGCGGTCTTTCTCGCCAACGGATCGAACGCCAGCCCGATCCAAGGCGCGAGCCAGGTATTGAACGCCCGGGAGTCACGGGCGAATTCGATTACGTCCAGAATCAAAGCGAGACGAACGGTCAGTCCGGCAGCGAGACAACCGGGGCTTCGGCCGGCGGATCCGAATCCAACATCGAATCGAACCATGAAGACCTGGACGAAACCTCGCACCAACTGGTGAGTTGGGACGGTACATCGAGTTTGGACTACACGGTAAGGCGGACCCTCAGCGATGACCGCACGGTGAAGGCAGCGGCGACGCTGTCGGGTCCGCCGCCGGCGACGGCGGGAGGTCAGAACGTTACCATCGCGCCGGGGCCGTACCTGAAGGCGGCAACAAGACCGACAAGACGACGCAGGTTCAGACGGGGCCGGGCGGTTCGCTGACGACGACGTATACGGATTCGGCGGCCTGGAGCTATGTGTCGCAGGACGGGGATGTAATTCAGAACCCGACATCATCGTCGGCGTTGATCGAGGGGAGCGGAAACGATCCGCAGACTGGTGAGCCCGTATCGTCTTCCTTTGATCCGGGCAATCCGCCGCCGGCCAACCCGCCGCCGGGCGACTGGTTCGCGCAGTTGTCGAATTTTTCGGCCGGCATGGCCGACGCGGTGAGCGGCGGGCTGACGAAGCGCGCTCGCACAGCGATGGGTTATAACGACGCCGTCAACACCAATTCGCGGGCTTACGGCGTCGGCCAGGTGGCTGGGCAGGTTGTTGGCGCCGCAGTGCAGAACCTGACGCCATGCCGGTTCGTGGGTCTCGCGCGCAACGGCGTGCGCGCCTTGCATGCGGTCCAGGGCACGGCGAACTTGATGGACGCCGGCGACGCCTTCCAGTCGGGAAACATCCTCAGCGGCATGGATTCGCTGATGGCGGCTCGCGGCAGCTTCGGCAACATGCTGAAGTCGTGCTTCGCGGCTGGCACGCCGATCCGCACGCCGGACGGTTCAAAGATGATCGAGAATCTGCAGATCGGCGACTTGATTCTAAGCCGGGACGAATTTGATGCGACGGGTCCAGTTTCGGCTAGGATGGTGGAGGAGGTGTTTGTCAATGTATCGCTGGTGTGGCATGTGCACATCGGTGGCCAAGTGATCCGGACGACGGCGGAGCATCCGTTTTATGCTCACGAGAAGGGATGGGTGAATGCGAATCAATTGGCGGACGGCGACTGGCTGTTGACGGAGAACGGCCACTGGCTGGTGGTTGAGGATCTGCTCGACACGGGCGAATTCGAGACGGTGTACAACTGCCGTATCGCGGATAATCACACGTACTTCGTGGGAACGGCGGAGTGGGGATTTGCAGTCTGGGCGCATAATGCGTGTGCAAAACCCATCACGGGCAGGCCGGCGCATGGTTCGCCGCCGCACAATAATCGGATGATCTCCGAAGCGCAGAACCCGAAAGTTCCTCCAGGCGTAACCGTTGTCGAGGTCCGCACCAACCAGGCTCTCATGAATCCTGGGAATCCGAATGGAAAAGCGCGAAGTCCTCTCAAGCCTGATGTCCAGGTGCTGGGCTCGGATGGCAAGGTGTATATCACGGAAGTGAACAGGACTGGTGGCAAAGGCTATCACAGGCCGAGGGAAAACGACCTTCAAAACGCACTCGGCAAGGACTTCGGCGGGTATACAGGAATCAATATTCCCTAATCAAAGATTGGATTCATTGCGGAGAATGCAAGAACATGGAGAGAGAACCATATCGTGTCGAATACCATGTAGTGGCGAATGTCTACCTCCAACCGGGACATGAGCTTTCGGGGCCGGATTTCGCCCGCTTGTGGTCAACAACCAGTGTATTCGGCAAGCAGCGGAGTGTTGCAGGGGCATTCTGGCATGCCGGAAGTAACTCAGGTGGGCAACGCCGCATCGAGCTTGGCTCTCTGGAACACGTGCAGCCTCTCCTCGAACGCGGGCCGCAACCTATTTTTGGCGGAGGAACGTGTTCGAAAGCGAAACTGGCCAGGAGTGGCACGACGCTCGACTGCGATTTCTACTATGCGCATGGCGGCGCTTCTCGTTCTTACGGCGTAGATACGCTTCCTGATCTCCTTTTCACAGTATCGGGACAATGGTTTGAGAATACCGGACCAGAGACTGTCCTGGAAATGATGCGACTGCATTTTGAGATCGCAGATAAATACGCTCCTCCCTATGGACTAATCGATGTTTCGCCAGCACATGACTGTTATGCTGGAATGGTCTACGGTCCAACTTTTTTTGGAAACGCACCCCTTCATCGACACGTCGAGGACATCAACTGGGTTTTTTCGGGCGCGAAGAAGCGTGATCGCGTTCGGGGCATCTACTGGGGCAACTATTTCGGTCCGGCGATCCTGGGGCGGCTAGGCGGCCGCGATCATTTCCTGACAGGATTTCGTCAACAGGCGACACTTCACGGCGATATGAGTGCACGCATTTGGGAATTTACAAACGGCGTGTTCGTTAGTCTGTCCTTGGATCCACTTGACTTAAAGCCCAACCCACCAGACAAGGCCCCTCCACCACTCAAAGCTCCCATGCTGGCATGGCTGGTCTGTGAACTCGGCTCGCGGGGCGCACTCTGCGCTTGGGGCTAACCTTTCACATCAAGCATCATTTCTATCTTTCATTCTCCATCAGCGTGATTGATGTTCAGCGCCTGTGACACCGGGACCGTGATCAGCACGCTCTCGGGCACGCTTCCGCCGCTCGGATCGCCGTCGACGATTACTTCGGTGACCGGTTCGGTCTGGGAGTCCGTTGTCGGCGATGACACCCAGACAGGACCGGCGGGGACGGCGAAAACAACCTGGAACATGTCGAACACCTGGACCTACGCGACGGCGAGCGGAACGACCCAGGTTCCGGGCACCTCG
This sequence comes from Urbifossiella sp., assembly GCA_035571955.1. Classification (GTDB taxonomy): domain Bacteria; phylum Planctomycetota; class Planctomycetia; order Gemmatales; family Gemmataceae; genus Urbifossiella. Next base: position 7,249 of record DATNBQ010000242.1, on the reverse strand, counting down.
TCGGCCACGCAAACGGGCAGCGACAACGATCCCATTACCGGGCAACCCATCTCCTACACCGTCAATCCGAACGATCCCTCGTCGTACTACTCGCCGCCGGATGGCGACTGGTTTGCGCAATTGTCGTTTTTTTCGGCCGGCATGGCCGACACGGTGAGCGGCGGCCTGACGAAGCGCGCTCGCACAGCGATGGGTTATAACGACGCCGTCAACACCAATTTGCGGGCGTACGGCGCCGGCCAGGTCGCTGGGGAGGTGATCAATGTCGCGGTGCAGAACCTGACGCCATGCCGGTTCGTGGGTGTGGTGCGCAACGGCGTGCGCGCCTTGCATGCGGTCCAGGGCACGGCGAACCTGATGGATGCCGGCGACGCGTTCCAGTCCGGCGATATCCTCAGCGGGCTGACATCGCTACAGGCCGCCCGCGGCAGCTTCGGCAAGTCGATCACGAATTGCTTTGCGGCCGGCACTCCCGTGGCGTCTGGCGGGTTCGATTCGCCGACCGATTCGGGAAGTTTTCCTCCGGCCGTCGGCTGATGCGTTTATCTTCCAGGATTTCAAGAAAAGTTGGCCGCCCGAGGGGCGTCGCGCTCACTAATATGGCGAAGGATTCGTCGCCACGCCGAGTGCAGGGATGCCGGCTCAATTTCTCAAGCTGCTTTCCGTCGCCGCCAGCGAAACGCCGGATGCGGAACTGCTCGCGCGGTTGATCGCTACGCGAGACGACGCCGCATTCAACGAACAGCCCCGTTTTTGTGTCCAGTCCGAGGGGCGCAGTACACCGCGTAGACCGTGCACCAGGACGCCGTCGCCATCGGCCTTGAGCCCCCGACCAATCGCCGCACTTGGCGAACAGTCAACTTCAGAAGCCGAGCCGCTTCGACTTGCGTCCGCTCGCCCGAAACCACGCCACGCAACGTGGCGAGACGATCCCGTTCCGACTGACTCATGGCGATCCGGTCTTGGACTTGTACCCCGATCATCGTGGACCCTCCTCGGCCTGAACAAGGAGGACATTTCTATCGGGTTAAGACCGGACATTTCTATCGGGGTTCAACAGGAATGGATTAGCCGCGACTCGAAGAGGAGCGCGGGTGATCGTCTCGGGTTGGGCTTGCCCCGCCGTGGGGAGCGTGGTACCACCGTTCCACCATGAAAACGACCGCCGCGGTGCTCGTTGAACTTGGCCATGCGCTCGAACTGGCCGACCTCGAAATTCCTTCCTTGAAGTCGGGGCAAGCGCTGATTGAAGTCGCTTACAGCGGCGTTTGCCATACGCAAGTCGGCGAGGCCCGCGGCCACCGCGGCGAAGACAAATTCCTTCCCCATTGCCTCGGCCACGAAGGCAGCGGCATTGTCCGCGACACCGGGCCCGGCGTTACAAAAGTGAAACCCGGCGACCGCGTGATTCTTTCCTGGATCAAGGGGAGCGGCGCCGATGTGCCCGGCACCGTCTACGACTGGAACGGCAAGAAGGTGAACGCCGGCGGCATCACCACCTTCGCCACTTACTCCGTCATTAGCGAGAACCGGCTAACGGTCGTGCCCGAGGGGTTGTCGATGCGGCTGGCGGCCTTGATCGGGTGCGCCGTGCCGACCGGGGCCGGCGTCGTGTTCAATACGGCTCAGCCAAAAGCCGGGCAAAGCGTCGCGGTGTTCGGCGTCGGCGGCATCGGTTCGTGCGCCGTGGCCGCGGCCGCGCTCGCCGGCGTCGTTCCCGTCATTGCCGTGGATGTGAACCCGGACAAGCTCGCGCTGGCTCGAAGGCTCGGCGCCACGCACGCCATCGATTCCCGCAATACCGACCCGGTTGCCGAGATCGGCAAGCTCTGCCGCGGCGGAGTCGATTTCGCCATCGAGGCGACGGGGCTGGCGCCGGTGATGCGGCAAGCCCTGGCCTGCGTGCGCCACCAGGGAGGAACGGCCGTCGTCGTCGGCAATGCCCGCTTTGGTTCGACACTGGAAATCGACCCGCGCGAACTGAACATGGGCAAGCGCCTCCTCGGCACCTGGGGCGGCGACAACGTTCCCGATCGCGATTACCCGCGCTATGCGAAGTTGCTGGCCAGCGGCCGGCTCGATCTGGAACCGCTGCTGTCGCATGGGTATGGCCTGGCGGATGTGAACGCGGCCCTGGACGATTTGGAGCGCGGCCGCGCCGCCCGGCCGCTATTGGAGATCAACGCGAACGCACAACAATTGGCACGGGCCGCCTGAAGCCTCACCCGCCGCGGCGGGTGGGCGTGGAGTTCCATATGCTCGTTGGAATCGATTTCGACAACACGATCGTTTGCTACGACCGGCTCTTCCACCGGCTGGCCCGCGAGCGCGAGCTCGTTCCCGATACCGTGCCGGCCAATAAGACCGCCGTCCGCGATTACCTCCGCAGTATCGATCGCGAGACCGACTGGACCGAACTGCAAGGGATTGGCTACGGCCCGCGCATCGTCGACGCCGAACCATTCCCCGGCGTCCGCGACTTCATCGTCGGCTGCAAGAACGCCGGCATTCGCGTCGCCGTCGTCAGCCACAAGACGCGCAAACCCTACCTCGGCGAACCGTACGATCTCCACGAGGCCGCGCACACGTTCCTCGCTCGCCACGCCTTCTACCGCACCAGCGACACCGGGCTGTCGCCGCTGTCCGTCTGGCTGGAATCGACGAAGGAGGGGAAACTCGAGCGCATCGCCGCACTCGGATGCGATCTTTTCGTCGACGATTTGCCGGAATTCCTGGGTGAAGCCGCATTCCCGGCCGCGACGCGGAAAATCCTGTTCGACCCGGCGAATGCCTACGGCGCGCTCGCCTCCGCGGACTCCGCCTCGCGGCTAGCGAGCCTCATGCGAGTGCAATCGTGGAGCGAGATCGGCGCGCTCGTGCACGGCAAGGAGGGGCGATGGGCCGCCTAGACGAAGACGCGGCACACGCCCTGGCGCAAGCCGCCGGGCTCGGTCCCGTCCGTACAATCTCGGCCATTGATGGCGGCGCCAACAATCGCGCCTTCCGCCTTGAGACCGCGGAGGCCGCTTATTTCCTCAAGTCGTACTTCCGCCATCCGGACGACCCGCGCGACCGCCTCGGCGCCGAGTTCGCCTTCTCCCAATTCGCCTGGAATCACGGCGTCCGCTGCATCCCGCAGCCGCTGGCTTGCAGCGCCGAAGCCGGCCTCGGTCTCTTTGAATTCGTTCATGGTCAATCGCTGAAGGGAATCGTTGCGGCTGAGGCGGCCGTCGAACAGGCCATCGCCTTCTTCCGCGCCATGAACCGCTCGCGAACCGAGCCCGCAGCGGCGAAGCTGGGTCGCGCTTCGGAATCGTGCCTGAGCCTGGACGACCACTTCGCGACCGTCAATCGCCGGGTGGAACGGCTGCAAGCCGTGCCTTCCGAAGAAGGCGTGACGGAATTGGCGGCCGAACTCGCTCCCGCATGGAAGCAGGTGCTGGCCGGGGCCCATGCCGGCGCCGCGGCTCATTGCCTTTCCACCGAGGCCCCGCTCGCCCCGTGCGACCGTTGCCTATCGCCATCGGATTTCGGCTTCCACAATGCGATTTTGGCGAACGACGGCCGGCTCCGCTTCATCGACTTCGAATACGCCGGCTGGGACGACCCCGCCAAGTTGATCTGCGATTTCTACTGCCAGCCGGCGGTTCCCGCGCCGCGGCATACCTTCGATCGCTTCGCCCGGGCCATCGCCGGCGAGTTCCCACGGCCGCCCATCCATCGCGCTCGCGCCGCGTTGCTTCTGCCCGTCTATCGCATCAAGTGGGTCTGCATCATGTTGAACGAGTTTCTGCCGGTGGGCGGCAGTCGGCGCGCGTTTTCCGGCACGCCGGCCCAGCGCGACGCCCGTAAGGCCAGTCAGCTGGCGAAGGCTCGGGCCGCGCTGGCCGCCGTTCAATCTCCCTCTTCCTGGAAGGCCGCATGAACAAGATTGTCGTCCTCGGCGCCAATTCGTTCTCGGGTCAGGATTTCGTCGATCACTTGCTCGACGACCCGCGCTACCACGTCATCGGCGTCAGTCGTTCCGCCGAGCGCTCGAAGCTCTTTTTGAAGTATCGCCTCCGCACCGATCTGTCGCGCTACCGCTATCACGCCCTGGATATGAACCGCGAGATGGGCAAGTTGCTCGCCATGCTCGACGACGAGAAACCGGACGCCATCGTAAACTTCGCGGCCCAGAGCGAGGTCGCCCCGAGCTGGGAACATCCGGAACATTGGTTCCAGACCAACACGGTTGCCCTGTCGTTTTTGGTGAACCACCTCCGCAGGCAGAAGTACCTGAAGCGCTACCTGCACGTATCGTCGCCGGAGGCATACGGCACCTGCGTCGGCACGGTGACGGAAGAGACGCCGCTGAACCCGAGCACGCCGTATGCCGCGTCGAAGGCCGCCGCCGACTACCTGCTCAAAACCTACGCCAAGCAGTACGGTTTCCCGCTGCTCACGGTGCGAGCCACGAACGTCTACGGGGCCCGTCAGCAGCTGTTCAAGATCATCCCCCGCTCGGCGATTTACATCAAACTCGGCAAGACGATTGAACTGCACGGCGGCGGCCGGGCCGTGAAATCGTACATCCACATCCGCGACGTGTCGCGCGGCGAACTCGCCATTCTCGAAAAGGGCCGCGTCGGCGAACTCTATCACCTTTCGCCGGATCAGGGCGTCGAGGTGCGGCAGGTGGTGCGAACGATTTGCGACCGCCTCGGCAAGCGCTTCGAGGATGCGACCCGCGCCGTCGAGGAGCGCCCCGGCCAGGACGCGGCCTACGTGATCGACTCGACGAAGGCTCGCAGCGAACTCGGCTGGAAGCCGACCATTTCGCTGGAAGAAGGGCTCACGGACGTGGTCGACTGGGTGAACGGCGGCTGGCCGGCGATCCAGGCGCAGCCGCTGGAGTACCGCCACGCGGCGTAAATGGAAGCATTCACGCTTACCCCGCGTTCTTGCGGCCTTCCCATTCTTCGGGGCTGACGAGCACCTGGCGGGCATTCGAGCCGTTGTAGCCGCCGACGATGCCGTCCTCGGCCATGAAGTCGATCAGACGGCTCGCCTTGCCGTAACCGATGCCCAGAGCCCGCTGCAAAAGCGAGGTGCTGCCGCGCTGCTCGCGGATCACGATTTCCACGGCCTGTTCGTATATCGGGTCGCGATCGCGGAGTTTCTCTCCCGTGGAACCGTCGCCGTCGCCCTGTTGATCGCGCGTCTTGAGGTTCAACAGTTCGGAATCGTAATTCGGCGTGTCGGTGGCCACGGCATCCACGATCCGCTCGATCTCCTTGTCGTCCACCCAGGCGCCCTGGGCGCGGGTCAGCGTGCCATCCTGAAGGATGAGCATGTCGCCCTTGCCGAGCAACCGTTCGGCCCCCTTCTCGTCCAGCACCACGCCCGAATCCGTCCGATTCGTGACTTGTAAACAGATGCGCGCCGGCAAGTTCGACTTGATCAAGCCCGTGATCACGTCCACCGTCGGCTTTTGCGTGGCGAGGACGAGGTGAATCCCCGCGGCTCGCGACTTCTGCGCCAGCAAGATGATGTTCCCTTCGATCTCCTTCTTCATCTTCATCATCAGGTCGCCGACCTCGTCGATCAGAATCATGATGTACGGCATCTGCCGGGGGATCGCCTTGCGTTCCTCCTCGCTGTCCGGATTGATGCGGCGAACGATTTCGTCGAAGGGCAGTTCGTTGTAAGCCGTGATCTTGCGGACGCGGGCACGGTGCAGCCACTCGTAGCGCTCCTCCATTTTCTCCACGGCCCATGAAAGAATCGCGTCGGCCTTCTTCTCGTCCTTCACCACCGGCGTCATGAGGTGCGGGATGTGGGCATAATCTGAGAGTTCCACCTTCTTCGGGTCGATCAGGATCATGCGGCATTCGTCGGGGCGGCGCGTCAGCAGCAAGCTGAGAATGATGGTGTTGAGGCAGACGGATTTGCCGGTGCCGGTTCGGCCGGCGATGAGCAGGTGCGGCATGTCGTGGAGATCGTAAGCAAGCGGCCGCCCCTCGACGTCCTTGCCCAGAAAGATCGGCAGCTTGGCCTTGGCGACCTTCGGCGTCGCGGCCAATGCCGTCACGAGTTCTTTAAGCCGGACCGTTTGCCGGATTTCGTTGGGCACCTCGATGCCGACGGTGTTGCGGCCGGGCAGCGGAGCGACCACGCGCACCGACGGCACGCTCAGATTCAAGGCGACATCGTCCGCCAGGTTCGTGACTTTGTTCAGGCGCAGGCCGGTTTCCAGGGCGATTTCATACTGCGTGATGACCGGGCCGGTGTGGATGCCGACCACGCGCACTGCCAGGCCAAAACTCGTGAACGTGCGTTCCAGGAGCACGGCCACGTCGCGGAGTTTCTGCTCGTGGTTCTCGACGGGGAACGGCTCGGGGTCGTTCAACAAGGCGAGCGAGGGAAGGTCATAGGCGGCCGGTTCATCGTCAGCGACGGCGGGCACGGCGCGGAGTTGCAGCGTGCCTTCCGCGTGCGAATGAATGGGAATGATGGCCGGCCGCGCCTCAGCGAGCGGCAGAGGGTGCGGATGCGTGATCGGAATCACGTCCGGAGTTTCGTGGTTCTTTGAAGTTGCGGCGCGGGCCAGCGTGCCGAGACCGGCGAGCACCTGATCGCTTCCCGCGGCGACCTTGGCATTGCCCCACACGGCCGCGTTCCACAGTCGCAGCAGAATGTTCGTGGCGGCGCGGGCCACGGCAATCACCAGCCAGTCCGCCGCCAGCACGATCCCCAAGAATGCCACCGCGACGACAACGGCCGCATCCCACGGACTGTCGAGAGAGTCTTGCAGATTGAAACTGAGAAAGGCGCCGATGGCCCCGCCGGGGCCGGCGATCGCGACGAGCGGAACGCGAGCGGAGAAGCAATCCACGGCAGTCGCCGCCGCCAGGCACAGGATGATCCAGCCAGCCGCGCGCACCGCGATCCGCAGCGGCGACCGGGACACCACGAACAGCCCGCTCACGGCGAACCAGCCAGCCAGGAACACGAGTGCTCCCCAGCCGAGCGACTCGACGATGACGGCGGCGATCAGTTCACCGGGAAGGTCGAGGAAGTTCTGGCCGCCGCTGACGGCGCGGCTCGAACCGACGGCGGCCGTCAGTACGCCGCCCACGGCCAACAGTGTGAGAGCGATGGCATCCAGCCGCCACCGCGGGAATGTCTTTTTCTCGGCCATGGTGCTATTGTGGTTGGCCGCAACTTGAATCGGAATAAGGATTCGCTCGCCGGCCATCGGTATTTC
>DATNBQ010000241.1:0-7455 GCA_035571955.1 Urbifossiella sp. | reverse complement strand
GCGGCCAGGGCCCCGACCACTTCCTTGGTGAACTGGCCATCGCTGCGATCCCAGCGGACGAAGTTCGCGTCGTTGTGCCGGCCGCGGAGGAACCGCTTGGTAATTAGCCGATCCTGCCAGTCCGGGGCGGCCTGAGGCAAGCGATCGACGGCCCACGAATAGTCGTACCAGTTGATCGAGCCAACGACGGCGAGGCCCACGTCGGGGAGCACGAGCGGGCTGTTGTCCAGGTAGTGGAAGCCGCGGCTGGCGGCGACGCGCGGCAAATGCTCGCGATAAACGGCCAGCGAGTCGCCGCGCGGGTCGTGCGAACGCACCCAGATATCGTGGTTCCCCGGCACCAGGGCCTTTTGACACGGCAGGTCCGCGAACAAATCGAGGCAGCGTTCGAACTCGTCGCCGGCGCCGATGTCGCCCGCGATGATGAACAAATCCGGCGGCTCCGATGCTAGTGCGGCCGCCATCGCCGCGGTGGCGTCCGCGCCGGCCGTGTGCCGCGAACCGTAGTGTAGATCGGCTGTCGCCGCGATGCGAAACATGGAGCCAAGCTCGAAGGCGGTCGTCGAGGGCGGGCGTTCACCTCATCTCATGGTAACGGCTCTCGCGAATGGCACAATGCCCGGGCACTATCGGGCTCAGTTCGGTTGTAGCCGGCCTCTATGAGGCCGGATTCCAATGGCGATCCGGCCTCACAGAGGCCGGCTAAAAAAAAACAGCCATTCCCACCGATCACCCTGGGAATCTACTGCGCCGCCGCGCGTCGCGGCGATTTGCTCATCGGTGTGCTGCCCGTCGGAATGAGCATCGTCGGCCAAAAGAAGAATGGTGGCCCATCGCTTCTTGGCCACGCCGATGGAACGCTGGCGGTCATTCGTTCGAGGTCGGCGCGTTGGTCGACTACTACAAAACTCCACCCGTCTAAAGTGCTCAGTTTGAGTAGCTTTACTGCCGAAATGGCACAGGATGCCAAACCAGTATGTTGGCAATGTGGCATCCTTGGCATTCTGTGAACGATCAGAGCGACCTTTCCCGGGCGGTCAGTTGCCGCCGTTGGGGCGGTAGAGCTGGTTGCCGCGCGGGTTGCGGCCGCCGGCGTCATCCTGTTTCGGCGGCACGATGTCGACCAGCGCCACGTCCACGCCCGTGATCGGCACGGTTTTCATCCACCGCAGCCAGGCCGCCCCGAACTCGCTCATCGATTGCTTGCCGTCCTTCCCCTGCTTGTCCAGGGTCAAGTTGAACGCCAGCAGGAACGCCTCGAGTTGGGTGGTACTGTCGAGCGGCAGGTCGCGCGGCATCTTGCGGAGCTCCGCCAGGTAGCGATTGAGCCCCTCGGGGTTGGTCTTGGTCAGGTAGAAGTAAAGCGCCCAGGCCGTGGCGTGAGCCTTGCCATGAAGGAAGTCGGCGCGCTGGCGGCGCAAGGCGTGCACGTCTTCCTGTTCCGGCGGCGCTTCCGGCCCGAAGCCCGCTTCCTTCTTCGGCATCGGCTTCTTCGCCTGCGGCAACGGCAGGTTCGGATTGTCGGCGTCCAGGCCGAGCCGGCCCGCCTTGAAATACGTGTCGGTCACCACGTTAAAGACGATCTGGCCTGGGTCGGCCAGACGCGATTCACCGCGCCCCTTCGGCGGGTCGAACTGGTGATGCGAAACGAGGTCGGCGAACTGTTTTTGACGGGCGAAGTTCGCGACGCCATAACCAGTGGCCAGGGCCACGGTGATGTAATCCTTGGTTCCCTTTTGCGTGAAAACGGGGCCGCGCGGCCGGTGGTAGTAGTTGGCGGAACCCTCGGCGAGCCAGTGCGGCAACGCCACGTGCGGCGGCAGCACCCCGGACGCCGTCAGCAGCTGGCGGCTCCCTTCGCGGCTCACCGCCGCCCACTCCGCATCCTCTTCCACGAACCGCTCTACCGCCGTCCAGGTCTGCATTCGCGCCACTTCCTCGGCGGTCTTGGTTTCCTCCTTGTCGTCCTTGTCGTTGATGATCGGCCCTCCGCCGCCGAGCAGCATCGAGCGGCTCACACCCATGCCGTACATCTGCTGAACCTGGCGATGGAACGATTGGCCGACGCCGTCGAGGCGTTCCGGGGAAAGCACGAGGATGCCGAAATCGGGGGCGTAGAAACCGTCGGCGATGGCCGGCATGCCGTCGAGGGCCGCGGAGAGTTTCCGAACGTCGCCAGCCGAGCGGGTGAGGATCGCCAGCATCGGCTTCTCGGGGACCGGCAGCACGACGCCGTTCATCGCGCTGGCCATGTAGAAGGCTTTGAGGTTCTCTTCGAGTTGTTCGCCGCGGCGCTTCGCTTCGCCGTCCATCCCTTCCCAGTAGAGGATGTGGTAATGGGCCGTCGGGAGAACGCGGACGCCGGGGTAAACGAAGCCGATCCGCTGCTTCCACTGCTGGCTATCGCTGGGAATGCGGACGGGCTTTTCGATTGCTTCTTTCACCTTGGCGAAGGCGGTGAGGAACCGCATCGCCGGCGGGCTCAGCGCCTTGCTTTCCTTGCTCAGCGTCGCCAGTTCGTCCGAGTATTTCCAGGCATCCTTGATGAAGCCCTGTTCCAGGGCTGTGTTCACGAGGTCGAACAGCAACTGCGCATCGCTGCGCCGTTGCAGGAAGACGAAGTGCCGGTTGACCATTTGCGAATGGAGCGTGCGCGCGCCCTTGGGAGCGAGCGGCCCCAGATCCATGTAAATCTGGATGCCGGTGTTGTCGTCGATCAGGTTGGCGTAGCCAAACTGGTGCTTGATGGAAGGAATCCACGATGGGTTAAACGACTTCTCGGGTCTCTTGCTGTAGAACGGGTTCCGCTTGGCGATGTCGTTCGTGTACGGGATGACGACGTAGATGGATTGCGAAGGATCGTGGATTTCGGGTTCGGGTTCTTCGGCGGCGCCGCCGGGTCCGAACTGCCCGGGGGCTATCGGGCCGGGGCTCTTGAGGCCGGGGGCGCTCTTGGAACTGCCCATGGGGCCGGGCTGGCCGTACTTGCCGCCGCCGGGAAGGCCATAAACGCCCTTGGCGCCGGATTTGGGCGGGCGGCTGACGCTCATGGGACGCGTGGAACCGGACATCGGCCCCGGGCTGGACATGGGGTAGCCGGGCCGCGACATTCCGGCGCCGCCGGCCGCATCCGCCGGGCTCCCTTCCAGCACAATGCGGATGATCAGGTAACCCGCTTCCGATTCCGAGATGGCGACGGTTGCCAAAAGCCCGAGTGCGAACAGGAACCGCTTCATCGCTTCCCCCGCGTGGATGTGTACCGCTCGCGTATTGAAGATTTGATTTTCCGCTGTCGGCCGCCATCGTGCAAGGGCATATGTTGCCGATCGAGTAATTGGGCGGCCAGAAATCCAGGAACTATTCCTGGATTCAAAGTATTCCCAACGTGTCGCGCAAGCATTTCTCGATCTCGGTCATCGCCGCATCGGAAAGAGCGCCAATTGTCTGATCAAGTGCAGTCTGCTCGGCCGTGAGAATGTTCGGACAGAATGCGAACGACAAATGGAGCAGACCCGAAGAGACTTCGACGGCGGGATCGAGTCGAACCTCAGTGCCGGGAATGCCGTGTCCTTTGCTGGTAATTTGCACGAGTATCGTGTCGTCGATGAGGCCGTTCAACATATCGGCCTGAACGACGACCGCCGGGCGGAGTTTGCTGCCGGTGCGGTCGCTGTCGGGCCAATCGACCAACACGACATCGGCCCGATTTATTTACGGTATCTCTCGTAATCGTCCATGGCTGGGTCGTCCCAGCCGGCGCGTTTCGAGATGCCGTCGACGATGGTGCGCATCTTCGCGAATACGTCTGCGCGAACCAAGACGTAATCGGTCTCCGTCTCGGGGTCGGTTATAGTGGCCGGTCCTGCGCCAGCCGCAGCGAGCGCTTGTCGCAACTCGTCACTCAGTTCGATGGTCATGGATTCTCCATGATGATGACGGGCTGACTCGCCAGGCTTCATCGGCCCATCGTCAGGTTCTTTTCGAAGATGACGAGGTTTTCGCCGCGGTCGGCATCCCAGCGCATGCCGACGATGTCGTAACCGAGGTCGATCGCCAGGTGCAGCATGGGCCGGTGCTGGTTGTGGCATTCGAGGCGAATGGCCTCGTACTCGTGTTGCTGGGCCCAGCTGTGAGCTGCTTCCATGAGTTGCGAGCCGACGCCGTCGCGGCGATAATCCGCGAGAACGCCGTAAAACCAGGCGAAAAACGTGTCCGGCTTCAATTCGAAGCCGAGGAAGAAGCCGACCGGGCGATCCTTGACCCGCGCGACCATCTGCAGCACGTTGTAGCGGCCCATGTAGCGGCGCTGGAACGATTCGAGCGTCTTCGCCGGCCGAAAGATCTGGTTGTACAACTCGACGACCATCGGCAACTCCTCTTCGCCGACGACATCGATCACCGCTTCTGCCATGATGGACTTCCGGGTGTGATTTCTCGGGGAGTGCTAGCGGTTCAGGCCGCTGATAATCGAATCCCAGGAGGGGACGTTCCAGTTGGCGATAAGATCGCGGAGCACCTCGCCGGCCGTATCTTCCTCGGCGGCCAGAGGGACGCCGACCGGCTCGTCGTCGAAGGGGCGCGAATCGAGCTCGTCGCCGCCGAACTCCGGTTCCTCCCGGCGGTGAGAGCGAGCGGGCATCGGCGGCTGTTCGGGCACGGATTCCTCCGTTCCCCCGGGGCCGGCATCGCCTTCGCCCTTCTTGCGCCGCCGGCGCCGGCGGCGCCGCTTGCGGCCACCCGCGGCGTCCTCGCCGGCAGGCAATTCCGTGCCGTCGAGCGGTTCACCCTCGCCTTCCTCGCCGAGGTCGCTGTCGAACTCACCTTCTTCGAGGGGTTCGTCCTGAGAGTGGGAATCGGCAGGCGGATGCCGCGGTTCGGGCGGCGCTTTTTCCACGCCCAACTCCCGCGTCAACTCGTCCCAACTGTCGTCCGGAAATGGATCGTTCGTCATGGCTCTCGATTCGGGTTAATGGCTAATAGCCATCTTATCGCGCGAGGGCCGGGATGGGAACGCCGCCGAGAGTGGTGGAACGCGAGCCGTTCAAAGCGACATCAATGACGCGATCGCCGGCCTCAGCACCGAAGTCATGAATTAGCGAATCGGCCACGGATTCGCCGGGGCTCAGATCGTCGCGAGGGATGAGGTAAACATCCGTGGGCCAGCCGCCGAGGTCGGCCAGGCGTTCGACGACCGCGTCCCAGGCATCGACGGGCAGCGGCAGCCCCGGCAGCAACTTGCCGATCAACCCGCCGAGCGAATCCTCGAGGCACGAACGCGGCGGCAGAACGTAAAACGTGGCCATTCCCGGGTCCTCGCGCAAGAATGCCGGACCACCGAACTATCGACCGGGGCAAGCGAGCGGAAGCGCGGCGAATACCGCTGGAGCCGTCCGTCCGTAGGCAACCCGGCGGCATAACTCGCCGAAGTCGTTCGATCGTCGCAATCGCGAGCCGAGTCGTCGCTACAACCCTTGTAATCCGGCGTTTGCAATTGTGAAGAACTTGAAGCGAGGCGAAGTGAGCGTCCATTTTGAGTAAAATGCTGCATGCCGTTCGAACGAGGTAAGTCACCATGAGCCTGAATGAATCCGTGGTTGAAGGAACGCTGAACGCTGATGGCACTCTCGTCTTGGACCGAACGCCAAACCTGCCCGCGGGGCGCGTGCGGGTAACCGTCGAAGCCGAGGACTGACCCGAGCAATGCCTGCTCGGCATCGCTCCTAAAACCGCAGATCGAGCCCCAGCGAAAAGCCCTGGGCCCAGAAGTCCGTGGTTTTCGGGCTCGAGGTTGGCGCGAAGATCTGGTCGCCGGCTCGAACCACGTTGCTCAGGTACAGGAAGTTGTAACCGGCGAACACGCGGGCTTGCTGCGACAGCTGAATTCCCGCTCGCAGGTTGGCCTCCGGCAGCACGGCGAAGGCCGTGCGCGTGAAGTGGCCAATGTTCGCCGGCGTGGCCAGCAACCCGCCAACCGTCGCGGCGCGCAAGTTCCCCGGAAGAATCGCCAGCGTCGAACCGTTGATATCGATCGATTGCACGTTGGCCCCCAGTGCGACTGAAGCCCTCGCGCCGAAGAAAAGAATGCCGCATTGCTTCTCCGCGGCCAGGCCGATCAGGCCGCCGTGGAAGTTGTTGGCCGTCGCGAAGCGGTCGCTGCTTTGCAATTGCAGACCCGGCGCGAACGCACCCTGGCCCGTCAGCGCCGTTGCGTCTTCGCGGAGATGCACTTCATCCGAGACGTTCAAGTAGCGGTAGCCAATCAGGAAGTCGACGCGGCCACTGGATCCGCCCAGGATGTTGCCGATGCCGTTGATGCCGCCGCCGATGACCTGATTCTCGGCCCTTGCGGTTAATGAGCCGGCGACGAGGCCGGGGAACGACACCAGGGCCGCGTCCGGCCTTCCCGTCAGTGCATTCACGAATGGTCGAGCGATGATTTGCGAACCGTCGGATGATGCCGCGAAGGCATTCGCGCTGTTCTGCAAAAAGAAGAAGTCGCCTTCCACGCCGAGCGTGCGGTCGTCGTCGAGCCACCAACCGGCGTTGAGGCGGTAGCCGTTGCGGAAGTCCTGATTGGCGCGGCGGTCGCCGAAGAGCGTCGCGGTGTTCGGGGATCCGAGTACGCCGGCCAGACTGGCTGCTGTTCCGACGGGCGACGCCGTGGCGAGTGCCGGCAGCGATTGCCCCGAGGTGGCCCAGTAGAGCCATTCGCCGCTGGCCCAGAAGCGGCCGGGGACGCCGATGCCGGCGTTGCTTTCTTCGAAGTTGTAAGTCGGGGAAGGGGCGTTGAAGCCCGGCGGCGCTGCCGGGTTCGGGGCGACTGGCAACGCCGGCGGCGCCTGTCTCGGCAATGGCTGTTGTGAAGCGGCAAGTAGCAATTGCGCCGAGTTCGGCGCGGGCCGTTCGACGAATGCGGAAGAGATCGGCTGCGCGGCAGCGATTTCGGCAAAGAGAAACAAAGGCATAATGGCGATCGAAGTGCGGGTCGTCATACCGATCCTCCACTGCCGACCGGGCCGCCGGCTTTGGCAGAGTATCGGTTCCAGCCGTTACAACCCTCGCCCGCGGCCTCGGCTTTCGCAGAGCAATCGCTTTGCTCGGCACGGCACGAACCGTTCCCCCGCTAGGACCGCTACAGCTTAACGCAAGCACTGTCGTTCCGCGCTCCCCGTTGGGTCGCGGCTAAGCAGTAATCCATACCGGTGGGGGCATGATGTCGTCGAGCGGTCGCTTGCCGGCATCGGCGCGGCCGCTGCCCGCCAACCTACTGATGCAGCGCACGCTCATGTCGCCGTCGCAGGCGATCTGGCAACTGAGGCGCACCCCCGTCGCCCCTTTCGCCGCCAGCACGGTCTTCTCGGCTTCCGTCATCCGCTCCGGTTCGCCGGCGATGAACTCCACGCGGCACGTGGTGCAGCGGGCGTTCCCGCCGCAAGCGTGCAACTGATCCACCTT
>DATNBQ010000240.1:0-4725 GCA_035571955.1 Urbifossiella sp. | reverse complement strand
GACCGTGCCGATGCTGCCGTTCGTCATGATGCCTCGGCCGCTGCAAGAATCGAACGTGGTGGGCAAGGGCGGCAGCGCCGGCTTCCTCGGCAAAGCGTACGATCCGTACCTGCTCTACCCGCCCGGCGACGACATGGACCTCTCCAAGATGGAACGGGTCCGCACCGACGATCTCAAGCTCCGGGAAGAGTTGACCGCGAGCCGCATGGAACGCCGTGCCACGCTCCGCGAGACCATTTCCAAGGGAATGCCGGAACTGGAGAGCGCCGTCGCCAAGATGGACCTGGACGAATACTACGGCAAGGCCCTCGGCCTCGTCGTTTCCGGCCGGGCCAAGAATGCCTTCGACCTGAAGCTGGAAAAGGATCCGGTTCGCGAACGCTACGGCAAGAACACGTTTGGCCAGTGCTGCCTGTTGGCACGGCGACTGGTGGAAGCCGGCACCCGCTTCGTCGAAGTGGTTTGGCCCAAGGTCGCCAATAGCGACAATCATTCGTGGGACGTGCACGCCGGCCTGTCGACCCGCATGAAGAACCAGTCGGCCCCGATGCTGGATTCCGGCGTTTCGGCATTGATCGAAGACCTGGATCAGCGCGGCTTGCTCAAGGACACGTTGGTCGTGGTGGTCGGCGAGTTCGGCCGCAGCCCGCAGCGCGGCGTCAGCACCTCCGGCAACCAGAACAACGACGACGGCCGCGATCACTGGCCGTACTGCTACACGGCGCTGGCCGCCGGCGCCGGCATCAAGCGCGGCTTCGTCTACGGCAAGTCGGACAAGACCGGCTCGGCCCCGGTCGAGAATCCGGTGCACCCGACCGAACTGCTCGCCACGATTTATCACTCCGTCGGCATCAAACCGGAGACGATCGTTTACAACCACTTGAACCAGCCGCGCGAACTGGTGAAGGGCGAAGTGGTCAGCGGCATCCTGGTGTGATCATCGAAGAAACTAACCACAGAGGCACAGAGACCACAGAGAAGACAAAGTCAGAAAGATGATATTAGAAATCTTCTCTTTTCTTCTCCGTGTCCGCTGTGCCTCTGTGGTTAAAAATGGCCCAGTTAAGCAGCGTGGCGCGCTTCCATTTCTCGAAATGAATTCAATCCCAAAACGTTTCGGTAGACTCTCAGGGTTCGTTCGGCGGCCTTGCGCCAGGTGGATTGCCGGGCGTGTGCGATCCCTCCTTCGCGGTAACCATCCAACCAGTCCGGTTCGCGAATGACGTGGAGCATGGCGTCGCGCCAGCCCGCGAAGTCGTACGGATCGACGAGCGGGGCGTGGCGGCCGACCACTTCGCGCACGGCCGCGGCCGTCGACGCGACCACGCCGCCGCCGCAGGCCAGCATCTCCACGGGCGGCAAGCCGAACCCTTCGTAAAAGGACGGATAAAGCAGAGCCGCGGCTCCGGAGTAAAGCACGGGCAAATCGACGTCGGCGATGTACCCGAGATGGATCACTCCGCAATGGCGGGCCGTCGTTTCGAAGAACTCGCGTTCCGCGGCGGACTTCCATCCCCAGCCGCCGGCCAGCACCAACGGACAGTTCATGCGGGTGTCCGCAGGCAGGTCGCAGTACGCCCGCATCACCATGCCGATATTCTTCCGCGGCTCGATCGTTCCCACGGTAAGCAGGTAGCGGTTGGGCAAACCAAGACTGACCCTCTCCCCAACGGGGAGAGGGTCTCGGATCAAATACTGGTCACCGATGCCGTTATGGATGGCGGTAACGCGGCTCGGCTTCATCCCGAGCAGTTCGATCATCTCCCGGCGGACTGCCTCGGAGACCACGATCACGTGTTCCGCCCCCGCGATCCCTTCGTGAAAATGCCGCTCGTGGAAGGCCACGCGATCTGCCGGGTGCCACTCCGGATGCAACAGCACCGAGAGATCGTGCACCGTGACCACGGTCGGCAAATGCGTGCGGATGGGAACGAAGTTCGGCTCGTGATAGAGATTGAAGCGGCCCCATCGCGCCGCGGCGCGGAAGCCAACGCGATAAGCGGCCTTCGCTATCTCAACAAGCCGCGGCTTCCACCGCGATGGCGTGCCGCCGCCGCTCGGCCTTCCTTGTCGTTTTGGAATCCGCTCAGTCCACTGGCCCGGGAAGAGCCAGAAGGAGTCGGGCGTCTGTTGTTGTAGCGCCCGGTGCAAGTAGACCGTGGTATGGCCGACGCCGGTCTTCGGCTTGAGCGTCGAGGCGCCGTTAATGATCACGCGCACGGCGATTCCTCCCGGCGCGAACGGGCAGTGGAGCGTTCCATGAGCACGCGCGGCGCAAGTGCGAGGAAACCGGCCAAGGCGCGGGCGGTCGCCAGCACCATCGCGCCGCGCTCCCGGCCGATGAGCCACTTCAGCGTCGAGCGACCGACGCGGGCTGCCAACCCCATTGCATTCCACAATGCCAGGAACGGATCGGCATTGCGAAGGCTGGTGAGAGCGCGGTTGCGTTCGACGTGGTAGCGAAAGAGCGGCGATTCGTCGCCGGCGGTGCCGCCGTGGACGTGGCGAACGAGCGAGCGCGGGGCGTACGCCGTCGTGTGGCCTTCGAGTTCCGCCCGCCAGAAGGCGTCGAGATCTTCGTAATAAACGAAGTAACGCGGATCGAAGAGCGGGCCGCGAAACGTTTGCCGGTCGAGGCAAATGGCGGCGCCGCAGCCGGCGAAGACGGTGCAGGGCGTTTCGAACTGGCCGCGATCGGCATGGCGGAAGCCGCGATCGGCGCCGCGGCCGTCGCGCAGCAGTTGCAGCCCGGCGCTATTGATCAATGTCGGATCCTGGGCGAACACGAGCTTTGAGGCCGCCGCCTGCCCCGGTTTCATGGCCGCCGCCAGTTCCTCGAGCCAGTGCGGGTCGGCGATGGTATCGTTGTTGAGCAGCACGAGGTAACGGCCACGGGTGTACGGCAACCCGGCGTTGTTTCCTCCGGCGAACCCGGCATTCACCGGGTTCCGCACCACCCGCACCCAGGGAAAGTCGCGTCGAATTCGCTCCACGGAGTCGTCGACGCTGGCGTTGTCCACCACGACGACTTCGAAGCGGTAGCGCGGCATCGTCTGCTCGGCGAGCGCGGACAGACACGGGCCGAGATGCCGCGACCCGTTGTAATTGACGATCAGTATCGAGAAGAAACCATCCTCCATGATGATCTCGCGTCAGCGAAGAGCCAATTGTCGCGAAGCCGCTTGCGGGTTCGAGGCTCACTCCTTGAAAAGCACATCGAGACCGGCCGCGCCCGTGGGGACAACCGCCGTTTCGTTGTCGCCGCCCGCCTGCTTCCAGGTGAACTTCATCGGCAGCCGCGCGTTCAAGTACGACTTCTTCGGCAACTTCACTTTCTTGCCCGCGATCACCAGATTGAGATCGCGGGTGGTGTGGTTGAAGAAGCCGACCTGGCGCAAATCCCCGTTCGTCGCGCCCATCGCCGTGAACACCTGAACCTTCACGGCCCCGGTCAGCGGGCTCGATCGCGACGTGGTCGGCGGGATCACGCCCGACGACGGCTTCTGAACTTCAGGCGGCAGCACGATCGGCGGCAGGTCATCCTTGCCGTTCGCCGACTTGTTGAACTCCGGCAACTTGATCGGCGGCAACGAGTCTGAGGACGGCGCCGGGATCGGCACGGCGATCGGCGCCGGAGACTTCGGAACCATCGGATCGGGGATCGCCACCGTGTTCATTGGTGCCGGCACCGCGATCGGCGTCACCGCACCCCGAACTTGTTCCACTTCCGTCTTCGGGGCGGGTTTGACCGATTCGCCGGGCGTGATTGTGACAATCGGGGCCCGCGGCGGAGCGACCGGCGCTTCTGCCTTCGCCGCTTGAGGAGCAGCAGAAGGAACCGCGACGGGCGTGATCGGTACAGGGTTCACATAATATGGGGCTGCAAAATACGGGTAGGCGGGGTACGCCGGGTAGAAGTAAGGCGAGTAGCCGCCGAAGCGGCCGTAGCCGTAACCGTACGCGTAGCCAGCTCCGTAGCCGTAGCCGTAGCCGAACCGAGGAGCACACCAGCAACGGAAGAAGGCGGAGGCGCCGGCGGGAACCGCCAGAACGGCCGCAATGGCCAGGAAGAATGCGCAGCGTTTCATGGGTGAAGTCCTTTCATGGGCCGGCCGCGGCCGATCCCCCTCGGCGGCGTTCCCTCCTGCACCGGCCCCAATGTTGTACTCAGAACACCGCCCCAGGCTCAAGAGGCATTCACGCGGGCAGCGGTACATTCAGCTCGCGAGCGGCCTTGGCGATGAGTTCCCAGGTGCCATCCGGAATCGGAATCCCCTCGGCTAACCGCTTCTGCTTCGCGGCGCGTTCGGGGTCGCCGGGCAAGGTGATCGGCGGAGCGCCGGCCGCCGTGGGGCAGGAACGCACATATTCCGTCAGGCCGTCGGTTTCGTGGACGAAATGCTCCGCGCCGCCGAGCAGCGCCGGATTGATCACAATGAACACGACGGCGTTCCCCTGGCCGCCAAGTTGAAACTTGGGATTGCTGCACGGGCCGCCGGAGAGGCCGCCGCACAGCAAGTCGACCATCAGGCCGAGGCCGAACCCCTTGTACATTTGCGCCCCGCCGAAGGGGAGAATGTTGCCGCGCGGCTCGGCATAGAGCACGCCGGGGTCGGTCGTGGGTTTGCCGTGATGATCGACGAGCCAACCTTCCGGCACCCGTTCCTTCTTCTGAAATGCCTGCCGCACTTTCCCCTCGGCCACGGTGCAGGTGCCGAAATCGAG
>DATNBQ010000239.1:0-2801 GCA_035571955.1 Urbifossiella sp. | reverse complement strand
CGCAGCGAGAACATCCGCGGCCGGCGTCGCCGTTGCCGATGGAGCAGCCGTTTCCACGGAGGCTCGCGGCGAGCGCAGCGTCACCACGCCCACTTCCTGCCCGTAGCGTTCGACATCGACCGCTTGCGGGAAGTTGATCGTCGCCACATTGCCAACGGCCCCTTCCAGCGTGGCGATCGCCGACTCATTGGCGATCTGGCGAACGAACGCCGACCGCAGCCGCGTGCGTATCCGTTCCGCTTCGAAAACGTCGATCCGCCGATCCATGACCACTTCAATGCGAATCGGCTTGGTCAATGCTGCCGGATCGTCGACGACCGCGCGCAGGTCCGGCGTCATGAACAGCCGATTGGCGGGAACCGGCGTCGGCACGAACAGGCTCAGATCCGCATTGGCCAGCACTTCGAGAGCCCGAATGGGCAGCGTGTTCTTCAATGGCGACGGCAGCTCGCGCGGCATCGTGTCCGGCAGGAACCAGCCGCCCGGTTGCGTCCGAAGATCCTTCATCAGGCGGAACAGGTTCCCCATCGGCAGGTCGCCGCGAATGAGGGTGTAGCCGTTTGTGAAGTAGCCGACTGCTTCGCGGAAGCCCATTTTGCCGAGTTGCTCCACGACTTGGCCGTGGAACTTCTGCTGCTCGGCCGATTGGAATGCCGGGGCGATGAAGATGCGCAGCGATACTTTGCCGGCCATGTCCGCCGGGTATTGGTAGTCCGTGCGTTTGAACAGGATCGTCTGCACGCGCGGGTCGTTGAGCACAGCGAAGACGTTCTTCGACGGAATGCTTCCATCGAAGCGTTCGGCGGTGGGGTCGATGATGTCCTGTTCGTCGTTCGGCTTGCGGGTTCGTTTGAAGCCGAGGTCGTCGAGGCGTTGCGTGAGCACGAGGAACTGGCGAACACGCTCGTCGCGGGCAGCCCGGATGCGATAGCGGATTTGCACGTCGACGGTTTCGGCCCGCTGCGGATAGACGACCTGCGCCGGCGCAGTGGTTGCGAAAAAAAGAATAGCGATCATCGCCGCGCGGAATCCTGGGTGAAATGCGCTCATGGTGTGCCGCCCTACCAGATTAGCCGCGAAGCGGAGTCTGCGGAGCCGAGCGCTCGCATCGGCAGACTCCGCCTCGCGGCTAAACAAATAGTATCCCGCATCAACTATGCCCTGCCGAAGAGGGCGCTCGAATCGGGAACCGATGGGAATCTGCGGAACCCGCGTCGGGCCACGCGGATCAAAGCGGTCGCGCCGGTTATGCCTGCCAGCGCAGCACAGGTTCCTTCGCTGCTTTCACTTCATCCGGGCGGCTAATGACGTGATCGTGCGGCGCCGTCCGCAGTAACTCCGCGTCCTCGCCCTTGATCTTCAACAAGGCGTCGGCGAAGGCGTCGAGCGTCTCGCGGCTCTCCGTCTCGGTCGGTTCCATCATCATCGCTTCGGAGACGACCAATGGGAAATACACGGTCGGCGCGTGGAAGCCGTAATCGAGGAGCCGTTTGCAAATATCCATGGCCTTGATCTTGCGTTCGCGGAGCAGCGTGCGGGCACTGGCGACGAACTCGTGCATGCACGGGCCGTCGTGCGGCACATCGAACGCTTCCCTCACCCGCGCGCGCAGGTAATTGGCGTTGAGCACCGCGTTCTCGCTGACGGCCTTGAGGCCGTCCGGGCCGAGCGTGCGGATGTAGCAGTAGCCGCGGAACAGGATGCCGACGTTCCCGAAGAAACTGCGGACGCGGCCAATCGACTGGGGACGATCGCAATCGAGGCAATAACCGTCGCCGTGCTTCACGACGATTGGCGACGGCAGATAAGGGGCGAGGAAATCGCGAACGGCGATGGGGCCGGCGCCGGGGCCGCCGCCGCCGTGCGGACCGGTGAACGTCTTGTGCACATTGTAGTGCTGCATGTCGACGCCGAAGTCGCCCGGCCGCGTGATGCCGAGGATGGCGTTCATGTTGGCGCCGTCCAGATAGACCAAGCCGCCGCGCTCGTGCAGCAGTCGCGTGATCGACTGGATTTGCGTTTCGAAGAGGCCGAGCGTGTTCGGGTTGGTGATCATGAAGACGGCGGTGTCGTCGCCGAGCTTGCCGGCCAGGTCGTCGAGGTCGACGAGGCCGCGGGCGTTGCTTTTGACGGTAACGGCTTCGAAGCCGGCGAGCGCCGCCGAGGCCGGGTTGGTGCCGTGGGCCGAGTCCGGGACGAGCACCTTGCGGCGCTGCGTCTGGCCGATGTCCTTGAAGTACGCGGCGGCGACCAGGAGGGCCGTCAGTTCTCCCTGGGCCCCGGCGGCCGGCTGCAGCGATACCGCCGGCAACCCCGAGATTTCCGCCAGGAATTCCTGCATCTCCCAGAGCAATTGCAGCATTCCCTGCACCGTCGAATCGTCTTGCAGCGGATGCAGATTGGCGAATCCGGGGAGGGCCGCCAGCCGCTCGTGCCGCTTCGGGTTGTACTTCATCGTGCACGAACCGAGCGGATAGAAGTTCGTGTCGATCGACATGTTCCGCGCGGACAGATTGGTGTAATGGCGGACGAGATCGATTTCGCCGAGTTCGGGAAGCGGCGGTGGCTTCTCGGCGCGGTGCTCCGCGGGGAGCAGTTGCGACACTGGTATGTCAGTGGGCAGGTCCGCTGCAGGCAACCGGTGGCAGCGCCGCCCCGGCCGCGATAGTTCGAACAGCAATTCAGTGGACTGGGTATTGTTCATGGAACCGTGGGTGAATCGTTCAACGGAATGGGCAATGCTTCAAGGGGCCGATTGAGAATTGGGTTGGTTCTGCGGAGGAGACGCGATGGGACTGAGA
>DATNBQ010000238.1:0-3288 GCA_035571955.1 Urbifossiella sp. | reverse complement strand
CAACGCGTGTCTCTATTGCATGGACCTGCTTGATCGAGAAGCCATCCGCCACGATCTCTCGGCACCGGATCGTCGTGCGGAGGAAGACACGATGTATGGCGTCCGCCGCGATGCCTTGGGCGAGACGGGACCGTCAGTCGTGTCGCTGAACGGCATCATCGTATCCTTGGCCGTCATCGAGTTCATGATCTGGAAGACCGGTGTGCCGCGCCTGCCAAAGCGTCTCCTTCGCTACGACGGCGTTCGTGGCATCGTGAATGAGCCAAAAGATCTGCCGCGTCCGAACTGCCCCTATTGCACTCAGACTGGCGACGGGGACCGGGCAGACTGGCACCGGCACATCCGTGCCGGCTTAGGCCGGTGGGTGCGCTAACGCGGAAGTGTCCAATCCAACCCGGCACCATCCCCAAATGTCCCCAGCAATACCACCGCAACGTCACCTTTGCCGTGTCCCCAAATTGTCCCCAAACCGGACCAATGAGCCACTGGCTGTGTAAACGAGAAGAGCCGCAAACCCTTCGGTTTACGGCTCTTGCGTCTAGCGAGGACGACGGGACTCGAACCCGCAACCACCGGATCGACAGCCCCGAACTGTCGGAACGCAAGTCTCGAAATGACAAGAGAGTTACGCCGACCAACGCCGCCGGGTGTAGTGCCGGGTGTAGTGACCTGCAAAGCAAAGGCGGCATTTCCGGCCCCGATGCCGACCCCGAACTGGCCGCGATTGTGGTCGCGTGGCCGGCGCTCCCCGAACCGATCCGCCGGGCAATGCTGGCGCTCATCGCGTCCACCAACTGCCAAAATTTTGGCAGTTGAGCAGCCGGGGAGCGGCATCGCGTCCACAACCAACTGCCAAAATTTTGGCAGTTGGCCTACGGTCGCCAGGCGAACGACCACGAACTGGAGACGTGGGCGGCGGAAATCAAACTGCGAGCACTCCGGCGACTCGGCGAACTGAGCAAGGGGCTGGAGAAGGCGAAACCGGGTGGCGCAAGGAACGGAAAGAAGGGCGGAATCGAAAGTCCACCGGGCGGACTTTCGAAAGAGCAGGCTCTCGACGACGCCGGGCTTTCCAAGCAACAGGCATCCCGTTGTGAAACCATCGCATCGGTTCCGGAAGAAGTGTTCGAATCGATCATCGACGAAGCGAAGGCGACGAAGCGAAGGCGAACATCGCGTCCACCAACTGCCAAATTTTTGGCAGAACAGCCGTGTGCAATGAGGTATAAACGGTATCTAGTTCTGAGACTCCACAAAAAGTGGTCTGGATACCGTGGTTACTGCTATGTTTTGGGCAGAGAAAGAGGAATCAACGTGGCCAACACCATCGCAGCCGAGTGCAAAGCTCTGAAACTATTCGCCACCACCGACGCCGTCCACTGCGAACTCGTCCTGCCGATCCCTGAAGTGATCGCCACTGCCGAGGAAGCCGGCATCCCTCGAATCGTGGCCGAGGCCATAGCGGAACTGGGCAAAATGCCTGAAGTGGTGAAACACCGACAGGCGACATCGACGGCGAAGGACATCGAGAGCAAGATGAACGAGTGCAGGGACCAAATCGCAACGCTGGCCAGTCGGCGCACCGCAGCCGAGGAAGCCGCGGACTTTGACGAGGTATTCGCGCTCAGCGCCGCCATGAGGACGAAGCAAGACGAGCTTGCGACCTTGAAGGCCAATGCCGACCTTATCGAGCCCATCGCGCGTACCCTAGCGGCCCAAGCCCGTCAGGCCGTGACAAATGCGGCCAACGATAGGCTCTACAACCACCGTAGCGACGCGGGCCAGGCCGCAAATGCCGCGACAGAGCACGCCACGGGACTGCTCAAGCCGATTGCGGCCGAGATGGAGAAACTCGCCAGCTCGCCGAAGGCGATCGCCGCAATTACCGCGTATACCGCGGCGCGGCGGGCCGACGCTGCCAAGGGACTACTCAATTCCGCCACCGACTCCATCATTAAGGAAGCGCTGGCCGCCTTGGAACTTGACTGACCGGCGAAATTCCGTTCCCACAGTGCAGATGGAACCCGTCATGGCAAAGCCCGTAACCTTCAGCACCCCGCCGAAAGTCGCTGATGCGAAGCCCACGCTTTCGCCGCGATCGCTCGCACTGCTTGCCGAGGCCGCCGAGAAGAGAGCCGAACGGAAAGCAAACGCCAAGCGCCGCCGCGATGGGAAGGGCGGAGGTAGCTGACGTGTTCGAAGCCGCCGCTACGAACTTCGCCGCGATCCCGCGTCCCGCTTTCGGCCGTGCCGCCCAACACTTGCCCGCCGCTCCGTCGCCGAAGCGAACGAAGGCCGAGGCCTGCTACCAACGAGCCGCCAAGACCGCCGCGGAACTGTTGCCGAGCCTGCCCGCGATCGGCGAGGCCATCCACTGTCTGATGCTCGGCACGTTCGACTTGTGCCAGGTGATCGCGGCGACTCTGAAACTTGCCCCCACTTGCTGGCACTTGCGAATCGCGACGCTCTGCTTTTCAAAACGGAACGCGGCCGAGTTGCTGAGCTTGCTCGAAACGCACCCGGAGCTGCGCCTCACGATGCTGGTATCCGAGTTCTTTCAGGGGCACAACAAAGAGATGTTCGAAGGCTTCGCCGGCGACCTGCACGACTATCCGGATCGTGCCCGCATCGCCGCCGCCCGGAGCCACGCGAAGGTAGTGACGTTCGACATCGGGCCGGGCGATGGGCTTGTCTTCGAGGGTTCCGCGAATCTCAGAACGAACGGGAACCGCGAGCAACTCACCGTGATTCGCGACCGTGAACTGCACGAGTGGCACGCCGGATGGATCGACGGCCTGGTGGACATTCATGGCAGCCGAACCGAAAAGTAAGGCGTCACGCGCCGAGGTTGCCGAACGCATCGCGGAAGTGTTGCGGATTCGCTTGGATGGAGCGGCTTTTCACGACGTTGTCGCCTACGCAAAAGAGAAGGGCTGGAACGTCAGTGAGCGTCAGTGCGGGCGCTATCTCGCCCAGGCCGACGACTTGCTCGCCGACCGCCGGGACAAGAGCCGGAAACGCTCGATCGCCCTTCACCTTGCCCGCCGCGAATCACTCTACGCTCGTGCCGTGAACGCGGCCGACTATCGAACGGCGCTGGCCGTGCTCGACAGCACAGCGAAGATGCAAAACCTGTTCGCCGGGGAGCGCGAATTGAAGGAATTGAACTCCGCGCTTAAGGAAAAAATGCGCGAGCGCGGGAATCATTCAAGAATCAGCTTGGAGGAAGCGAAGCGGATCGCGCATCTTGCGATCGCCGAACTACCTAAGCCACCGACGGGGCCGCCA
>DATNBQ010000237.1:0-11336 GCA_035571955.1 Urbifossiella sp. | reverse complement strand
GAGAATCCGTATTGAGTTGTTATCGGTTCGGCGGATCGTGCCGATTGAATCGAAGTTGTCGAAGCGTCAGCGCGCTCCCCGTTGGGTCGCGGCTAACCGGGCAGCGCCGGCGCGCAGTTCGCCTTGACCGGCCCGCGGCCGCTGCTATGTCGTTCCATTCGCAAACCGATGCGCCCCCGCTTGCGGAGATCGACATGCGCCGCGCCCTGTTCGCCGGGCTGTTCCTGGCCATTGTTCCACCGACCGCGCTGGCCCAATCCGCGCCGTATCTCGGAACTGTTGTCGATGCCGAAGTGCTCGTTCGCGCCGGCCCCAGCGACAAGTTCCCGGAAACCGGCACGCTCCTGAAAGGGAGCCGCGTCATCGTCGACCACGAAGAGGCCGGTTGGCTGGCCATCCAGGCGCCCGCGGGTTCGGTCAGTTGGGTGCCGATCGCCTTCGTCGACTTCAATCCGAGTTTGCCCATCCCGCAAAACGTAGTGGTTTCGGACGACGTGACATTGGCCGCGGGCAAGGTCGGGCTCTCCCAGCCATTGACGGAAATCCGCAAGGCCAAGGCCCCGGCCGGCACCGCCTTGACCGTCATTGGCCAGAAGGCGACGTTCGACGGCAAGCAGTGGTACCCGGTGCAGCCCATTCCCGGCGACTTCCGTTACATCCCGAAATCCTCGGTGAACGCGAATGGCCCGGCCAGCACGGCCTTCGTGGTTCGCGATACAGCGCCAGCGAACTTGCCCCCTGCCTTACCCGCTTCGCGAAACAATGGCGGTAGCGAAGGCAACCCGCTCGGCGGAAGCGACAAGCCGCCGGTCAACGATCCGCTCTGGGAGCAGGCGCAGGCCGCGGAGAAGGCCGGCCGCAATGCCGACGCCGAGAAGCTTTACTTCCAACTCGCCCGCAAAATGAACGAACCGGGCGGCGACCACGATATCGCCAACCTCTGCTATACCCGCATCCACGCCCTCCGCGAAAAGAAGGCGCCCGGCACTTCGAACGGATCGAGCGGCACGACGAAGCCGCAACCGTCGCAGCGTTCGGATCGACCGACCTTGCTTCCGCCGGTTAGGAACGATGCGTCGAACCCGACGGCGGTTTCAGTTGCCACGCAGCCGAACCCCGTCAGCGCGGCCCCGGCCACGGGCGAGAAGCCGTCATGGACGGGTACGGGCCGGCTGGTGTCGTCGGCGCTGGCCCTCGATGGCCGCCGGACGTACGCGTTTGAAATCGCCCCCGGCGTCGCGCAGTTCTACGTCGTCGGAGCGCAGGGATTCAACCTGGATCAGTTCAAAAACCGTACGGTGAAAGTTTACGGCACGACCCAGACGCACCGCAACGCGAGCAAGCCGTACATCGTGGCCAGCGACGTGATCGAAGTGAAACCTTGATAGATAAGAAGCCTCAGAAGCCCACCCGCGGCTGCGGGTGGGCTTTCATTTTCAATGGTTGAAGACGAACTCGGTGCTGTTCAACATTGCCCAGGCCAGGTCTTCAGCGGCGGTGCGGCGGGTCGCGGCGTGCTTCTTCAAGTGATCCGTCGCAATTGACAACTCTTCCCTCGACGGCAATCGCGCGAAGAAGGCCAGGTACAATTCCTCGACCAGCTTGGCGTCGTCCTTTTGTTCGCGGACCAACTTGGCCACCGTGCCCGCGTCGTGGCTCAGTTTCGCCTGGACTTCCGGAGAATTCAATAGATTCAAAACCTGGGCGACGCTCGGTTCCTTGGTCCGTTCGCATTCGCATGCCGTTGCCCGCACCGGTCGGCCGAACAGTTTCAGGAAATCGTGGCGGGCCTTGCTGTCCCACAGTTGCACGGCCCGGCTCACTCCCGGCGAACCGACGAACTTCTCCGGCACACCCGTCGCCTGGCAGACCATATCGAGCAGCACCTCGGCGTCGGGCCGCTTGAAGAGCCCGCGCGAAA
Organism: Urbifossiella sp.; assembly: GCA_035571955.1. Lineage (GTDB taxonomy): Bacteria > Planctomycetota > Planctomycetia > Gemmatales > Gemmataceae > Urbifossiella. Next base: position 9,415 of record DATNBQ010000237.1, on the reverse strand, counting down.
AGTTCCGCTCGTCCTTCTCGTTGGTCGCATTCGGCCGCGACGCCGTCTGATAAACCCGCGATGCGGCGATGACCGCGATCAACTTCTTGACGTCGTATTTGTTCTCGATGGCGAATTTCGCCAGGGCGTCGAGTAGTTCCGGGTTGGACGGCGGGTTAGTGGCCCGCACGTCGTCGACCGGTTCGACGATGCCCGCGCCGAGCAGCCACGCCCAGACGCGATTGGCCAAGTTCCTCGCGAAGAACGGATTATCCGGCTTCGCCATCCAGTCGGCGAGGATCAAGCGACGATCCCCCCTGGGATCAGCGGCCGGAATCGCCGCCCCCAGGGCATGCGTGAAGACGGGTTTCTTGGTGCGCGGATGCGCGGTCACCGGGTCGCCGGCGGCAACGATGGCATCGCCGCGCGACCCCACCGGAGCGAAGAAGCCGACCATGCCATAATAATCCGTTTGCGTCCAGCGATCGAACGGATGGTGGTGGCACTGGGCGCAGCCGAGGCGGACGCCGAGGAAGACTTGCGAAATGGTACCGGCCATTTCGCCGGGCCTGGTCACGACCTTGTAAAAGTTCGCCGCGCCGATCTCGCTCGTCGGCCCCTCGGCGGTAACGAGTTCGCGGGCGAAGCGGTCGAAGGGCCTGTTCGTTTGTATGGAGTCGCGAATCCAGCGGTAGTAGCCGTAGGCGCGCTCGTGGCCGAGGGCCGCCCGTTCCACGCGGAGCAAGTCCGCCCAGCGCATCGCCCACAGGTCGGCGAACTCAGGCGTTTCTAGAAGTGCTTCCACGAGCTTCGCGCGCTTGTTCGAAGCCTTATCGGCGAGGAACTTCCGCGCTGTCGCGGCGCTCGGCAAGGTGCCAGTGAGATCGAGGTAGATGCGCCGCAGGAACTCGGCGTCATCGCAGAGCGGCGAGGCGGCGATGTTCAACTTCAGCAACTTCTTGTCCACCAACTCGTCGATGAAGTTGAAGCGGGGCACGGCCGCGGCGATGGGCCCGCTGCCGCGCGGCACGATGGCCCGAAAGACGCCGACCTCGCCCATGTACGCCGCCATCACCGCGGCTTCGCCCGGCACGTCGAGCGTGCGAACCTGGCCATCGGCATCGACCGCGGCGACCGCTTCGTTATTGGACTGGAAGCGGCAATGTCGCGTCACGTCCTTCGTGGCGCCGTCCGAGAGTTTCGCGATCACCTTCAGCGGCCACGCCGCGTTCATGCGGAGGATTCGTTCGGCCGGTTCGACCTGAAGGCCAACTACGTGCGGGGCATCCGGGGAACCGAGCGGCAGGCCGGCGGCGATCCAGCCGCGGAGCATGCGATAGTCCTCGGACGCAACGGGAATGCGGGTGCCGCCGCCGTGGGCCGTGCGCCCCGAGGCTTTCCGAAGGATCAGGCTTTCGTCGGGATTGGCGGTGAAGACCCGGCGGCCGCGCCCTTCCTTCGTCAGCGCCGCGTAATCGGCCTCCGGATCGAAGGCGAACACCGAGAGCTTGAACCCGCCTTGTCCTTCCGCCTTGCCGTGGCAGCCGGAGGAGTTGCAGCCGTGGCGGCCCAGGATCGGCAGGATGTCGTTTTCAAAATGGAAGGACGCATCCGCGGCGGCGGCCGCCGAAGGAAACGCGGCAACAACAAGTGGGAGGATGAATCGCATGGTCCGTGATGAATGGTGAAGCGGGGCGGGAAGGTCGGGAAGGCCGCATTCTTTTTACCATGCGGCGCGGCGGGAAGGAATCAGAAACCTGAACTCAGTACGGTCTTCGCCACGGGCGGTCGCGGTAATCGTCTTCCACATCATCGCGGCGATCGTCGTTATCATCCCGGTCATCATCGTCCTCGAATCGGTCGTCATCGTCGCGGCGGCGTTTCTTCTTGCGCGGCGCCCGGCGCGAATAGTCCGCGGTCGCCTCGCTCATCTCGCGAAGGAGGACGATGTAGCGGCTCAGAGCAACGATCGCGATAATGAGCGCGATCAGCAGCACGACGAGGCCGAAACAACCGACGCCGGCGATCCCGGCGCGGCCCGCGCGGCCCGCGCCCGCCATCGCCACCAAGCCGATCACCATCATGATCAAGCCGAATACGTAAGTGCCGACGGCAGCGACCCACAGCCACAACACGGTCATGGCGGATCGGGCCAGATCGCGACGATTCACATAGTCGGCCAGCGAGCGCGTGAACAGCAGGAAGAAGATCGGCGAAGCAAACGAAAAGAGGCCCTGGCAACCGGAGATCATGACATCGGCGGCCGGGCCGAGGGCGCCGGCAAGCCGGACGAAGCCGCCGCCGAGGCTCGCCACGATCGCGACCACTTCCAGGATCACGGAAACGATGATCATGACCTTGGCGACGCCGGCCTCCTCCGGAGTCGCCAGGCAAAAGATGCGGCCGACCAGCCCGGTGATCGAACCGGCCAGTACGCAAAGCATCATGGCAATGACGACCAGGACGAGCACGCCCACGCCGCCAGCGCCTCCGCCCGCTCCGACCAGGCCCAAGCCGAAACACATTCCCGACAGGCCGCCAATGATGCCGAGAATGACCACCAATATGCCGATGTAGACCAGCCGGAATCCCAGGGAGACCTTTTTGAACTGGTCGCGCATGGACGATCACCAGGATTAGCCGCGACCCGTAGGGGAGCGCGGATCGGCGCGCTCCCCTACGGGTCGCGGCTAAACGAGACTCGATTACCCCTTCAAACCGAACAGCTTGCGGATGGCGTCGCGGATGGGGCCGCTGTGGGCTTCGCCGCTCGATTCCTTCAGCGCGGCGATCGGGCCGTGCAGCAACCGGCTCTGGAACAGGCGGAATGCCCCCTCGATGTAGGCCCGGTCCGCCTCCGTGAGCCGGCCATTCAGCTTCGCTAACAGCGGCGCGAGTACCGCGTCGCGGAGCCGGTCGACCTCTTCGGTTAACTGCCCGATCATCGGGCCATCCTTGCGGCGGTTCCAATCCTGCACGAAGCGAGTCACTTCGATGCCGACGATTGCCTCCGCCGGAGCGATGTGCGTCCGCCGTTCGGCCAGTTGCTGATCGCGGACGCGGTTCAGATCGTCCACGTTGAAGAGGCTGACGCGGTCGCCGTCGTCGATGCGCGGGTCGAAATCGCGCGGCACGGCCATGTCGAAAATGACGATCTTGCGGCGGCCGCGCCGGCTCAGCACCTTGTCCTTGAAGCGGCGCCGCGGCATAATCGGTTCCGTCGCCCCGGTGGTCGAAAGCACGATGTCCGCTTGAACGAGGGCGTCGTCGAGCAATTCCCACGGCACGACCCGGCCGCCGAAGGCTGCCGCCAGGGCCTCGGCGCGTTCCGCCGTGCGATTGACGACCAGCACCGCCGCCGGGCTCAGTTCCTTCAAGTGCGTCAGTGTCAACTGGGCCATCTCGCCGGCGCCGATTACGAGCACGGTCTTGTCGGTGAAGGTTTCGAAAATCGGCCGCAGATAAGCAATGGCGGCGCTGGCCACGGACACTTGCCCCAGGCTGAGGCCGGTCTCGGTGCGGACGCGCTTGGAAACGCGGAGCGCCGCCGGGAACAGTGAATTCAACAGCGAGCCGCTCGCTTCCATTTTTTGCGACAGTTCGAACGCATCCTTCACCTGGCCGGCAATCTGGTCTTCGCCGAGTACGACGCTGTCGAGCCCACTGGCGACGCGGAACAGGTGCCGCACCGCTTCCGTGTCCGCGTGTTCGTAGAGATGCGGTTGAATGGCCTCGGGGCGAATGCGGTGCGCCTCGGCCAGGAACTCGGCTACAAGCGGCGCGTGCACCGGCGCACCGGTTTCGGGCCGCGCCAGGTAGAGTTCCACGCGATTGCAGGTTCCCAGGATCGCCGCTTCCACACCATAACGAGCCGTCAGTTCCGCCAGGGATGCACGAAGGCGGGCCTCATCGAAGGCCAACTTCTCGCGCAGTTCCACCGGCGCCGAAGCCACGTTGCAGCCAATCGCGCGGAGGTTCATGAGCCGTCCCCCGCGAGGAACGGATGCGAGGCAATGAGGGCGATCAGCAGCAAGCCGAAGGCGAGAATCGACACGAGAGCCAGCCGCCGAGCCGGCACGCTCGTGCCGTACCGCAGATAGAGCAACAGCAGAAAGACGGCCCACAACCCCGCCGTGCTGAGCAGTTTCACCGACAGCCAGTCCTCGGCCGTTCCCTGGTCGTGCTTGAGCAAGAGCAAGCCGACGAGCAGGCCGGCGGTCAGCAGCGGGAAGGCGTAGTTGATGGCTCGGCGATTCATCCCTTCGAGCCGTTCGAGGCTTAGCAGCGGCACGCCGCGCTCCGGGTTGAACTTGTGGCGGACCCGGTTGGCCTGGACGAGGTACATCACGCTGGCGAGGAAACCCACGCAGATGCCGATGGAGGCGAGCAGGATGAGCGTGCCGTGAACGATGGCCCAGAAGCGGTCGCCGCGCAGCCAGGCCGGCACGCCGAGGCTGGACTCCTCGGTTCCAGCGCCGAGCAACAGCGACAGCCCAACCAGGCCGATCACCACCGGCAGCACGAACACGGCCCACGCCTGCTTCGGGTCGTGGATCGCTTTCCAGACGTAGAAGAACGCCAGCACCCATGCGAGCAATAGCAGCGAGCCGTACGAGGTGGCCGGGGAAGTTTGGTGGTACGCGATGAAGACGGTTTGGGCGAAGAGCCCGGCGGCGCCGGCGATGAGCGCCGCGACCCGCCAGCCGCCGGCCGGCCGCGCCAATCGACCAAGCTCCAGCGCGAACGCCAGCAAGTAGCTCAGCCCGAAGCAGGCCAGCGTGATGCCCTGGAGCGGCGAAACCGTCATCGTGCGGCCAACCTCGGCGAACGAACGGAACCGGAAGGTTCAGTATACACGATGCCTCGAGCTCGGATTAGCCGCGACGCCGCCTTTCCTTTTGGCTGGATTGCACTGATCGATTAGCCTTGAACTGCCTGGGAGGAACGACAAAATGGATTCCGGTAAGCTCGTGCGCGTCGTTGTCTCCCATCGAGGAAAAGTTCGGCAGACGGAATTCCGACTACGGGAGGGTGGGATTGGTTTATCGTCGTTTCTCTCCCCGAATTTCGCAACCGACGAGGCCATTCTTCAGGCCGTTCGCGCGGCGGGAAAGCAGGGGGAAGCAGGGGGAGCTGGCTATTGCCGTAATCCCGATGGAGAAAATAGAAGAGTTAGGCCTGAGAGTCATACCGACACGGGCCGGAACACCCGACGCCGAGGTGAATCGGCTGCATGTTGAACTTCGTCCGTCGAGACTGCGCCGTGCATTGCTTTGGATCACGGGTCGAGCGATCCACGACTGGTTTAACGAATCAATGAGCCCGGCCCTGGCCGCTGTGGCGCATGTACTCGAAAGGTGATGCCATGAGCAGAAGCGCACTGCGCGATTCGAACGCCGTCCGCGAAGCGGTTTCCCGAATGTTCGCGGATAAGGCGCCCGTTCTTATCGAAGTGCGGTTTCCCCAGATGGGAACTTCGTCGGACTGGTATCTTTGCGAAGAGGAGAACGAATTGGAAGCGATTTTCGAACGGCTTACGCCGGGTCTCGAATTGCATCTGCAAAGCGTTTGGGATCTTCCGCATTCGAAGAACGGCCTCGTCTGGAAGAAGTGAGCCGCCAGCTATCTTACGGTCATGTTCAACGGCGGAGACATTCATGGGCAGCGGAAGCTGGACGGTTACGCGACTGCTCCTTGCCGACCACGCGACCGTAGTGGCGGCTTGCTCTTCGACCTCTTCCTTTACTGCACTCTTGCGGAGCGGAACGCTCCGCTCCGCAGACTCCGCGTCGCGGCTAAACATGAGCAATTCTCCCTTCCCTTGCCGCGGTATAATCAGGTATCGTTGCCTCTTCCTCTCCTCGTAGCGAGGCCTCTCTCCATGTCGTCGACCGTCATTGCCACGCCTGCCAAACATCCCCCCGTCACGCTCTTTTCCGAATCGCCCACGTTCCGAATGGCCACGCAGCAATTGCAAACGGTAGCCCGGGCCATCGACCTCGATCCCGGCATCCTCGAACGCCTCTCCGTTCCCAAGCGGTCGCTCGTCGTCAGCATCCCGATCCGCATGGACGACGGCAATTTGCACACCTTCGTCGGCTACCGCGTGCAGCACACGCTGACCAGCGGCGCCAGCAAGGGCGGCCTCCGCTACGCCCCGCATGTGGACCTCGGCGAAGTCGCCGCCCTCTCCATGTGGATGACCTGGAAGTGCGGCATCATGAACTTGCCGTTCGGCGGCGCCAAGGGGGGCATCGCCTGCGACCCCGTGCTGCTGAGCCGCACCGAAAGAGAACGCCTGACCCGCCGCTTCACCGAGGAAGTGCAAGCGATCATCGGCCCGCGCATCGACGTCATGGCCCCGGACATGGGCACCGACGAACAGACGATGGCCTGGATTTACGACACCTACTCGATGAAGATCGGCTACGCCTGCCCCGAGATCGTGACCGGCAAGCCGGTGGAACTCGGCGGCTGCGTCGGCCGTAAGGAAGCCACCGGCCGCGGCGTCGTCTATTGCATCCGCGAGGCGATGGAAGAACTGAAACTCCGTCCCGTCGAAGCGACCGCCGTGGTTCAGGGGTTCGGCAACGTCGGCTCCGTCACTTGCGAGGAACTCTACAAACTCGGCGTCAAGGTCATCGCCGTCGGCGATCGCTATGGGGCTCTCCGCAACGATCGCGGCATCGACATCCCGGCACTCACGAAGTACGTCGAGCAACGCCAGGACGCCAAGAGCATCGTCGGCTTCCCCGGGGCCGAGGCCATTCCCCAAACTGAACTCTTGACGACGAAGTGCACGATCCTTGTGCCGGCCGCGATGGAACGGGTCATCACCGCGGAGAACGCCCCGCGGATCGATTGCCGCATCCTCGCCGAAGGGGCCAACGGCCCGACCACACCGGAAGCCGACGAGATCGTCCAGGCCAAGGGCATTTATGTGATCCCGGACATTCTCTGCAATGCCGGCGGCGTCACCGTGTCGTACTTCGAATGGGTGCAAGACATCCAGCAGTTCATGTGGAGCGAAGAGGACGTGAACAACGAACTGCGGAAGCTGATGATCAACGCGTTCAAGCGGGTGCGGAAGGAAGCTCAGGAGCGGAAGCTGCCGAATCGCCTGGCGGCTTTGAGCCTCGGCGTGCAGAAGGTGGCGAACGAAAAGGCCAAACGCGGCCTCTTCCCGTGAGGCCTGTGAACGACCCTTAAACGGGCTACAAATAAAAAAAGGTAATCCGCGCGCCGGGATGTGCTGGCGACGACCAGTGCAGGGAGGTTCGTAGAGTGGATCATCGCTGAGTGAGGAATAAAAGCCGACCGGGGAGTCCCAAGGCGGCGATGACGCCGGTGAACGTCGCGCCAACAATCCAGCGCAGCAGTAGCTGTCCGCTTCGGTTTCGAGCATCCGAGGCATCGATGCGCGCGTTAAGTCGCTGCTCCATTTCCTTCATCTCGTGTTTGAAGTCCTTTCGCACATCGTCGATTTCATGTTTGAGATCGTTCCTCGTGGCGAGCAGATCATCCTTGGTTACAGGGTCTTTCAAATTGATTTGATAGGTTTCGCCAAATGCGACGGCCTGGGCCTCGGCTTGCTTATCGGGCACGCCAGCGGCCTTAAGCGGGTTGGCAAACTTCAAAGTGTCGAAGGTGGCGACGGCCATCGGGCAACCTCACGCGGCTACAGCAATCATGCTACCCGATGAGGCTGCCGCCCTGCAATTCGCAGTTGGCGAGCCGGGCGGGCCAGTCATTCCGCGTCCCAGACGACGACGCAGCGGTTGCCTCCCGCCGCCAGCCGCAATCCATCCGGCGCGTAGGCCAGCGAAAAGACCTTGCCGATCGGCCACTGATAGACGGCCAGTTCCCGGCCGCTCGCCGCATCCCAGAGCCGCACTGTCTCGTCCCAACTTCCCGTCGCGATCACGGCGTTATTCGGGCTGAACGCAACGGCCGCTACCCGGCCCTTGTGCCCCTTGAGCACACAGCGGTCCTGCTTGCGGTTCAAATCGATGACTCGAACGGTCCAGTCCAGGGCGGCGGCAAGGGCCGAGCCATCCGGGGCCAGCGCGATGGCCGTGCTGGTGTGGGAGGCGGGATAGCGCTGCGGAGTCTGCCGCCGCACGTCCCACGCTTTCAGTTCTTTTTGCCCCGTGGACCAGGCAACAAGCATCTTCTCCGGGCTGGCGGCCAATGCGCGGACGCCGTGAGGCTCGCGGAAGTATGGGTCCTTGGTCCGCTCGTTACGGGTATCGTAAAGTTCGAACATCCCTAGCGACCGCGGACCGGAACCGACAGCGAGCAAATGTGGAGCAACGGTCGCCAGCCCCGTGACTCCAAGGGGAAACGCGATCCTGACTTGATAGCGCCAGCCGTCGTCGGTAAGCCGGTAACGATCCAGCCCTTCGGCGCTGCCGAGCACGAGGGTCTGGTTATCGAGAAACACGGCCGCGTGGATGCCCGATGGCGGGGGCGATTCCGCAGCTGGCACATCGTTCCTGGTCGGGCCGTACTCGTGGAAAAAGTCCGCCTGGCGATCGAGTTTTTGATACAGGCCAGCGCTAGCGTAAAGCACGACCGAGCCGTCGAGCGAACCGCTGACGAGAAAGTTGCCGTCCGGGGAAAAGGCGAGCGTCGAGACAACCGCGGGGCGGTCGGGCGATGCATGCTCGTGATACAGCCTCATGCCGCAATTATACGGTTCAATAAAGGCGAGCCGGGAGCGTGATCGCGCTCCCGGCTCGCCAGGTCACTGACCAATCATCTCGCGGAACTCGGCTTCGGTCAACACGCGGACGCCCAGTTCCTTGGCCTTGTCGAGCTTGCTGCCAGCGCTCTCCCCGGCCACCAGGAAGTCCGTCTTCTTGCTGACGCTCCCCGTCGCTTTACCGCCCAGCGATTTAATGAGCGATTCGATGCCGGCGCGGTCGAAGTGGCTCAGCGTGCCGGTGACGACGAGCGTCTTCCCGGCCAGCATCAATCCTCCCGGCGGAGCGGCCTTCTTGTCCTCGGAGAGCTTCAAACCGAGTTCGCGGAACTCGGCGGCCAGCTTCTTCCCCGATTGACTGTGGAAGAAATCGTGGACGAACTTGGCCCGCTTCGGCCCGAAGCCCTTCACGGTGGCCAGTTGCTCCTCGCTGGCCGCGATCAACTCGTCCAGCGTGGGGAATCCCTCGGTCAACAGTTCGGCCATGCTTTCGCCGACCATGTAGATGGACAGTGCGGCGAGGAGCCGCGCCAGGCCGCGGTCCTTGCTCGCCGCGATGCCATCGAGCAGGTTTTGGGCCTTGGTGTCGGCGAATCCTTCGAGCGAGAGGAGTTGTTTCTTGGTCAGGCGGTAGAGGTCCGTCAGCGATTTCACGAGCGCGGAATCGACGAGTTGCTTGGCGACTTCTTCGCCGAGCCCTTCGATGTCCATCCGTTCGCGGCGGGCGAAGCC
>DATNBQ010000236.1:0-5112 GCA_035571955.1 Urbifossiella sp. | reverse complement strand
GCGGAGGAATCGGGAGGGCCGTTCCCCGCGCTTGGCACGAACCGGTGGGCGAATCGCTTGCCGCCGCGCCAGGCGACCTCGTCCTCGTCGTCCGCGGAGTCCAGTTCGGCGAAGAGGGTGTCGGCAAGGTCAGAACCCTCGGCCGGGTCAAGATCGACCAGGCGGCAGTTGAGAAGGGCGCACTCGTTGACGATGACTCGGCCCAGTCCGAGCAGCGGCGCCTGCGCCAGTTCAACGGGTTCGGGCCGGTCGCCCACCGATTGGGCGCCTCGTGTGGCCAGCACCAGCCGCGCCGGTTGACCGACCTTTCGTTCCCACGCCCGAACGAGTGCGATCACGCCCAGCAACTTCACCGGTGCTTGGGTTGCGAGTTCCAGTGTCGAGAGTGAGTCCGTTTTCGGATTATCCAGCGCCCGCAGATCGAGAATCCCCCGAACGGGATACTCGATGGATAGATTCTCGAGATCGGCAGTGAGAAAAGCGGCCGATCCGCCCGCGGCGCGAAGTCGTTCCGCGACGCGTTCGCCCAGGCCACTGCGATCCGGGAGGATGAGCCAGTCGACCGGTTCGGCACGATCTTCAGAAGCGGAAGGCAGCGAGCACGAGTGCCATTGATATGCGTAGAGCATGGCTTCGAGCGGCGCGCGGCCGGTCCCGGCAACTCGCTGACTGCGGATGCCCCGAACGCGCGCCACCAACTGGCCCGACGCATCGTAAACATCGACATCGGCGACGAGTTGGCGAACGGTCTTGTTGCGGAGCCGCGCATGGCTGAACAGCTTGCCGGTCGGCTTTCGGTCGAGGCGCACTTCGTCGAATTCGATCGGCAGATAGAGGCCGTCGACAACGGTGTCGAAGTTGGCATCGGCGGTAATGACGGTGTGGAAACACGCATCCAGGAGCGCCGGATGGAACGAGTACTCCTCCGCTTCAGCCGCGAGTTCATCCGGCAACGCAATGGCGGCCAGCGCCTCCAGAGTACCGACCCAGCATTCGCGGAGACCCCGAAAACGCGATCCGTAATCCAGGCCGAGCGCGGCGAAGTATTCGTAGCAGCGCTCCGCCGAGAACGCCCGCGGACACCGGGCCAGAATGCGATCGAAATCGACCTTCGCAGGCGATGACTCGGAGGCGCGGAGCGAGGCGCGAACGTGCGGAACCCACGCGGCCCCCTCCGCGACCGCGGGCCGGCTGTCGATCTTGACCGTTCCGTCGTCGGGTGAAAACTCCGTGCGAAAGCGGACCGCGGCATCGGCGCTCAGGAAGCACGGGTTCGACAGCTTCACGTCCGCGAGCGTGCAACTCGGCGCGCCGAGGACGTTCTTGGCCACGGCAAACGCGGCTTCAAGGTACGCCGTGGCGGGAACAATTGTCGCCTGTTGAACGCGATGATCGGTGAGGAATGGAGCGAGATGGATATCGAGGCGTGTTTCCCAGGCAGGCAATGGCCCGCCGACCGGCGCGCCCAGAAACGGATGGGCCGCAGCGGCCAACCGCGATCGTCGTGATTCCTCGGACTCCGCCCAACACCGCTGTTTCTGCCAGGAATAACCGGGAAGGCGAACGAAGGGACGCGGTCCGCCGTTGACGCAGAACCAGTCGACTGCGTGGCCGCGAGTGAACAACTCGGCGAGGGCCGCCAGCATCGTTGGCCGCTCGGCTTCATCGCGGCGGAGCGACGCCAGAACCGTCACCTTTTTCCCGCTGTGTCGAGCACACTCTGCCACCGCCGGCGCCAGCACCGGGTGCGGGCTCAGTTCGACGAAGGTATCGCAGCCAGCCTGAAGCAAGTGCCCCACTCCATCCGCGAAGCGCACAGTGCGGCGAACGTTCTGCCACCAATAATCCGGCCCCATCTCGGGACCGGTGAGCCGATCGCCGCTGACCGTCGAGAACAGGGCAATCTTGGAGCGGCGCGGCTCGATGCCCGCCAGCGAGCGAATCAGCTCGTCCCGAACCGGGTCCATCTGGGCACTGTGAAACGCGTAGTTCACCCGCAGGAACCGGCAGAAGATTCCCTTCTGCTCGAAGTCGTGCGCGAGCGTTTCCAGCGGTTCGCTACCGCCCGAGAGCGTAACCGAAGCCGGACCGTTGACGGCGGCGAGAGACACAGTGTCGCCGAACGGTTTGATGAGACGGCGGGCGTCGTTGGCAGCGATACCCGCGGCGAGCATCCGCCCCCGCGTCGGAACGAGTTCCATGCAGCGACCGCGATGGAAGATGATCCGGACGGCATCTTCCAGTGAGAACACACCCGCGATGTGCGCCGCGGCAACCTCGCCGACGCTGTGCCCGACGATCGCTTCCGGGCGCACGCCCCAGGCATGCCACACCGCGGCCAGGCCGATTTGAAGCGCGAAGATCGCCGGTTGCGAAATCGCCGTCACCGCCATCCGCGAGTCGGTCTCCGAGGCACGGAATTCCTCAAGAAGCGACCACGAACCGAGCTGACGAATAATCGAGTCGCAGTGTTCGACCCGGTCACGGAAAATCGCTTCCCGTTCGAGTAACTGCCGCCCCATAGCCCACCACTGCGGCCCCTGCCCCGCACAGACGAATGCCACTCGCGGCGCATGCCCGGTCACAACCCGCCCCGATCGTACAACGGTCGAAGTCGCGCCGCGCGCGGCAACTTCCAGTGCTTCGCTCAAGTCCGGCTTCGAGCCCGCCACGACCGCCAACCGGTGCTCGTGGTGCGTCCGGCGAACGGCCGCATTTCCAGCGATGTCCGCCAGCGGTGTTTCATCGGAAGAATCCGAAACGAACCGCGCGAACGATTCCGCCGCGGCGCGCAACGCCTCCGGGCTTTTTGCCGAGAGCGGCACCAAGAACGAGCGCAATACGTCGGACCCAGGCGGCGGAAGGCTCAACGAGTCTTCTGAGAGCGGCCGGCCGCCGAGGACAACGTGGGCGTTCGTACCGCCGTAACCGAAGGAATTGATGCCCGCGAAGGCCACCCCGGCCGCGGGCCACGGCATGGACTCCGTTGGAACCTGAAGCCGCAGTCGGCTGAAGTCGATGTTCGGGTTTGGTTGCTCGCAATGAAGATTGCCCGGGACTTGGCGATGGTACAGTGCAAGTGCCGTTTTGATGAGCCCGGCGATTCCAGAACCGGCTTCCAGATGCCCGATGTTCGTTTTCACCGAACCGATGAGGCAAGGCCGCTCGCGCAGTGAATCAGCCGAGAGTGCCCGGCCAAGAGCAGCCGCCTCGATCGGATCGCCCACCGGCGTTCCGGTTCCGTGCGCCTCGACATACTGAATTTGGCCCGGCGAGATACCGGCCGCCCGGCACGCTTCTCGGATCAATTCTTCCTGGGCCTTCTGATCGGGAACCGTCATCCCCGGAGTCCGCCCGTCCTGGTTCACGGCGGTTCCGAGAATCACGGCATAGATGCGATCGCCGTCCGCCCTCGCTTTCGCGAGCGGTTTGAGCACCACGACGCCGGCGCCCTCGGCCCGAACGAAGCCGTTGCCGCGCGCGTCGAAAGCCTTGCAGCGCCCGTCCGGCGAAAGCATCCCCAGGCGGCTGAACCCAACGTAGGAATCCGGAGCCAGAAGGGCGTTGACGCCGCCGGCCAGCGCCATCGAACAGCCGTCGCGCCAGATGCTCCGGCATGCCAGATGGACCGCGACCAGTGACGAAGAACAGGCGGTATCGACTGCCAGGCTCGGACCTTTCAAATCAAAGCAGTACGAGATCCGATTGGCCGCGATGCTGAGCGAACCGCCGGTGTTCGTGTACGTGTCGATCGTTCCGCGATCGCCGAAACTGGTTTGGAGAACCGAGTAGTCCCAGCTCGAGATGCCGACGAACACACCCACCGGTTGGCCGGCCACGTTTTCCAGCGGCTGACCCGCATCCTCCAAACTCTCCCACGCGACTTCCAGAAGCAACCGCTGCTGCGGATCCATGCGTGCGGCTTCGCGCGGCGAAATGCCGAAAAAGTGGGGATCGAACCGATCGATGTCGTCGATAAAACCGCCCCATTTAGCCTGGCTCTTTCCCGGCTTTCCGGGTTCTTGAGAGTAGAATGCCTCGATGTTCCAACGGTCCGCTGGAACCTCGGTGATAGCATCGAGCCCGTCCCGTAGATTCTTCCAGAATTCGGAAGGCGAGTTCGCACGGCCCGGAAGCCGGCAACCAATACCGATGATGGCTACGGAAGCAGGGCAATCTTCAGGCATGATGATCCTCAGATCCTCAAAACTCCCCTGGGGCGTACCTTGCCCGAACATTCATAGGTCGCGGCCTGTTCTCGAATCGCTCGGCCTTTGCATTTTTCCCAAGAAATGTGTCAGCGTGGTCCGTCGATATTTCCGGTGAGAGTTCGGACTTATTAGATGCGTCCGGATCAGGCTGGGTGGAAGGAGGATAAGAACCATTGACAATCGACTGTCATAGCCAGCCAAACTCTTGCGAGAACTGGCATTTGGCACTCGTGTTCCCGGAAGGCAAGCAAGTCATGTGCCGATATTTCTTCAACTTGCATCTCGTTTAACGCCGCCGGAGCAATTCGAGAACCACAAGCGGAGCGACTGGCGTCTCCGCCGGGGGAATTCGCCCATGCAAGCTCAAGAAGTGTTGGCCGCCAAACCGGCCGTCCTCTCTTCCGAGTGGTCACCGCCGTTGCCCGGGTTCCAGCCGCGGCGGCCGATGATCGTTGCTCCAATCAATCAGGATCCGGTGGCACAAGTGCTCCTGGACCGGGCCGCGGCCGGAGATCGCACGGTGCTCCGCGAGGTTCGAGCGCTCTTGACGCGACCGTCGCTGCTCGACGATTTTGGCGATCTGGCAGGCTATGCGCTGGACGCGTTAGTCTTCATGGCTGCCGGCGACAATCTGGCGATCGCCATCGGGGTGCGAAAGAAGTACGAGGAGATTTTCGGCCGCCTCCTGGCCGATGCAGGGCCGGAGCCGTCGTTTGCGGAAGAACTGGCAGCAACGCGGGCGGCCCATGCTGCGCCGGCCGTGTATTTCATCGAATTGGAGGCGAATCGGCAGGTATTGGGGAGTCCGACAGCGCAGGCCTTCGAGAAGCATCTGTCGAGAGCGGAGCAGCGTTTGTCGTCGGCGATGAAGGGCTGCGCTATGCTCCGCCGGCTCAAGCGG
>DATNBQ010000235.1:0-2536 GCA_035571955.1 Urbifossiella sp. | reverse complement strand
GGTAGGATCGCCAACCGGGAGGATGGATCATGGCCGCTTTAACCGCATCGGTGCTCGGGTTGGTGATGTTCTCCCCGGTACTCGCGCCGGTGCCGGCCGCCCCGAAACCCGACCCCTTCGCCAAGGGATATCTGGGGATTTACTTCAGCGGTTCCGGCCCCAATTCCACGCTGGTCATCGAGCGGCTTGAGCCGAACCAACCGGCGGCCGCCGCGGGCATCCGTCCCGGCGACGTCATCGTTCGCGTCAACGAGCTAGAGCCGCGGCTCGTCCAGCAGGTCATCGATCACGTCTGTACGTTCCGGCCGGGCGCCGTGATTGAAGTGGAAGTGCAGCGCGGCGCAGCGCGGAAAGCCTACAAGATCAAGCTCGGCACGCGGCCGCCGGACGCCGGCTACGTTCCGCTGCCGCGCGGCCGCTTCGACCGCGATTGACCGCGCCGCCGCCAACTCCAACCGATAAATCAACTCTCCGGGGCTGCTTTCCGCCCCGCGCCGGAGTCCGCCATGATTCTCCTCGAATATGCCCGTACGAAGGTGCGGACGATGGCCGATGTCGTCCACGATCTCGGCGACATTCCGCTCCATCGCATTCGCTCCCTCCCCTATCCCGCGACGGAACAGGATCTCAACAAACCAGAGAACAAGGGCTGCGAATTGATCGACGGCATCCTCGTGGACAAAGCCGTGGGTGCAAACGAGTCGGTTTTGGGTTTGTACCTTGGCCGAATTATTGGAAACCATGTGGCGCAAGACGATCTCGGTGCAATTCTCGGTACGGACGGCTTCTTCTACCTCGAAGGCGGACAGATTCGCGCTCCGGACGTGAGCTTCATCCCTTGGTCCGCTTTGCCGGAGGAGAAGATTCCCGAGCGCGGCCATTCGCACGTTGAACCGGCCGTGTTCGTCGAAGTCTTGAGTCCCGACAACACGGCGGCCGAGATCGACCGGAAGTTGCGCGAGTTCTTCGCCGCCGGCGCCCAACTGGCCTGGGTCATCAATCCGCGGACCAAGAGCGCCCGCGTTTACACGTCCGCCAAGCGTTTCAAGGAATTGGACGTTGACGGCACGCTCGACGGCGGGAAAGTGCTGCCCGGTTTCAAGCTGCCGCTCGCGGAGTTGTTCGCGGCCACCCGCCGGAAGAAGAAGTGATGGCAGATTCCGCCGTCGCGGCGTACCACGAGTTGCTCGGGGATGCGTCGCTCGCCGCCGATTCGCAAGCCGCGCTCGATCGCGGGCAAGAGGCGCGCAGCCTGGTCTACGGCAGCCGGCCGGTCTGCTCCGTGCTGCGGCCGCGCTTTCTCACGCCGGCGCAGTACCGCCTGCTGCACGACCGCGTGAAGATGCTGCTTCCCGCCTTGCAAATGGTCTTCGACCGGGCTCTCGCCGATCCGGTATTTCGCCGCCAGTTCCGCCTCCGCGACTGGGAAGAAACGCTGCTCGCCATCGAGCCCGGCTATCGCGACCCGAACCCGACCAGCCGCTTCGATGCCTTCTTCGCCGCCGATCAATTGCTCCGCATCACCGAGTTCAACACGGAAACCTCGGCGGGGGCCGGCTACTCGGATTCGCTCGGCCGGCTCTTTTACGGCCTGCCGGTGTTCCAGGAATTCGAGCGGCAATTCCAGGTGTGGCCGGTGCTCGGGCGGCCCGGCGTGCTGCACGCCCTCATGGATTCGTTCAAGCAATGGCGCGGCAACAGATCGGAACCGCCGCGCGTCGCCATCCTCGACTGGCGCGAAGTCCCCACCTTCGCCGAGTTCGTGCTCTTCTACGATTACTTCAAGGCGATGGGCGTGGAGGCCCGCATCGTCGACCCGCGCGACGTCGAATACCGCGACGGCAAGCTTCGCGCCGGCGAGTTCGTCATCACGCTCGTTTACAAGCGGGTGTTCACCGACGAACTCATCGGCCGCGGCGGCATCGATCATCCGGTGGTGCGAGCCGTCCGCGATGGCGCCGTCTGCATGGTCAATTCCTTCCGCGGCAAGCTGCTCGGCAAGAAGGCGTCCATCGCCGTGCTCAGCGACGAACGGAACGCGGACCTGTTTACATTGGAACAGCGGCAGGCGATCGCCGAACACGTTCCCTGGACGCGACTGATGGAGCATCGCCGCACGCAGGTAAATGGTGAGGAAGCCGACCTGGCGCCGTATGTGTTGGCCAACAAAGATCGGCTGGTGCTGCGGCCCAATGATGCTCACGGCGCCGAGGGAACCATCTCAGGCTGGACGGTGGACCAAAGCGCGTGGGAAGCCGCGGTAACGCGGGCTCTCGTCGAACCGCACGTCGTGCAGGAGAAGGTCGGGCTGCCGGCCGAGGCGTATCCGTCGTTCGCTGACGGCACGCTGTCGATTCGCGATTGGCTCGTAGAAACGAGCCCATTCGTGGCTTTCGGGGCGTTCATGCACGGTTGCCTGACGCGTATCTCCGCGGAGATTCCGGTGAACGTCGCCGGCGGCGGATCGGTCATTCCCACATTCGTGGTCGAACCGCGATGAGTGGGGATTCACCACAAAGACATGAAGAACCACAAA
>DATNBQ010000234.1:0-10432 GCA_035571955.1 Urbifossiella sp. | reverse complement strand
GCTGGTAGGCTAAAGCCCGATTGAACAACCGGATCGATTGTTCTCGCACCAGGGGTTTGCCATGCGCACGGTCGCCGGCTGGTCGGTGTTGGGTGTGTTCATGGCTGGATTGCTGGCCTTCGGCGCCAGGCAAGATCAGCCCGAACTCACCAAGGAAGCACCGCCGCCCCCGCCTCCGCCCGCGAAACCCGCTGTCAAGGCGGCCCCCGGCCCAGTCAAAGCGCCGGACCCCACGCCCATCGCGCCCGTCAAACTCGCCCCCATCGACCCTGAAACCGTGAAGCTGATTGCCGCCCTCGGGTCGGACAACTATCGCGAGCGCGAGAAGGCCGGGCAGACGCTCGAAGCCAGGGGCGACAAGGTTCTCAACGACTTGCGCCGCAGTCTCGCCACCGTCGACAAGCCCGAAGTGTCGCGGCGCCTCGCCGGCATCGTTCGCCGCATGGAATACCAACGGCTCGTCGCTCCGAAGCGAGTGACGTTCACCATGAAGAAGAAAACAGCGAAGGAAGCCGTAGACGAAATCGCGAAACAGACCGGCTACAAGATCGAGTTCAACAACGGCAACGCGATGCCCGCCGGAGCCAACCTGTTCGACTTCGAATTCCACGACTCGCCGTTCTGGGTGGCCATCGACAAGGTCGCGGATAGCGGCGGCCTCGGCATCTACGCCGATTACGGAGACGACATCATCCGCGTCAACTCTTACCAGGACGCCTACAACCCGCACGTCTGCTATGCGGGGCCGTTCCGCTTCGTCGCCACGAACATCAACGCCAATCGGGGCGTGCAACTCTCCGGCATCAGCCGCCGCGGCTTCCAGAATCGCAACTCCGAAAACATCGGCCTCAGCTTTCAGGTCCATTCCGAACCGAAGAACCCGATCCTCGGCTCGCTGCCGGCCGAAGTGATCTCGGCCACCGACGAAAATGGCGGCAACCTCGTGCCGCCCAAAGACAACAACAACTTCAACCACTTCCGTTCCAGCTACTACGGCGGCAACGGCTACCGCACCCACAACGCGTACGGCAACCTCAACTTCGCCCGCGCCAACAAGGATGCCAAGACGATCAAGAAGCTCAAAGGCAAGATGGGGATCGTGCTCTTGGCCGGCGTGATTCCCGAGGTCGTGATCGACAACCCGGTGAAGGCGAAGAAGAAGGTCGTCGCCGGCCGCAATGCCGAGGTGACATTCGAATCGATGACCGAGGCCAACGGTCAGTACACAGTCTCCGTGGCCGTCCGCAAACTCGGCAACCAGGATCCGAACAACGTCGATTACAACTGGATCAATACGGTGTGGCAAAAGCTGGAGCTCGAGGACGCTGCCGGTAAGAAGTACCACTGCTACGGCCCGAACCAGATCAACAACCAGAATAACCTCTCGGTATCGCTGGTGATGCAGTTCGGGACGAACAATCGCCAAGGGATGCAGGAGAAGCTGGGGCCGCCGGTGAAGCTGACGTTTAACGAATGGCTGCAAGTGACCCACGACGTGACGTTCGAATTCAAGGATATCCCGCTGCCGTAATGCAGGTAATCAAAGTTGATGTGAAATACCATTCGTCGCAAAGCCGCTTGCGGGTTTGCGACTACGATGCGCGACTCAGCTCCCGCCCAGATACTGCTTCAACATGGTATGGACCTTGCCGCAGCGTTCGCGCCACAGGTTTAAATCGCGCGGCAGGTAGTCCTTCACCGGCGCGCAAGCCACCGAGACCCGCATCCGCGTCAACGTCGGATCGGGCTTCTCCATCTGCAATTCCACGGCAATCGGTTCCTTCCCCCGCGACACTCCCGGCTTCAATCGCGCCTTGAACCAGTTGACCAAGCTGCTCTCGGTCACCGGCCGACTCGAGTAATTGGAAGGCAAGCCCACCTGCAAGCGGATCAATCCGGGCTCGCTTTCCAACACGGTCGCATCGACGTCCTCGACGAAGCCGCGGATTTTGGCCGCAATCAATCGCTCGGGAATCGCCACCTCGAAGGCATCCGCCATGCGGAAGGGGTCATGGCCGGCAGTCGATTCCAATCCGGGCCGCGACGCAGGCGTCTTGGCCGGAATGTACCGCCCGGAGTGCTCGGTCGGCTCCCACCCCTCTGGAGCCGTCGAATCCCACAACTGCTCGCCCAATACCCGACCGAACTCCTGAACCATCTCGCGGGCGCTCTGGTGCCGTTCGTTGGCGTACTTGGACAATGCGAGTTGCACTGTGGCTTCGACGCCGGCCGGTACGTGCCCGCAACCCATTTGATGGAACTTCGGCGGCGGCGACTTCACGTGGGCCGCCAGCACTTGCTCCATTTGCGGATACAGGAACGGTAGGCGGCCGGTGAGCATTTCAAACAGAATGACGCCGACGCTGTAAAGGTCGCTACGGGTATCGACCGGGTCGCCGCGGATCATCTCGGGGCTGACGTATTCGGGCGTGCCAAGGGCGAAGACCGGGCCGTGGCCGGTGAGTTCGGCGAGTTGAATGTGCGGCCGGGCCACGAACCCCGCGAAGCCGAAATCCATGACCTTGATGGTCTCGCTCGGCTCGCCGGCGTGAATGACCATCAGATTGGCCGGCTTGAGATCGCGGTGGATGATGCCGGCATGGTGGGCAGCTTCGAGGGCATGGCCGAGGTAGCCGAGCAACTTGGCGACCCGTTCCGTCTCCAGACACTTCTCCCGTTCCAGCATCGCTTCGAGCGTGATGCCAGGCACGTATTCCATCACCATGCACGGCCCGATCGGATCGTCCACTGAGGCATCGAGCAGGCGAACCGCATAAGGATGGCTGAAGTTCCGCATCGAGCGGATTTCGGCTTCGAAGAGTTGCCGGAACTTGGGGTGGTTGGCGGCGTGATCGTGGACGCGTTTGACGACGACGCGGAAGTTGGGGTAGCGGAGCGGCTCGGCGAGGAAGACTTCGCCGTTGCTGCCGCTGCCGAGCGGTTTCAAGAGCCGGTATTTGCCGAGCGCCGTCTGGCCGACCATCGCGCCTCCCCGACCGAATCCCGCGGCAATCCGTAAGGGCGCTGAAACGTAGGTTTTTTTCAGAGAGGGAGCAACCGTCAGAACGTGGCGAGGCCGGCAGCTCTCGGCCGCGGCGCGAAACTTGACGCTCTGGGTGGAATTCGCCGCACGAAATCCCGACGAAACGGCTGCGATTCCGACACTTCATCCGAGCCGCGACCGTCAGGGAGCGGTTGTCCAGCCACACCGCTCCCTGACGGTCGCGGCTCAGTAATCAACCCCCCGTCGGAAAGCGATTGTTGCTGATCCACAGGAGCAGGCCGAGCAGCGCGGCACCGAGCGCCAGGCTGCCGAAGATCAGCCATTTCTCCGCCGGCAAAAGCGGCTCTGCCTGTACTCGAGCCAGGGCGCGGGCCGTCTCGGCATCGGTTGGGGTGGGTGGTTCCATCTCACTTGCCTCCCGCGGCCGGCATCCCGTGGAAGAAGAGCCACGAAATCGCCAGGCCAATCCAGATCACGAACCCGAAGAGGCTCACGATATACACGAGCGCGAGCCGGCCGAGCCCCTCGGCCCACAGTCGCCGCACATTCGTCGCCAGGCCGATGCTGAAGAACGTCAGCACGAAGAACAGCTTCCGGAACACGTCGGCCTGAGTGTTGCCGCTCTTCAAGCTCGCGATGGCATCCGGGTTCAGTTGGCCGATCAGGAAGAAGCCGCCGAAGGTCAGGGCGTAACCGAAGACGAACTTCGGGAAGCGGTCCCAGATTTCGCGGAGCGGCAAGCGGTTGCCCGGCCGCCGCTCGATCTTCCACGACCAGATCGCCGACAGCACCACGGCCCACACGCCGATGAACACATCGATGAACACTTTCACGGTCGTGGTAGTCATGGCCATCCACTTGCGGCCGGGGTCGGCGGCATCGGGGAAATAGTAGCTCGCCGTCATCTCGCCGCTGGCGAAGGCCGCGCCGTCCGTCTTGACGGCCAACCCCATCCACCCCGCAGCGACCATCGGGTCGTTGGGCAATATCCAGTGCGCGAGGCCGGGCAAGAGCACCATCTCGAACACGGCAAAAATGACGACCAGCGACGACACCATGACCGGCACGATGGGGCGGGCGCGAATGGCGGCGCCCGTGGTGATCGCGGCCGTGACGCCGCAAATGGAGATGCCGGAAGCGAGCGGCGCCGCCCACTCGCGGCTGAAGCCGAATACCTTGCGCGCGATCAGATAGACCAGCGACCAGTAAATCAGATACGCTTCGATGATGGCGGCAAGACCGCGAAAGAGGATGGCCGCCGTCTTGTCGTGATGCTCCGCCGCCTTGGCCCCAAGGACAGCGCCGTAAATTACGATGCCGGTCTTGATGAACAGTTCCGGCCGGGCGGCGTCCTTGAACCAGGCGGCGGCGCGCGGCGACAAGTTGCCAATTGCTAACCCGCCGATCAGCGCGAGCAAGTAGCCCGCTTCTCCCGTCAAGCCGAGCGACCACTCGACACCCAGTTTCTTCTGCTTCACCGGATCGGGTACGGTCGCGATGTAGCCGTTGTGCCCGGCCACCCAACAGGCAAAGGCGATCGCGAACAGCACGGTGAAGCGCATGGCAAAGCGAGTCGGATTGACGCCGAGAAAAGCCGCCCCGGCCGAGAGCGTACCGAGCAAGAAGAGATACGTGGCGCCGAGTGCCCCGAGGCCGCCGAGCGACGAATAGGCCTTGGACGACGGCGAAAGCGCCTTCGCCGGATCGGTCCATTCCTTGACCTCGACGGACCAGCCGAGCAGGTTCGTCCCGGCGAGCATTGCCAGGCTTAAACCGATGATGAGCACGCCGACGAGAACGGCAAGCACGTCTTCCGAACGGAACCAGGATTTCATCACGACATGTTATCGGCGACGTGGACTTTTACGAGCGGGTGGCCGACGAGTCCAGCGTCGTAATCGAGGCTGATCGTGGAGCGCGGAATCGGGCCGCGGAGACCCGCTTCGAGCATCGGATCGAGGTTGGCCAGGTACGACGCGCGATAGATGAAGCGGCCCTCCACGTTGGCGACGGGATAGACGAGCTTCGACGGCGGGGCGCCGATCAGCTCTTCCACTTCGACGCGGGCCATGCCGGGCTGCAATCGCGGCAACAAATCCGCGGTCACGATTCCCGGACGCTGCTCCCGTTGACCGAGCGGCATGGGGGGCGGCGGCAGCACCTTGGCCGACTGGAACGGCGTCAGTTTGGCGGCCTCAAACGGCTCGGGGGTTTGGCAGCTATCGTACGCCAGCCACCCCGCGAAACCGAGCGCGATGAGCGCGACGATGGCGACCGCATGATTGCGAAGAAATTGGAGAGCCTTCATAACGAGTCCCCGGCAAGAACGCGTCTCCCAGTTTCCTTATGTCCCAATCAAGCAAATTCCGTCCATAAAAGGAAGTGGAAAAAGGGATTTATCGCCGCGCTCCCCGTTGGGTCGCGGCTACGCGAGTCGATCTCACTTAACGATGTATTCGAAACGCTTGCGGAAATCTTCGGGCGAAAGATTCACGACCGCCGCCAACTTCTGCAACCGCTCCGGGATCTCGAAATCGCTCTTCTCCAGGCGAATCATATAACGGCGGGCGCATTCGTAAGACTGACTCTTCACATCCACCAATCGCGGCCGCATCTTCTTCGACTGCTTGTCGATGATCTCCTGGAAGGGCAGCGGCACCATCTGCTCGCCGACGAAACTGATCACCGCCCCAATGCCGTCCGACGCCGACGACGTCAGAAATTTGACCGCTCCGTAGCCGAGGTTGCGCGTGTACTCGGCATCGAACGGTACCGGATCAGCACAGCGAAGTTCGTAGCCCAGGTCCTTGTCCACCATGTCGAACTTCAAGCCGAGTTGCTTGAGGCGGTCGGCGAGCATGGTGCGGACCATGCGGCCGAATTCGATTTCACCCAGGCGGATGTGGCCGAACTGATCGAGCACGATGTTGCCGAACTTGCCGGGGTTGGCGTCCATCACCTGGCGGAGCTTCTCTTCGCCGATCGCTTCGAGCAAGCCCTCGGCGAGCACGGCCAGCCCATAATCCTTGCCGCCCACCTTCCGCTTGATCATGGCCCCAATCAGGATGTCGCAAATCAGTTCGAGGCTGACGTCGCGGCCTTGGAGCCCCTCGGCGATGATGGTGACGGTGGCGGCGGATGCCTTGCCAATGCCGAGGGCGAGGTGCCCGGCGGCGCGGCCCATGCTCACGAGAATGTACCAGCGGGTCGTGGTTCGCGCGTCTTCGCGCAGGTTGCGGGCGATCTCCACGCCGATCTGCCGGGCCGATTCGAACCCGAAGGTGGGAATGCCCGGCGGCAGCGGCAAGTCGTTATCGATCGTTTTGGGAACGTGGGCGACCTTGATCTTGCCGGCGGCTCGGGCGTAGACCTGGCTGCCGCTGAAAGCCGTATCGTCGCCGCCGATCGTCACGAGGTAGCGGGCCCCGAGTTTCTCCAGCCCGGCCAGCACCTGCGGCATCTTGTCGGTCTTCGTCTCGGGGTCGATCCGCGTTGGATTGGTGCGGCTCGTGCGAAGGATCGACCCGCCGCGTTGGTAGTGCGGGGCCACATCCGGGATGCCAAGCCGGCGAACTTGCTCCGGATCATTCGGGTCGAATTGATCCGAGACGAGGTGTTTGAAGCCGTCGCAGACGCCGTAGACTTCGAACCCCTGGTTGATGGCTTCGATGGTGACGGAGCTAATGACGCCGTTGATGCCGGGGGCCGGCCCGCCGCCGACGACGATGGCAAGGGTGCGCCGCTGGGAATCGGAACTCATGGATGAATCTCGCGAACTCGACAAACGGTAGCCGCTCCTCCTGGAGAAGTTGAAGGAAGCGTGCAGGCAAGGGCTTGGCTCTATGCGTTAAGAATCGGAATTGGGCGATGGAATTCAAGGGTGGCTGGCGAGCCGGGAGCGTGAGCGACCGGAGTCTTCGAGAACTCCGGTCACTCACGCTCCCGGCTCGCCAGCTTATGGCAAATACGCATCGTGGAAGGCTTCGATGGCGTCGGCGAGAGCGGAAGCGGTTTTCGCGATGGCGGCCCTGTCGCGGAGGTGGCTGCCGAATTCCAGCTGAATGGCGTCGATGCCGTAGCCGCCGCTCGAGCCGTATTCGCTGACGGTGTAGCCGCCGTTGAATTCCGGCGGCTCGCGCGTCTCTTCGCTGGAATCGCAACTCGGCAGCACCTTGATCCCGGCCCGCTCCATTCGCCCCAGCACGCTGTTCTTGCCGACGACCGCTTGCCAGCCGTGCCGCTGGCGAAGCAACTTCACCGACTTGCCGTTCTGCGTGCCGCGGCAAAGGTAGCTCTCGTATTTGCCTTGGCCGTGAATGTCGAGCAGGAGGCCGGCGCCGTGCTTGGCCTTCACCGCCTTGCAAGCGGCGATCAGGGCGTCGTGATAAGCGTCGTAGACCGGTTTGGCCTTGTCGCTTTCGTAGGAGCGGGCGCGGGGCCGGTTCGGGTCGAGGTACTTGCGGTCGAAGCGGGCCAGCACCAGCCAGACTTTGCCGTTCAGTTGCTTCTCGATGATGGCGATGGCTTTCTTGGCCAGCACGTCGGTACTGGCATCGCGGACCGTGGCGAACTGTTTAACGTTGATTCCGCGCCGCGGCGGCACGTCTGGAATGGGAAGCGTTCCGGAGTGCGGCACCGCGAAGATGATCGGCAGGGTTCCCTTCTGGACGACTACGAGATCGCTGGGCTTGGCGAGTTTGTCGGCGGCGGCCGGCGCCGCGGCCAGGATGCTCAGGCCAATGGCGAAGGGGAAGATGAAACGCATCGCGGCCTCCGCGATCCTTACCGGGAGCATAGGAGAACAGGCATTCTCGCCTATGCAGGAGCACAGGCAGGAATGCCTGTGCCACCAAACTGATGCACTCTCAGTATAACCGCGAGGCTTGGATTACTTCGCTTCGAAGACGAACTTTCGCACGGCCTGGTTCAGCGGGTCTCCATCGCTCAAGATGCTGACGATTTCCGAGATGTGGTTGCGGTGCATCAGCTTCAGCAGCGTGGCCGGGGTGTTGTTCTTGTCGAGGGCCGCGTGGAAGTCGATCGCCATGCGGTCGAACCGCTCGTAATCGTTCTCGGCATAGGCGATCAAGAACGGCGGCAATTTGCCCGCGACGTACTCCATCGGCGACGCCTTCTTGCAAGACTCGGCGTCGGTTCCGAACGCCGGGATCGTCAAGTACGAATCGGGGTCGATGCGATAAATGCCGCTCACGGCGATGACGCCGCGGATTTCGCTCGGTTCGAGTTTCTCGGCCTTGAGGTAATGCGGATCGGTGGCGAGCAGCCCGACGAGATGGGCGCCGGCGGAATGGCCCATCAGGATGATGCGGTTGGGGTCGCCGCCGAACTTGGCGATGTTGCCGTGGACCCAGGCGAAGGCGCTCGCAACATCTTCGGCATGGGCCGGATGCTTGACGGCCGGTGAAAGCCGATAGTTGATGACGGCGACGCCGATGCCGTGGCGGGCGAAGGCGCGGCCGAGCGCGATGTACAGCGACTTGGTGCCGTTCTTCCAGGCGCCGCCGTGCACGTAGAGCAGCACCGGAAAGTCCTTGGCCCCCGTCGGCACGTACAGGTCGAGCTTGTGGCGAACGGGGTCCGCGGCGGCGTCCGTGCGATAGGCGATATCCGCGTGCTTTTCCACTTCGAAACTCACCGCCGTCTCCCGGTCGCTTGCCGGCCGCTCCGCGGACAAATCCCGCACTGGCCCAAGACCGACCACGTTCAGTGCGGCGAGCGCGAAAGCGCAATGGACGCGGCACGACATCACACGATCCCCACTTGAGCGAATTTCGGTACTCCCCGACAAATGATATGGGTACCACCCGTGCATCTTGCAGATTCGGTGCCTTGAACCGACGGATTCGCGGTCGAACGCACGGCGCAATCGTCAGGATGGGAATAATCGTCGTTTCTGAGCTCCGTCGAATTCAAACGGCGCTTTCTTGCTGAGCGAACCCGGAGCGGGTAAATTCATTCCCTACACCCCACTCGCCTGCGGCGTACTCGAGTTTCCCTATGCCCATTACTTTCACTTGCACCTGCGGCAAAATGCTCCGCGTCAAGGACGAGCTTGCCGGGAAGAGCGTGCGTTGCCCGGTTTGCAGCGCGGCGGTGGTCGTGCCGAGCGCGGCGCCGGCCTGGGAAGTGGTCGAGGACGAACCGCCGCCGCTGCCGAAGGCGAAGTCGTCGCCGGTGCGAGCGACGCCCGTTGTCAAGAAGATCGAACTGGATGACGACGACGAGGATCGGCCACGCAACCGCCGCCGCGACGATGAGGATGACGAACGGCCAAGGAAGCGCCGCGACGACGATGACGACGATGACGACGATGACGACGAGGATCGGCCGCGGAAAAAAAAGAAGTATCAGTCCAAGAAGGTCGGCAAGGAGGAAAAGCACTCGAGCTTCGGGATGGAAAAGGGGATCATCAATAGCGGCGTGGCCGGCGGTGCTATTGCGATGTTCGTCGCGGTCGTGTGGTTCGTCCTCGGGCTGGTCAACGACTTGATCTTCTACTATCCGCCGATCCTGTTCGTCATCGGGTTGATCGCCTTCGTGAAGGGATTGATGGGGGGAGGCGACGATTGAGAGTGTAGCCGCGACCCCGTTGGGTCGCGGCTACGCGTCACTTCCTGAAGATGCGGCCCAGCAGTTTTGCAAGGAAACCACGCTTGGCCGGCTTCGCCGCGGCGGCCTTCCGCGCCGTCGGCTTCACTTCGAGTTGCAGGTTCAACGCCGCCCAGTCGGCGACCGGCAGCCAGGGATGCATCGCGATCACCAGTTCCTTCGCGGACTGGTAGCGCTGGTGCGGATCCTTGGCGCCCATCTTCCGCACGATCTCGTCCAGTTCCGCCGGCATCCCGGCCCGCACCGTCGAGGGCTTGGGAATGTCGTTCAGTTGCCGATCGGTCATCATCTGCGAGGCGGTGCCGGGAAAGGGGCGGCGGCCAGTCATCAGGTAGAACGCCGTGGAACCGAGGCAGTAAATGTCGCTGCGTTCGTCCAGTTCACAACCCCACGCTTGCTCCGGCGGGATGTGCGCGATCTCCTCGGCGTATTCCTTCAGATTGATCCGCTTGGTGACCTTCGACCACGGGTTGTCGAGCATGTGCGTGAGGCCGAGGTCGAGCAGTTTGACGCGGCGATCCGAGCAGAGCGCGATGTTGGCGGGTTTCACATCGCGGTGAACCAGCCCTTTGGCATGGGCGTGCATGAGGCCAACGGCGATCTGGGCAATCACCTGGGCCGCCGCGTTCGGCGACAGCGGCCCGTTCTCCGCAACGATTTTGTCGAGTGTCGGGGCGGCCACGTGCTCGGTGACCACGTAGTGCGTATCGTGCCAGATGTCGATGTTCAGCACGCGGGCGACATTGGCGTGGGTGACGGCGGAGGCGGCGCGGGCTTCCTTCAAGAACGGCCGGTAAA
>DATNBQ010000233.1:0-5069 GCA_035571955.1 Urbifossiella sp. | reverse complement strand
CGTAGTCCTTGAGCAAGAGCGGCGGCTTGCCGGGCGCTTCGAAACGCGGCCTTTGCCAAACGACCTTTCCCATGCCGCCGAACAAATCGCGAGCGGCCAAATGCAGACGCACCTCGTTCTGGCCCGGGACGGGTTTCGTCGCGAACTTGAAAGTTCGCGTTGCGGTAATCGGCGGTTCCATGGCGACTTGCCGTTCGACATTGCCATACCGATAGCTGCCGATCGGCTGGAACTTCCACAGGATCGCTTGCCAGGCAGCGATCTCGGCCGCTTGCAGCCGATCCAGCGGGAAGTTTGCTGACTTATCCCCGAGAACTGTCCAAAGCGTCCGGAGGTATTTCGCGTTGAGCCTCTCTTGAAGGGCAAGTTGCTCGGCGGAGAGCTTTCCGGCCGCAAGCGCGTCGCGATGCCGGTCAATGGCGGCGAGATACGGAGCCGCGTTCAATTTGCCATCCGGGGCGAACTGGGCGTAAAACGCGCGAAGGCTCGCCGTGCTCTCGTCGGTCCAGTCGCGGCGCGTCGTCCCCTTCGAGAAACGGAAGCCATCGGGAAGCAGCACGACGTGATCGGCGATCCCCTTGGCGGCATTGAGATACTTGGTGAGCAACGCTGGCGAGATGTCCGTCAGGGCCTCGGCGGCGTTGGTGAACCCTTCGCCAGCGGCGCCGTCGGCGGGGAATTCGCGAGTCGGCCGAAGGTCGATGCCCGTCAGGTCGCGAATGGTGGAATCGAACTCGGCGTTGCTGAGCCGCCGCAGCGGGACGCGGCCGGGGTCGCCCTTGTTGGCCCGCGCTTCGGCCTCCAGGAATTGCTTCACCCACGCCAGCAGCTTTTGCTTCTCCGCGGCCGTCGGTTGCGGCTTGCCCTTGGGCGGCATCTCGCCGGCTTCAAGTTGCTCGATCAGCCCTTGCCACGGCTTGGTGTCCTTGCGAATCGCGTCGAGGCCAGTGAACCGCTCCAGGTCGAGGCTTCCCTTCTTGGCTTTCGTGGAATGGCAGCCGAGGCAGTACTTCTGCAAGAGCGGCCGAATGGTCGCGGCATAATCCTCGGTCGGCGCGGGATCGGCGGCATCGAATGGCAACGCCAGACTTCCGAGCAAAAGCGCGATTAAACCGGCCAGTCGCATCGAAGTGCCCTCAGTAAAAGCTGACGTTGTTGTAGGGAGGCCGGTGGAGATGTGGCTCGCTGACGAACCCGGCCGGCGATGCCAAGGGCGGCACGGGAAGCAATTGACCTGCTTCGACAGGGCCGGGTGATGGACACCTCTTTTGACCACGACCTGGGCGACAACAAGAACGCGACTGGCTACGATGTGCTTTGATATCGAACGTTTTGCGGAGTGCGGGAGCATTCCTCTCCCCGTTGTCGGTCTGCACACGGCGAGCCCGTCCGCGATGCAGAAAATGCAGGCCACCTTGCGGCGGATAAGGGAGCGGCGCGGCGAGAAGAATGGGCGAGAAGAATGCCCCTGAATTTCATCGAAAACGATCCGGATTCTGAGAAGTCTTAGAATTCGCAGAATCGCGTAACGATAGCTAGAACAGGGGATACGGCAATGGTTCGCATCGGCATCGTCGGCATCGGTTTCATGGGCCGCATTCACTTCCTGGCCGCGTCGCGGTTGAGCGGGGCTCGGGTCGCTGCGGTGTGCAGCCGCGATCCAGTCAAGTTGGCCGGCGACTGGAGCGCCACCCGCGGCAACTTCGGGCCCGAACCCGGCCGCGTCGATCTCGCCGGCGTTAAGAAATACGCCTCCCTCGCCGACATGCTCGCCGACCCCGAGATCGATCTCATCGATATTTGCACGGTCACGGACCAGCACGCTCCGATCGCCAAGGCCGCGCTGCAAGCCGGCAAGCACGTACTGGTCGAAAAGGCGATCGCGCTCTCGCCGGCGGAAGCGGATGCGATGCTGGCCGCGGCGAAAAGTGCCGGCAAAGTGCTGATGGTGGCCCACGTGCTGCCGTTCTTCCCCGAGTTCAAGTTCGCGGCGGAAGCCATTCGCGGCGGCCAGTACGGCAAGCTGCTCGCCGCTCACTTCAAGCGCGTGATTGCTCGCCCCGATTGGTCCGCGGACATCGCCGACGCCGCCAAGACCGGCGGCCCCGCCGTCGACTTGCACATTCACGATACCCATTTCATCGGTCTCGTTTGCGGCGTTCCGAAAGAACTTTTTGCCGTGGGTACGGTCGAGGGGGGCGCCGTTACTTATCTCACCACGTCGTACCTTTATGGGCCCGGCGGCCCGGCCGTGACCTGTTCCAGCGGCGCCGTCTGCATGAGTGGGCGGCCGTTCGTTCACGGCTACGAGATTTACCTGGAGAAAGCCTCGCTGGTTTATGATTCCGGCGGGACACCGCTGACTCTGTTGACGGCCGACGGCAAGAGCGCGCAACCGAAACTCGCCGGCGGCGGCGACCCGCTGGCCGCTTTCGCGGACGAACTGCAAGCCGCGGTCGACGGCGTTAGTGCTGGCCGAGCCCCCGATTTGCTGAGCGGGCAACTGGCCCGGGACGCGCTCGTGCTGTGCCACCGCGAGATGGAATCGGTGAAATCCGGCCGCGCCGTCCGCGTGGCGTGAAGCGAAAGTCGAGCCGCCGCCATGCCGCACCCCGCACTTCAACCGCCGCTCCTCACCGCCGACCTACCCGGTTGCGGCGGCGTCATCCGCCTGCGCGACGACGACTTCGAAGTCGAAGAAGTGCCGTCCTACGAACCGTGCGGCGAAGGCGAACACCTGTTCCTGTGGATCGAAAAACGCGGAATGGCGCCGGAGTATTTCGCGCGGACGATCGCCCAGAAACTCGGCGTTTCTCCGGGTGCTGTCGGCACGGCCGGCCTCAAGGATCGCCACGCCGTCACCCGGCAATGGGTCTCGGTTCCTGCTTCCGCGGAGCCGCTCGTCGCCAAGTTGGAAAGCCCCGACGTCCGCGTCTTGAAAAGCGGTCGGCACACGAACAAGCTGAAGCCGGGCCATCTCCGCGGCAACCGCTTTCGCATCCTGATTCGCCACGCCGACGCGTCGCGCACCGAATCCGTTACTGCAATCCTCGAGCGAATTCGCTTGCAGGGGCTGCCGAATTTTTACGGCCCGCAACGGTTCGGCCGCGACGCCGGCACCCTCGAACTCGGCTGGCAATGTCTCGTCGGCAAGGCCCCGCGCCGCCTCCGGCCGTTCCTTTACAAATTCGCCCTCTCCGCCGTGCAATCGCTGTTGTTCAACGATACCCTCGCGCGCCGCATGTCCGATGGCCTCTATCGCACGGTGCTTCTCGGCGACGTGATGGCAAAATGGCCGGCCGGCGGAATGTTCGTGGCGAAGGATGCGGCCGCCGAGCAGGCCCGATTCGATGCCAAGGAAATCGTGACGGCCGGACCGATGTTCGGCAGGAAGACGTTCCCGGCGGAAGAGATCGCGGCCGAACGCGAGGCCGCCGTGCTGCGCGACAACGGCCTCTCCCCGCGCTCATTCGAAGGCTTCGGCAAGCTCGTGCTCGGCACGCGCCGGCACAACCTGGTCTATCTCGAAGATCTCGCCGCGACGTGGGAAGCGGAGGGCTTGCGATTGACGTTTACCTTGCCGGCCGGCAGCTACGCCACCGTGCTGCTCCGCGAAGTGATGAAGACCGCCCCCGACGAACCGACGGACGATTTCGACGGCAACGATGCGTGAGATTCAATCACCTGGCGAGCCGGGAGCGTCAGCGACCGGAGTTCTGGCTCACTGCACTTTCATCACGGTGAAGGCCGGCTTGGCCATGAGGACGCGGAGCACCGGCAACAGCGGCGCGAAAGTCCGTTCGTCGTGCCACGAGTTGTCGGCAATCTTCACGTGCCCGGGGCCGATGCCGCCTTGCCCCAGCGTCGCATCGAGCGGCAACCACTGCCCCTCGGCGTATGCCTCGAACCACATGTGATAGGCCAGGAACGGTTTGCCCGTCGGGCTCGCGGCATACACCAGGCCGAGCACCGTGCGCGACGGCACCCCAACGGCCCGGCACATCGCCGCCGCCAGCATCGCGTATTCGGTGCAGTCGCCGGACAGCGTTTTGGCCACGTTGTCCGCCGTCGCCATCGCCTGCGAGAACTCCGCCGCCTGCATGTTGCGGTTCACCCAGCGCTCGACGGCCCGCGCCCTGTTCCAGTCGGAACTTCCCGCCGGCAGCCCGGCCACCGCCTGCTGCGCGTGCCCCTTCACCTTGTCGTTGTCCCAGTTGATGAAAAAGTTGCTGCCGAGGTATTCCTTGCCGGGCATCGGTTCGGGCTTGGCATCCTTCACCGGCCCATGCGACCCGGAGACGTGCAGTTCAAATGTCTTGGCCTTGGCGTCCACGTTTTCGATACGCTGGCGCGAATCCGAAGGGAAGGCCGAGGTCGGCTCGTCGTCGCGCGGCATGGCGACCTTGTAAATCACGCTGCTTTTCCCGTGAATCCCCGGCACCTCGACATTGAGGCGGATCGACTGGGCGTTGAACAGTTTGAGGGGGTTGGTCACCGGGGCGGTCGCGGTTTCCTTGGTGGTGCGGAGGAAGGAAACGCGGCCGCCGAAGCCGGGGAAATCGAACTCCACGCGGAGCGGTTCCCCCGACGCCGCATCGACCCAGGTCGTGGCATCGGGGAGCTTGAACTTGCCGACGGGTTCCATCTTCGAGACGTAGCGGCGGAGATTTCGCGGGGCCGTATTCGCCCACACCGAAGCCAGTTCCTCGGCTTCGAATGTCACCGTCACTTTGACAACGCGGTTCAATTGGCCGACATACGTGAGGTAGTCGAAGTGTTCGCCGGGCTTGAGCGCCCGTTCGCGGAACAGCCGGGGTTCGCCGGCGGCCCCGGTCACGCCGCCCGGCCACGGAATCTCCCGGCTCGCTTCCTTCGCGCCTCCTTCGCCGGTCACCTTGAGCTTCTTCCCCTCGACCACACCGCTCAGCGCGAGAGCCTGGTCCTTGCCGAGCCCTTGCCGCAACGACGTCACGAGTACTTCGCCCTCCGGCGTCTCGACTGTCGATTCCTCGCCGAACTGGGTGACGACCTGGCCAAAGCGATCGACGGTGAAGCGCTGATACTTGACG
>DATNBQ010000232.1:0-3756 GCA_035571955.1 Urbifossiella sp. | reverse complement strand
CGCCACACCCGCCGCCTTCCTCGACGCCATCGCACCCTACCGCCACGGAATCGTCGTCGGCTGCGAATGCATGTTCGCCTGGTACTGGCTCGCCGACCTCTGCGAACGCGAACAACTCCCCTTCGTCCTCGGCCACGCCCTGGCCATGAAGCTCATCCACGGCGGCAAGACCAAGAACGACAAGCTCGACGCCACCAAACTCGCGGCGCTGCTCAAGGGCGGACTCTTCCCGCTCGCCCACGTCTACCCACGCCACAAGCGACCGACCCGCGACCTGCTGCGTCGCCGAAGCTTCTTCGTGCAGAATCGCGCACAACTCATCACCCACCTGCAAATCCTCAACAGCCAGTACAACCTGCCGCCGTTCGAAAAGAAGCTGACCTACAAGGGAAACCGCACGGCCGCCATCGCCGAACGGTTCCCGCACCCGAGCACCCAACTCAGCGCCGCGTCGGACCTCGAACTCATCACCCACTACGATACCCAAATCGCCGCCCTCGAACGGCACCTCACCCGCAGCGCCAAGGTCGACGATCCCGTCACCTTCGGCTTCCTGCGAACGATCCCCGGCATCGGCCCCATCCTCGGTTTGACGATGCTCTATGAAATCGACAAGATCGCTCGCTTCCCCGAGGTCGGCAACTTCCTGTCGTACTCGCGGCTGGTCCGCGGCGTCCACGAGAGCGCCGGCAAGGTGAAGAAACTCGGCGACCGCAAACTCGGCAACGCCCACCTCAAGTGGGCCTTCTCCGAAGCCGCGTCCCTGATGCTCCGCAGCTTCGAACCGGCCAAACGGTGGATGGCCCGGCAAGCCAAGAAACGCGGCACCAAGAAGGCCCACGCCGTCCTCGAAGCCAAGATCGGCCGCACCGTCTTCCATCTCTGGAAGAAGCAACAGGCCTTCGACGCCAAGAAGTTCCTGGCGTCGTGACCGCCGAATTTCAGTGACAGCGGGTTGTCACTGGGCAGCCCTTGAAAATCCGCCCGGAGAGAAAAGACATGAATTCCTCGTGACCCACCGCGAACCACCGGACCGGCGTGGGGAACCATAAGCCGAACTGGGGCGACAGCGGGCGACCGCGAACGACCGGGCCAACTTCTGGGACTCGATCCCTGGCGAGCCCGGCTGCGGCACAGTCCCCGACCCCGCTCGATTGGATTGGGCCCCACGCCGTGCTCCGGTGACATCGTGGTGTCACTGATGCAGCCACCGCAGCGGCCCGCCGGCCGAACCGACTACGAACTGACGCCGATGCGGCCCGACCGGGAGCACAACGACCGCTGGGGTCTCGATTCCCCCGCGGATCGCCCGGACCGAGCCGTCACCCTCCGGGATCGAGCGCACTGATTGAGTGGACGGACCGGCGGAACGGAGAGGTTTCTGGGGGGCTGGGCGATGCCTGGCCGTCGGCCTTCCTCAACGGGAAGCCGACCTGACCCCGAAGTGCTGTTTGGTCCCGCCGCGGCCCGACCGCGAAGCGTAGACCACCGAAAGAACCATCCCGGCGCCGACGTCGAGTGATTGCAGCGAGTGACGCCTTCGAAGAGCGACTCCGACGTTCGTGAATTGGCCGCGAAACGCCGGATGGGGGAACTATTGTCTAAAGTCCGGAGTCCATGAGTGCGGTTCGGCGCGAAACCTACCTCAATACTTGAGCCGCAGAAACTCCAGGTGCTCGTTGAGAGACAAGAAACTGGAGGCCACTTCACGCAACTCTTTGGAGCAGTGATCCCAGAACGCGACCTCAACCTTGAACCCGTCCTCGACAAGTTGCCTTACTGCAGGAACGAAGTCGGCGTCCCCACCAACTAACACGAACGTGTCCTTTGTTGCATCTGCCAAGCGGTATGCGTCGCGACACATCGCCGACACGATACCAGTGTCGATCTTCTTTTCTTTGTTCTTGACGTTGCGATCCTCCAGGATGAGTTCGAACCCGGCTTTCTTCGCGTATACCCAGATGCCATCGTTGGGCGGAGGACGTGAACCGAACAACACGGCCCGTGCGATCTGGCTATGGTCTGTGCCCGCGATGAACTCGTGGAGACGACCGAAACTTAGTGTGTAGTCGAAATCGATGATGCGATTGTTCATCGCGTCGAAGATGTTCATGGCGAGGCCACGAACTACGGCGCTGACGCGCTTCCCTTCGATGAAGAGGTTCGAGTTGTCAACGTAAATGTAGTCTGCCATGTGCAATCCGCCTCTGCCGCCGAACAAGTAAGTCGGCAGAATTGAATCTGCCTATTTCGAATGGCTATTCTGCCTAAATCGGGACAGAATTCTGCCTATCCCAGTTCGATCAGGCATCGGCATGCCGCATGCCATTCGCCGTCCTGCGCCATGCTAACCAGACACCATGAACCCGTCAAATCAAAAGCCGGCTGAAACGACGCCGCAACCGCCAAAACTGCTCGACCGGGTGCGCGCCAAGATGCGGCTCAGCCATTATTCCATTCGCACCGAGGAATCCTACGTCCAGTGGATCACGCGGTTCATTCTGTTCCACGACAAGCGGCATCCCAACACGATGGGCGCCGCGGAAATCGAGGAGTTCCTGACGCACCTCGCCGTGGAAGCGCACGTGGCGGCGAGCACGCAGAATCAGGCCCTGTCGGCGCTTCTGTTCCTCTATCAGAAGGTCCTGGAGATCGAGTTGCCGTTGCTCAACGCCGTGCGGGCGCGGCGGCCGGAACGGTTGCCCGTGGTGCTCTCCCTCGGCGAGGTACGGGCCATATTCGACAGAATGGATGGCGTTCACCTTCTCATGGCTCAGTTGCTGTACGGCACCGGGATGCGGCTCCTGGAAGCGTGCCGGCTCCGAGTCAAGGATGTCGATTTCGCCCGCCATCAATTGATGGTGCGCGACGGCAAAGGGGAAAAGGATCGCGTGGTTCCCTTGCCGAAGAAGCTGGCCCCGGCCCTCGAGCAGCAACTGGATCGCGTGAAGTCGCTGCACAAGAAGGACGTGGCCGTTGGGCACGGGCGGGTGTGGCTGCCCTACGCCTATGCGGAGAAGTGGCCGGAGGCGGACCGCGAGCTGGGCTGGCAGTATGCGTTTCCGTCCAGCCGATTGAGCGTCGATCCACGGGAATCGGTGCGGCCGCATTCGCGCGAGCGGAAGGGCGTGCTGCGGCGACATCACATTCACGAGAACATGCAGCAGAAGATGGTGAAGCGGGCGGTGCTGGCCTGCGGGTTCGCGAAGCGGGTGAGTTGCCACACATTCGGAACAGCTTCGCGACGTACTTGCTGGAAGCGGGCTACGACATCCG
This sequence comes from Urbifossiella sp., assembly GCA_035571955.1. Lineage (GTDB taxonomy): Bacteria > Planctomycetota > Planctomycetia > Gemmatales > Gemmataceae > Urbifossiella. The sequence continues at coordinate 480 of DATNBQ010000232.1, read as the reverse complement.
CACGGTGCAAGGCTCGGCCACTCGGATGTCAGCACAACGATGATATACACACACGTGGTGAACCGCGGGCCGGGGGCGGTGCAAAGCCCGCTCGATCGGTTGTAAGCCGCCAAGAGCCAGGAGTTGACGCCCGTGCACCGGATGTTAGGCTTCCTTTTGCCCGAATTGCATCCCGAAACGGAGAATCGTCATGACGCCAATTACTATGATGGAGGCCGTTATATGGCCGCCAGCGGCCGACCGGGGCGAAATCGCAAGAGCCGCGGCTTTCCCATCTTGCGTCGCGGATCGAGAGGCGGCGCGGCCGCGTGGCCAAGGCAGCCGCCGAACGAACACAGCGACAAACGCCCATGAATCAAGGCACTTGGTGATGATGCGCTCGGCGGCGGAAAAAAATAAAGCGGCCTCCATTTTAAATTGCCCGCCAACGATCGCGAATCGACGCTCAGCAACTGGCCGCTCCGGGGCCATCGACGAGTG
>DATNBQ010000231.1:0-13034 GCA_035571955.1 Urbifossiella sp. | reverse complement strand
GGCCGCCGTGGTACGGCTACCCGCCGCTCGACTTCCTCGTCGATGTCTTCTGGCCGTTCCACATCGACGATGCCCGGTATTACTACATCGAGTTGCAGGAGGCGAAGCGAACCGACACCGCCGTGTTGATCCAGAATGCGGAGATGCTGCGCGAACGGGGCGCGAACCTACCGGCGCCCGAGCACCCGGCTCTACCGAAGGTGAAGGCTCCGCCGGCGGATGCCTTGCCCTTGCCGGACCCCACGCCGTTGCCGACGACTCCGGGAGTTCTGCCGAGTGTCATGCCGTGACCGGCGGCTCGGGTTCGACTGGCTTGGTCGCATCGAGAAGGAAGCCGCAAACGGCCGCCAGGGCGAAGACGAAGCCGCACAGCGTAAACGTCGCATCCCAACCGAACCTGCGCGAGAATGCGCCAAGGATGTACGGAGAAACGCTCGCGCCGAAATTGCCCCACATATTCCCCCAACCGAGAGCGGCGCCAACTCGCCTTCCGCCGACATCTTGGGCGAATGACCAGATCGAGGGGTTGTGAAAATCGACCAGGAACGCCATCACTCCCAATGCGGCAATTACGGGCCACGGCGTCGAGAATTGGGGAATCAGAAACATTGCGGCGGCACATCCAATCAGAGTGGTTCCGATGGGAATGGACCGCCCCATCCTGGGACCGAGCCGCTTGCGAAGGGCATCCGTGACGAAGCCGCCAAGGATCATACCACTGCATCCGGTATAAAGGACGAGCGATTGCATGTCGCCGCGCTTTTCGAGCGGTACATTGTGGACTTTATTCAGATAACTTGGCAACAGGGTCACAACAAACGCCCAGCCGACATTTACGCCGAATTGTGCAGATCCGGAGAGCCACATGTTTCGATCCCGCGCGAGAACGCCGAGTTGTCGCAGGAACTGCCTCGGCCCCATGGGCGCGGGCCGCGATCTGACGGTATTTGCTTCGAGAGGTGGGTGATCGCGCACCAGAATCCAGAAGAGACCGGCAACAATAAGCCCGCACAGACCATAGATGAGGAACACGCCGCGCCAGTTCACACCCGAGGGATTTGTTCCCGTGGTCGTTATGAGAGTCAGTCCGGCGAGTGCAATGGCGAGCCATGCCGTGAGTTTCGGCGCCGTAGCGCCGCCGAGGCGTCCGCCAAGCGCCACGAAACTGCTAAATCGGCCGCGTTCCGTCGGCCGCGCCCAGTTCTTCACAAGCCCCGCCGCCGCCGGATATGCAGCGGACTCCGTGATTCCTAAAAGCAAACGGACCCCCAGTAATGCAATGAAACCGTTGACGAAGCCCGTTGCCGCCGTGACTAGCGACCATGCCGTAATGGAAACCGCCAGCACCAACCGCGTGCCGAATCGGTCGGCCAAGCTACCCATAGGAATCTGAAACAGGCCATAGGTGAAGAAAAAAGCCCCGAGCATGAAATCCTTTTGCTCGTCAGTGATGCCGAGGTCGACTTGAGCGGGATCGGCGAGCGTCGAGAAACAGACGCGATCGATGTACAACCACAGCGCGGCAACCGCGGTGATGCCGACGATGAAATAGCGTTGGGGCATGATAATTCGCTGGCGAGCCGGCGACGTCAGTCGCCGAAACGTAGCGCGATCGCTTTTTCTGACCCTCTCCCCGTTGGGGAGAGGGTGGTTTGCGAGCGCAGCGAGCAAACCGGGTGAGGGGTTGGACTCCCGTAACAAGACCCCTCACCCGCCATCTCGCTAGCGCGAGATGGCGGCCTCTCCCCAACGGGGAGAGGCGTGGGCTGGTTGGCTCGAAATCTTTACTTTCCAGAGAATAAGGGGCTTACGCCTCCCGCTCTCCTAACTCGGCAGCACTTCGGAGAAGAAGCGAATCCAGTTGCCGTGCATGATCGCTTCGACATCCGCGGACTTGTAATTCCTTTGCGAGAGCAGTTCACCCACCCGCTGCATGTCGGCGATCGTGTTCAAATCCGCCGGGCACTGGTCGTAGCCGTAACCGCCGTCGAGGTCGCTGCCGATCCCGGCATGCCGGCAATTCCCGGCCAGCTGGCAGACGTGGTCGATGTTCTCCACGACGCGGTCGATTGTGACTTCCGGCTTCGAGACGCCGCGGATCCAGCCGGGCTGGAGCATCACGGCGTCAAAAGCCGCCCCGATCACGCCGTCGCGCTTGATGACGAACTTCAGTTGTTCATCCGAGAACTGCCGCTGCCAGTCGCAGAACTTGCGGGCGTTCTGGTGGCTGGCAAGAACGCGGCCGCCGAAGCGATCCGCCACTTGCCAGAACGCCGGATCCGACAGATGCGTGAGGTCGAGGGCGATGCCGAGTTCCTCGATATTCCGCAAGAGCGGCAGCGCGTCCGCGGCCAGCCCGACTTCGCACTGCGTGCCGCCGCCGTAGCGGTTGGGGCCGTAATGCGTGATGCCGATCGCCCGCAGCCCCAGGTCGTAGAACTCGCGAATGTTGTCCGGGTCGATCACGGCGTCGGCGCATTCCATGCTGATGATGTAGCCGAACGGCGTTCCGGCGAGGTCCTTCTTGCAACTGGCGACGTGCTGGGCCAAGTCCTTCTTGGTGCGAAGCTGCTTCATCCAGCCGGCCTTTTCCATGGCCCGGTAATAGTAGACGTGGCTCATTGCCGAGGCGTAACAGCCTTCGACCGTGGTGAATCCGAGCGGGTGGTTGATCTGCCGCTCCTGGCGGGCGATGAGCGTGGCAACGCCGAGCCCGATCTGGCCGCGCTTCAGTTCCGGAAAGCTGACCGTGCCGGTGCGCCGCCCCGGATCGGTCATGTTGAAGGTCATTTCTTGCACACGGATTTCGGCGATGGCCATGCGGAGGTCGCGGTTCCAGTCGACGCCGTTCATGGCCAGGTCGAGGTGCGAATCGAAGATGAGCACGAGAGGTTCTCCGGCGAGCGCGATGCGGCGGGAAGTTCCGACAGTTTACCAGAGGCAATCGCCGGCGTCTCCCGGAAACGCAGATTACCCGGTGAACGATGTCACAAAACATCGACCGGCACCTCAATACAGCGCAACAGGAGGCGGTCGCCCGTCAGAAACGCCGCCGCACCTATCTCTACGGCCGTGGCATAGTGGAGGCATCGGGCGTCTTAAGGTTGTACTTCGCTCGGAGGTCCGTGGCCCGCTCGACAATCGTCGAGCTGATGTCAACGAGAACGAGCTCGATACCGCGAAAAAATACCTCGTACTGCAATAGGGTGGCCCCGTCGCCCAAACGCATAGGCTTGGACCGGCACTCCAGTCGGCTCAATCGAGAGGTGATCAACGATTTTGGAGTGCCAAGCAAGGGCGTCAGACGCGCGACCAGCGGTGCACGGGTCGCGGCGTCCCCCTCAACGAGGCGGATAACAACGTTTGCATCGAGGTAGATCAGCGCTCACCCCACTCGTCGCGTTCCGATTGCACCTCCCGCGAGGATGTCGTCGCCGCTTCGAAGGACGGGGGCCATTCCGAAGGCGTCGGCGACGGACCGGCTTGCCGGGAAGGCTGCGGGAGTGATTATCAATTCCGCCTCACCTTCGATTTCCGGCAATGGGCCGTCGGGAATGAAATTCCGATCCACATACCGCCCGTGGATGACAAGTGTCTGGCTCATTGATTCTCCCCACGACTCATGTTGCAATCATACCACGAGTCGTACTACTTCGCGTCGCGCTCGGCTCCACAGACTCCGCCTCGCGGCTAATCTTACTTCACGGTGGCCGGCGTGAGTTTGCCGAGGTTCTCGAACAGTTTCACCAGCGCGACCGTCAGCTTCTTGAAGTCGCCTTCGTGGAGGCTTTCGTTCGGAGCGTGGGCGTTGCTGGCCGGATCTTCGATTCCCATGAGCAAGGCGGGGGCGCCGCCGAACAATTCCGAGAGCGGGCCGACGAAGCCGATACTGCCGCCGCAGCCGATGGCCACCGGATCGCGGTCGAAGCCGCTCCTCATGGCGGAAAGGGCCGCCTCGAAGGCCGGGCCGTTGGGGTCGGTCATCCACCACTTGACCGGCGGACCGTGCGGCGTCACCGTCACTTCCACGCCCCACGGCGGATCGGTCGTGAAGAATGCCTTCAGTTGCTCCAGCACTTCGAGCGGTTCCTGATCGGGCACGATCCGGTAACTGATGATCGCCGAGGCTTTCGGCAGAACCTGGTTCGAAGCGCCCTTGATGGAACTGGCTTCCTGGGCGATGACCGTCGCCGACGGCCGCCGCCAGGTTTGCTCGTAGACGTTCAATCCCTTTTCGGGGATGTAGTTCGCCGTGGCGACCATGCCGATGTCGCGGCGGAACTTCTCGGCATCGAATGGCAACTTGCGAAACGCCTGTTTTTCCTTCTCGGTGAGCGTTCGGACGGCATCGTAGAAGCCGGGAATCGGCACCGGGGCGCAGTCGGCGAAAAGCCGCGAGAGTAGCACGTTCAAGGCAATGGCGGCATCGGGAAGGGCGCCGCCGGCCGTGCCGCTATGGACCGGAATCCTGGCGCTCGTCACTTCCACCGTCACGGCCACGATGCCCCGCAGCGAATAGGTGATGCTTGGGATGCCGACCTCGATGTTCTCTGTATCGCACACCACGACCACGTCCGACTTGATGCGATCGCGGTGCATGTCGAAGAACTTCATGAGGTTCTTCGAGCCGATTTCTTCCTCGCCTTCCACGAGCATCTTGATGTTGACGGGAAGCTGATTGGTGGTCTTGCGGTAAGCGGCGATGGCGGCGAGTTGAGCGCTGATGGCGCCCTTGTCGTCGGCGGCGCCGCGGGCGAACAGACGGCCGTCGCGGCGCGTCAGCTTCCAGGGATCGGAAAGCCACTGCTCCTCGAAGTTAATCGGCTGGACGTCGTGGTGGGCATAAAGGAAGACGGTCGGTTTGCCGGGGGCCTCGAGCCATTCGCCGTACGCATACGGAAGCGAGTGGCCGACGCGGAGCACCTCGACGTTGTTGAGCCCAGCTTCGCGCATCTGTCCGGCCGTAAGGGCCGCCGTGCGGTCGATCTCCGCGGCATGTTCGCCGTCCGTGCTGATGCTCGGAATGGCGACCAGCTCCGCGAGGCCGTGGATGATCTGCTCGTGATTGCGGTTCAGCCAGTCGAGTGCCGACTTCATGGCAAAGGCCTCCTGTCGTGCCGGAAGCGCCTAATCTATTCCGGAAGCATGGATTGGTCAGCGCGAAGGTGAGCGACAGCAGCCGCTATTGCAAGCGGTTATCCAGAGCGGACTGAAGCAATTTGAGGAAGGTGTGGCCCGATGGTGCGGCCCGCAAGTAAGTCGGAGCGAACGACCAATCCAAAGGGACGGTGTAGGACGCCGCTGCTTTCCCAGGGGTACTCGCAATTGTCGGGTCGATTGCCGCCGCGCTTCACCGCCGGCGCGAGGATCTCAATTTCTCGAGCGATATGGCGAGCGTGCCGAAGCACCCATTGCGCGTGCTTACCGGAGAAGTTGACAGCGTGCGCCGCCTGCATGAGAACAATCGGCAGCGTGCCGGATATGTAAGCATGGCTGGATTGAATTGCGGCGACCGACGCACCTTCCCCACAGAGATGCGACTTCACCAACTTCTCGCAAGCCATTTGTAAGAACTGAAGCTTGTGGCATTCGTGAATTATGTCCTCAGCGGAAACTGAACCGCGTTGAAGCTTGAGAAACGTATCGAAATCGGCGCGAGCTTGCCGGGCGAACCCTTGCGACCACTCGGCATTCGTCGCCATGAATTCATCCCGCCTTTTCGAGGACAGGCCGCGGCATCTCCTCACCGAGGTCCCAGTTGTTTGGCAAACGCAACTCGTGCGAATTCACCTTCTCGAACTCCTCGGGTGTCACGGCAATAATGACCGTTGGATAAGGAACGCCACTCTCGGGCATGGGACCGAAGTGCAGTGGAAGAATTCCCGTGGCCACGGTCGCTTCATTGACCTCAAGCAACTTGATCGGTTCCGATTCGCGCGACTCGGCTTCCGCCGAACCTGTCAGCCGGAAAATCCGCTGCATTCCGGGTTCGAACTCGAAGTGCGATCGCGCAAGCAGTCGAGCGGCATCGTCTTTTCGCGACATGGTGAGCCTCCACGCACCACTATACATGCCAGTACGATCGATGTGAATGACCTCGCGGCTTACCCATTGACTCGCTCGGCCGCAGTGAATTCCGTTTCTCGTTGCATCCCTCGGTTACACTGAAAAATGAGTCTCCAAACATCAACAGGGTAACACGCATGAACGCAGGCGGATGCCGCACGAATCGGGTCACCCTGGTTGGGGCGGCGATCGTTCTCGCCGCGATCGCCGGCATCGCGCTGTACCCACGCCATCGAGTCGCGCCGCTGCCGGATGAGCCCGACGCTGCGCCCTTGCGGCTGAAGTGGACGTACACGGCGCCGCGGCCGGGCGCCGCCGTCGCGGCCCCTCTCATTGCCGATGATGGCATTTACCTCGCCGCGATCCACACGCGCGGCTTCAGCCTCGCTGGGACAGTCTACGCACTCGACCGAACCGGCACGCCGCGATGGAGTTTCGATGCCGACGGAACCATGTTGCCGACGGCATCGTCGCCGGCGCTGGCCGATGGCCGGCTTTACTTCGGCGAAGGGATGCACGCCAATTTTTCATGCCGCCTTTTCTGCCTCGACGCCGCAACTGGCCGCCCATTGTGGAACTTCCCAACCACCGACCACATCGAAGGCGGCCCGGTCGCAGCGGACGGCCTCGTGATTTTCCCGGCTGGCAACGACGGCCTTTATGCAATCAATGCGATCACGGGAAAACAGAGGTGGAACTTTCGTGAAGGTTTGCACATCGATTCGACCCCGCTTGTTCGGGGCGGCCGCGTTTACGTCGGCAGCGGTCCGAGCAAGAAGTTCGCGACCAGCGCAGTCGTTTGCCTGGAGCTAGCGACGGGGAAGCCGGTGTGGCGAACGCCGATCGACTTGCCGGCCTGGGCGCCGGTGGCTGCGGCGGGCGACCGCTTGTTCGTGGGGCTCGGCAACGGCCGCCTGACCAAGGGCGCCGAACCACCCGAGAAACCAGCCGGCGGTCTTGCCTGCCTCGACCCGGACTCCGGCAAGGTGCTCTGGAGCGTCTCGGCAGCCGATGCCGTGTTCGGCAAGCCGGCCATTGTCGGCAAAGATCGGATCGCGTTCGGGTCGCGCGACGGCGGCCTGTACTTCTCCGATTTCGATGGCCGAACGCTGACTCGTTTGCCGCTCGGGGCGCCGATCATTGCCGCTCCGTTCGTCGATCGCGACAGCACCTTCGCGGCGACGGTGTCCGGCCTTCTTGCCCGCACCGATCCGAGCGGATCCGAACAGTGGCGGTTCGAGTTGCCACGCGGATCGCACGTTTATGCGCCGCTTCGGATTCGCGCCAACGAGCTGTACGTCGCCGCAGAGACGCGATTACCGGAAGCGGCTTATGGAACGGTCTCGCTTTCCTGCTATGAGATCCAGAAATAAGAGGCCGAATGGGAGCATTTTTTTCTCCCGCGCTCTGAGCTCATTTCGCGGCGGTATTCCATTTGCGTTTCTTTCCCTTTGAGATGGAACTCCATCCGATAACGCCCGGACGCATTCTTGGAGTTCCATCATGGCCAGGCCAAGTTGGTCCGGGTTTCTGCGCTTCAACCTGATATCCGTTCCCGTCAAGGGCTTCACGGCCACCAAGAGCAGCGGCGGCAAGATCGGCTTCCACATGCTCCATTCCCTTTGCCACAGCCGCATCCGCTACAAGAAAGTCTGCCCAATCCATGGCGAGGTGCGCGACGACGAAATCGTCTCCGGCTACGAGACCTCCAAGGGGCATTACGTGACCGTCGGTAAGGAAGAACGCTCGGCACTCAAAGCCGAGGATGAGAAGACAATCGCCGTCGATGCCTTCGTCGAAGAGTCCGCGGTCGATCCGGTCTATTTCAGCGGGCGGAGCTACTTCCTGGTGCCGGACGGCAAGGTGGCTCAAAAACCGTACTCGGTGCTGCTCGAAGCGATGCGCGAGGAGCGCCGCTGCGCCGTGGCCCAGGTCGTCTTCGCAGGCCGCTCGCAGGTCGCCATCGTCCGCCCCGGCGACGGCGTCTTCACCATGAGCCTCCTGAGCTATGAGGACGAGTTGAAAAAGGCGGCCGACTTCGCCGATGAGGTCGAGGAATCGTCCGGGAACCCGGAGGAACGGAAGCTCGCCAAGTCGCTCATCGAAGCGTCTTCCATCGAAGGATTCGATTTGAGCCACTACAAGGACGACTACAACGAACGGCTCGCGAAACTTGTCGAAGGCAAGAAGCATGAAGCGGTGGCATCTCCCGAGAACGAGGAGGAAGCGCCGGCCGTCATTAACCTGATGGATGCCCTGCGGCAAAGCCTCGATCGCGCGAAGAAGGCGAAATCGGCCGGCAAAGCGCCGCGCTCCAAAACGGTCCACCGCAAGACGGGGTGACCATGGCGCGGTTCGTCAGGCCGATGCTGGCCAAGCTGGCCGCCGAGCCATTCGATCGCGTCGGCTGGCGCTTCGAAGTGAAATGGGATGGCTTTCGGGCCATCGCCGAAGCGAGCGGCCAATCGGTTCGCCTCTATTCCCGGAATCAAGTCGGCTTCAACGACTCATACCCCGCCGTCGTCGCGGCTCTTCGAAAAATCAAACGTCCGGCAATTCTCGACGGCGAAATCGTCGCCCTCGACGGAGAGGGCCGGTCGCGATTCCAGCTGCTCCAGATGTACCGCAAGACCGGCAAAGGGCGGCTGGCCTACGTCGCCTTCGATCTGCTCGAACTGGATGGCCGCGATTTACGTCGGGAGCCGCTCACGAAGCGACAGGAACTATTGGCGGCCCTGATTCGCGGCATCGACGGATTAATCCTCAGCGAGTGGGTCGAGGAGCGCGGCAAGGATTTCTTCGCGGCCGCTCAGGAACACGGCCTGGAAGGCATGATGGCCAAGGACGCCGCCAGCGCGTATCGGGAAGGCGTGCGGACGTCGTCGTGGCTGAAGGTCAAGTGCGCGGCGCGGCAGGAAGCCGTGATCGCCGGGTTCACGGCGCCGCGCGGCTCACGCAAGCACATCGGCGCCCTGGTGCTCGGCGTCTTCGAGGGCAAAACTCTGCGCTACATCGGCCACACCGGCGGCGGATCGAGCGATTCGCAACTCGCCGACCTCCGCCAGAAACTCGATCCGCTCATCGTCGAGAAGTGCCCATTCGTCAAGACGCCGCGCGTGAACGCACCCGTGCGCTGGGTGAAGCCGAAGCTCACATGCGAGGTGCGCTTCCAGGAGTGGACCGACGACGGCCGCATGCGGCATCCCGTTTTCCTCGGCCTGCGCGACGACAAATCGCCCCGGAGCATCCACCGCGAAGTTCCCGTGCTGAAGCCCGAGTGATACCCCGTTCGCCCATTGACGCGGGATCGTACAGCGATTGAAATGGGGCATCCTCTAGCTCGAGGTTCGCACATGTGCCGCCTGCTGACTTTGTCAATTCTGTCTCTCCTTTGCCAGATCGGCTCGACCGCCGCGGACGACGCCAAGAAACTGTCCCCGAAGGAAAAGGTGCTGGCTCAGCTCCAAGGTCGGTGGGAGTTGCAGTGGATGGAACGCGAAGAAAAGCGGCAAGAGTCCGATGGTACGGCCGTCGTCACCATCAAGGGCGACAGGTGGATGTTCGGCAAGCGCGAAATCGGCGTCATAGAAATCGATCCGTCCACGAACCCCATGGTGATCGACATCCGCGTCAAGAAGGATCTGGCCGAGGCCGACAAAGGTCAGACTCTGGAAGGGATTTTCAAGCTCGATGGGGACCGTTTGACGATCTGCTTTTCGCGGTCGCGCGGCGAAGCCGGTAAGGAGCGGCCGACCGCGTTCTCGACCAAGGGCAATGCGCGGATGGTCCTCCAGGAGTTCAAGCGGGTCAAACCGTAGCTACGGCCATATTTTAGCCCACAGAACGTCGGGCACAGCCCGACCTACAAGCCGCTTTGTAGGTCGGGCTGTGCCCGACGCCCACCTGATGTGTTCTCTAAGAATTGTTGGCAGACCCTTGCTGCCTCACTTTTTCCCCTTCCGCGCGAAGTCCTGCTCCAGGAACTTCATCGATTCCACTTCGCCATCTGAACCGAGCCGGAATTGCACCTCGTTCGTGTTGCGGTCGAAGGAAACCACTTCATCCTTCGGTTCGATCGGCACGGCCGTGAACGTATCGAAGTGAAAGTGTTCGAGGCGGAACACATACCGCCCCCACGACACCAACAGGCCGTCCTCGTCGCGGCTGACCTTCGCCGAGCCGTAGGCCTTTTCCTCGTAAGTTCCCGTATATTTCGCGAGCGGCAGCGACGGTTTGGTATTCGGCTTGCGCGTCGATTCGCGCTTCTTGCGGTCCATCGTGGTCTGAAAATCGGCGAGCGCCGCCGCGGAGGTGTGAAACTTCACCCAGCCGTCGTCCGGTAAGCCAAGCGCCGCGTCGAGGGCAGTCTTGGCGATCGCCTCGGTCATCCACGACGGCCGGCAGTTGCTGAACACGCAGACGCCGATCTTCTTTTCGGGAAGGAGCATGACCTGGGCGCGGAACCCCGTCAGGCTGCCGCTGTGCGACACGCACATTAGGCCGCGGTAATCGGAGATGAACCAGCCGAGCCCGTAATTGATAAACTTCGTCGTCTTCTTGGGGAACGCCGTGGTCATCGAGCCTTCGCGCTTGACGATCATTTGCGGCGTGTGGGTTTCCTGAAACAGTTTCTCGGAGAGCAACCGCTTGCCTTCGAAGCGGCCGCCGCCGAGTTGGAACTGCAGCCAGCGGCCCATGTCGCGGGCCGTGCTGTTGATGCATCCAGCGCCGCCGGCGTGGTCGATCTCGTCCCAGGGCATCGCGTGAATCTTGCCGCCAATGGCCCGGTAGTGCGGCGTGGCATGGTTGGCGGCCGTGCGCGCGGCAGTCGCCGCCGTGCTCGAGGATGTCATACCGAGCGGTTCGAAGAGACGCTTCTTGATGGCGGCGCCCCAGTCGGAGTCGCTTAACTTCCCGGCGATGAACCCCGCCGTGGTGAACGGCACATTCGAATACTCCCAGGTCGAACGCAGCGACGTGGATGGTTTCGCTTGCGCCCACCGCAATATCAGGTCTTCGCTGCCCGCGTCGCGGCCCGCCCAAAGCATGTCGTGCCGCGGCATCCCCGTCCGGTGCGAGAGCAAGTCGCGAATGGTCACTTCGCGGTCCATCAGTTCATCGGATAGGCGGAAAGCCGGGAAGTGGTCGTGGACCCTGTCGTCCCACTTGAGCTTGCCTTCTTCGACGAGCATCGCGGTCAGCGTGGCGGTGAACGCTTTGGTGCACGAGGCGATGGCGAAGACGGTGTCCGGCGTCGCTGGGTCGGACGTGCCATGCTTGCGGACGCCGTAGCCTTTGAGGTGAACCACCTTGCCGTCCTTGATCACGACGATGGCAGCGCCCGGCGTGTGGAACGCCCGCAGGGCTTTTTCCACGACCTGGTCGATCGGCTTGGAATCGAACTCGGCGGCGCCAACGGGAGTTGCAAGAGTGAGGAAGGCAATGACGAACAAGGCGGCTCGAGGCATGGTTGCTCCGGTGCGGCGGCTCGCGGTGACGTTACGGGCATTCTACAGATCGAAGCCACTGGGCATGGGAGCCGGGAGCGTGAGGTGAGCCACCGGAGTTCTACGGAGCTCCGGTCGGTCTGGCTCCCGGCTCACCGTTTCATCTCTGACTCGTCAGTTCGCCACATCCTCCGGATCGTGTTCGCGGATGCGGCCGGCTTCGACGATCCAAAGCTTCCCCTTGACGAGACCGGTTTTCAGCTGCGAGAGGACGCTCCAAAGCGTCGCGCGGATTGAGGAAAGAACTGCTTTGGGTGGGCGAACGACGACGATGCCCTCAGAATCTGATGGGGAGAATCGCATGGGATTGGAGAAATCCAGATCGAGTGTGACAAGTGTTCGGCCGGCTGCTCGGCAGGCATCATAGATTGCTTCATCCGGGCTTCCCGCCAATCTCTCGCCGATCACCGTATCGGCATCAAATCCTTCCTTCTCCAAATCGAGGACGAGACGGACATCGAAGTTCTCATCGAGCTTCAACTTCATGCCAACACCGGCTCGATGGGTATCGGAATGATTCGCTCTCGCGTCATCTCCGCGGCAAAGGCCAGCGCGGCGCGAATGTCATCTTCGTGGAGTTGAGGATAGGCAGTCAGCAGTTCGCTCTCGCCCATGCCATCCGCCAGATTATCCACGATCAGCGACACCCAGACACGCGTGCCTCGGATCACAGGGCGACCGAAACAGACATTGGGGTCGATCGAGATTCGCTTGAGCAGCTCGCTGCGGTCGCGCATGTCGAAACTCCGATTCAACTCAGCACGCCGGCGGGGGCCGGGCTCCAGGAAAAGTCGTAGGGCGGTTCCACTTCTTCCAACTCGCCGCCGCGATCGCGGAAGACGTGCAGCACCCGCACTCGCGAGAGTTCATCCAGCTTGGGCTCGGGGTAAAGATCGGACTGGAACGGGTTGCCCGGTTCGTAATCGTGGATCATCACGCGGACCTTGGTCAGCCCGCGGAAGTGGAGTTCCTCCGCCTTGCGCTGGCCGCCGTGCACATCGTACAGTTCCAGGAGTACCCTCAGCACCTTCTCCAACTTGCGATAACTGATGCCGTCCTCGACGAAGATCATGTCGATCTGCGTGGCGCGGAGCACGCGATAGATTTGCTGGCGGGCGCGCCGCGGCAGGATGCGATGGAACGGCGGCCCGACGAGCGGCGGCGGCGCCTCTTCGTCGTTGCCGTCGGAATCTTCGCGAGCCAGCCCCTCAATGAACCACCAGTGCGGGGCCAGCCAGTAACCGCCGCCGCCCGGGCCCTTGAAACTGCTCGCCCGCTTGAACAACTTCGCCAGCCCGCGGAACAGTTGCCGCCGCACCTGGATTTCGTCGCGCCGCTCCAGCCGCGACCGCACCATCCCGGCCGCCAGGTCGTCGGTGCTCAGTTTCAACGGCCACTGCGGATCGAATTCCTCGGCCTGCGATTCGACGGGTGGAACCAGTTCCACGCCCACGGTTCCCG
>DATNBQ010000230.1:0-3609 GCA_035571955.1 Urbifossiella sp. | reverse complement strand
CAACGTCGGCTCCTTCGGCAAGGAGACGGCGGGGGTGGGCACGGGCCTTGTCGGCGCCCCGGAGTGCGGCGACGTGATGAAGCTGCAGATCAAGGTCAACCTGGACACCGGCGTCATCGAGGACGCCAAGTTCAAGACCTTCGGCTGCGGTTCCGCTATCGCGTCATCCAGCCTGGCCACCGAATGGCTCAAGGGCAAGACCGTGAACGAGGCCCTGGGAATCAAGAATACGCAGATCGTGGAGGAACTGGCGCTGCCGCCGGTGAAGGTGCACTGCTCCGTGCTCGCCGAGGATGCCATCAAGGCCGCCGTCAAGAATTACCAGGATAAACAAGAAGCGGAAACGACCGCCGCGGCTGCAAGCTGAATCTTTCTTCACGGTATCTTCGTCTAACTCACGAACTCTTCCCACGAAAGGTGAAATCATGGCCACCGCCACCGCGAACGAACCCCGCACCGAAACCTGCGGCCTCGGCGTCAAGGACGCCGCCCCCGCCGCCCCGCCAATCGTCGTCACGCCCCGGGCTGCCGAGGAAGTGAGGCGCCACGTCGAACACGAGCGGGCCAACGGCAACATCGAGGCGAATGCGAACCTCTACCTCCGCGTTCGCGTCCAGGGCGGCGGCTGCAGCGGCTTCCAGAACAAGCTCGACCTCGACCCCAAGTACGACGAGAAAACCGATCACAAGTTCGAATTTCACGGCATCGAAGTCATCGTCGACAAGCGTTCCATGCTTTACCTGAGCGGCGCGGTGGTCGACTTCCACGACGACCTGAACAAGCGCGGCTTCACGGTCACCAATCCGCAGGCCAAGGGCACCTGCGGTTGCGGCAGCTCGTACACGATGTAAGGCAAGCAAGCCCACGGACGGCCGTCCGTGGGCGTTCCTGGGTTCCCGATGTCCTTGGATTATTTCTCCCGCCTCGGTTTGCCGAGGCGGTTCGCGCTTGATGCCGCCGAGTTGGAACGGCACTACCTGGCCCGGTCGCGGGCCGTGCATCCCGATTACCACGCCGGCGGGCCCACCGCGGACCTGGCCGCGAGCCTCGAACTCTCCGCGGCGCTCAACGAAGCCTACACGACGCTCCGCGATCCATTCACCCGCGCCGATTACCTGCTGAGCTTGGAAGGCGGGCCGACCGCGGCGGAGCAAAAGCAGATGCCGCCGGCATTCCTCGCGGAGATGCTCGAAGCCCGCGAACGGATCGAGGACGCCCGGTCCGCGAATACGCCCTGCAGCGCTCGAATCGCCGAACTTCAGGACGAGTTCACCGCTCAATACGAAACGCTGCTCGGCGACGTCGGCGAGCATTTCGCGAAGTTGGAATCGGCGCCGAATAACCGCGCCAAAGCGCTCGTCGAGATCCGATCGTTGTTGAATGCCGCGAAATATGTCCGCGGATTAATCCGCGATCTCAACGAATAGATGTTTAGCCTCGAGGCGGAGCCGAGCGCGCCACAACGGAGAAAACCATGTACGACATGGCGAACCTGAAGAAGATGAAGACCATGCAGGAACTGGCCCCGGACGCGATGAAGGCGTTTCAGGCCTTCGACGCCGCCGCAATGAAGGACGGCGCGATCCCCGCCAAGTACAAGGAACTGATGGCCATCGCCGTCGCCATGACCACGCAGTGCCCGTACTGCATCGAGTTCCACGCAAAGAAGGCGAAGCAGGCCGGTTGCACCGACGCGGAGATCACGGAGGCGACGCTGGTGGCTGCCGCCCTTCGCGCCGGCGGCGCCGTTACCCACGGCACCCATGCCATTGGATGAGCGACTGGGGAGCCGGCGACGTCAGTCGCCGGAGTTTTAAACGGGCGATTAACTCAGCGGTTAGAGTGCCTCCCTTACAAGGAGGAAGTCGGGGGTTCGAGTCCCTCATCGCCCACTTTGAAGACAGGGGCAACTCAAGCGAGCAGATCCGAGATGGTGCGGCCACCGGTATCCGTGAGGCGGAAATCGCGGCCCTGGTAGCGGAACGTCAACCGGGTGTGATCGATCCCCAAGGCGTGGAGCACCGTCGCTTGCAAATCGTGAACGTGGACCGGGTTTTCCACGAGATTATAGCCGAATTCGTCGGACTTTCCGTAGACGAAGCCCCGTTTGAATCCGCCTCCCGCCATCCAGATGGTGAAGCAGCGCGGGTGGTGGTCGCGGCCGAATGCATTCAAAGTGAGTTCGCCCTGCGAGAAGGCCGTGCGGCCAAATTCGCCGCCCCAAATCACGAGCGTATCGTCGAGTAAACCGCGGCTTTTCAAGTCGTTGACGAGAGCGGCCGAGGCCCGGTCGGTGTTGCGGCACTGCTTTGGCAAACCTTCGTGAAGGGCGCTGTGGTGGTCCCAATCGCGGTGGCACAATTGCACGAAGCGGACCCCCCGTTCGACCAGGCGGCGCGCCAGCAAGCAGTTGGCGGCAAACGATGGCTGCCCCGGTTTGACGCCGTACTGTCGGAGCACGCTCTTCGGTTCCGCGGCCAGATTGACCAATTCCGGCGCGACCCGCTGCAGCCGCGAGGCCTGATCGTAAGCGTGAATCCGCGCCGCGATTTCCGGATCGCCAACCTCGTCGAAGTGGGCCTTGTTTAACGCGGCGAGCGCGTCGTAAGTTCGCTGCCGCGATGCGGGGCTAATGCCCGGCGGATCGTTCAGATAGAGCAGGGCATCGCCGCTGTCGCGGAACTGCGTGCCTTGATGCTGCGGAGGAAGGAAACCGTTCGCCCAGTAAGCCGACTGAAGCGGCTGCCCGCCCGATCCGGAGAGCAGCACGACGTAAGCGGGCAAGTCGCGATTGCCGGAGCCCAGGGCGTAGGAAAGCCAGGCGCCCAGCGTTGGCCGGCCGGCGCGCGGCGATCCGGTCAGCCAGAAGTTCACCGCCGTGTCGTGGTTGATGGGCTCCGTCCGCATCGAGCGAATGACGGTCATCTCATCGGCAATGCCGGCCATGTGCGGAATCAACTCGGAGAAGTCCATCCCGGCCCGCCCGGCCTTGACGAACTGGAACGGAGATCCGGCGAGCGGGAAACTCTTCTGGTTCTCGGTCATGTCGGTGAAGCGCTGGCCGTCGCGAACGGAGGGCGGAAGCTCCTGGCCATGTAGCGCCTTGAGCTTGGGCTTGGGATCGAAGAGATCCATCTGGCTCGGGCCGCCGGACATGAACAGGCAGATGACGCGGCGCGCTTTCGCCGGATGATGCAGACCGGGATGGGCGCTCGAATCGGCGCCCGCGGCCGGCCAGCCGAGAAAGCCGGCCAGGATTCCCGCCTGACCCAACCACTGCCGGCGGTGCATCGCATCCGTTCTCGCCCCGAGCATCGGCTACTCCAGAGAGATGGTTTCATCCAGGTTCAGAAGGACTCGTGCGGCCATCGAAAGTGCCGCCAGTTCGGCCGCGTCGAACTCCTCGGCGGATGGCGATTCGCCGACGTGGAGCAGAGCCGCGGCCGCTGCCGGGTCTTCGCGAAATCGTTCGAGCTCCGCATCGTACAACTTCTTCAAGGCCGCCAGTTCGCCGGAGTTCGGCTGCCGCGCCGTGCAGAGAAGGAACCCGTAGCGGAGGCGGGATTCGAGATCGGCGCCGCCTTCGCGCGCCATTCGCAGCGCCGTCGA
>DATNBQ010000229.1:0-19383 GCA_035571955.1 Urbifossiella sp. | reverse complement strand
CCTGACGGCGGTGATGGACTGGTACACCCGGAAGCGCAGTACCTGCCCGCGGATCTGACCCAGGAAGTTCTGCACGCGATCGACGAACCCAGAAGCTACGCCGGGCGCGAGCGGGTTATCCTGATCGGTCCGCGCGGGCGGGCCATCATCAACGAGTTCATCGCCGCTGGGATGGTAGTCGATCCATCCGCCCCGCTGTTCTCACCGCGGCGGGCCCGCGAGGAACGCTTCGAAGCAATGCGAGCGATCCGGCAGACGCGGGTTCAGCCATCCCAGCCGAACCGCCGGAAGGCGAAACCGAAACTCCAACCGGCCGAAGGGTACACCGCCCACACCTATGCCCATGCCGTCCGCGTTGCCGCCGAGAAGGCATTCCCTTGCCGAAGCCGATGCCCCGCAAGCCGGGTGAATCGTGGTGCGCATGCGGGGGCGGTTGAAGACGAAGCACGGACCTGCGGTGAAGGAATGGCGCCGCGCCCATCACTGGCATCCGAACCGATTGCGCCATCTTTTTGGAACCGTCGTTCGCGAAAGTCACGGGCTTGAGCCGGTGCAATACCTGCTCGGCCACGCGAGCGCGAAGACGAGCGAGATTTACGCGGAGAACCGCGACGAGCCGTTTTAGCGGAGGTAGTTGAGGCCACCCACCGGAGCAGGATCGAAGCCGATCCAACGGACCTGCATTATCGGCTCAAATCCCGCTGAAAATAAGACGGCCTCGCTTTTTCATCTCCGGGAGGGCGCACCATTTTGGCCGCGCCATTCTCTTGTCTCTGCGGTTGTCACCCGGTATTGGTCGAAGTGAAGAATAACAGAAGCGACAGGGCATCGCGACGAAGGTTCGCTTTGCCGTTCTCGATATCGGCGCGGCATACCTTCGCGATTTCCTCCATGTGCCAGAGATGGTCCGGATCGGCGTGAACGCGGCCCTCGGTGGCGAGCAAATGGAACGGGGCCAGCTTGTAATCGGCCAGCGACTCGACCGGCCAACAGTATTGCCGGTACGCGGCTACGAACCGCGCGACGTTCTCTCCCCGCTGCCGGAAAACACGCCACCCGAACGGCTGCCGCGACAGTGGTGGAGACGGAGGTCGCTGGGAAGGCACGGTGTTCAGGTATGAAAGCAAGTTGAATTCTCTTACCGAACTCGTAAATGAAGCGCAGAACCGAGTCCTCGGTTCTTTCTCCTGGTCGCAAGGACCATGAACGACGCGTCGTCGACAGCACTTTGCCGAGCCTTGGATCGTGCGGCACATCTGTTGCCGGCGCAAGGGCCTATCGCCGTTTTTATCCACCACAACACGCTACACGCCTTCGAGCACGAACCGTTTGAGGACGCCGTTTGCCGCGGCGGCCGCGTCTTCGGCTGCCAATCGTTCCTCTCGGCAGCGCGTTATCGGGAGTCACTAGGCGCCGGCCGCATCAAAACAGACGAATTGCGCTCGGTGTTGGAGGAAGAGCTTCGCAAGCGGCCGGGCACGATCCCCGGTTCACTTGGCTCTCGCGAACGAATGTTGTTCACCATGTTGGAGCACCGACTGGCCGCCGGCTCCGCGGAAGAATTGCACTGGCATATGGCCGAGTCCGAGGCGTTGCTCAAAATGCAGCCCGGCACGCCGGCGGCGGCTCGGACCCTGCTTGGCGACTTGCTGGAATTGCTTTGGGAGGTCTGCCGCGAGGGAATTCGGCGGCTTCCCAAGCTAAATCCGCCGGAGCGCCAAAAGTTGGTGCGTCACCGCGACCTTCTGCTGCAAGTCGAAGGCATCGATCCCGATCTCTGGGTCCACGATCTCCTGATCCGGTTCACGGCGGCGTTCCTCGACCAGGGCGTTTCCCACTGGCCGCTGCCCGAGCGCGAGAAGGGGTTTCTGCATTCGTTTTGCGCACTGTATCGGCGGGGCGGTGGACCGCCCGACGCCTGGTTCCAGGGCGTGCCAGCCGAACTCGCGCGAATCCAGGACGCCAGTCTCGGCCCGATGCAAGTCATTGAGGAATCGCTGGCACGTTTAGGAATTCAAGCGACTGAGTGGGACGATTTCTTTGCCGCAACGCTGCTGGCCCTGCGCGGTTGGTGCGGCATGATCCGCGAAGTGGAAGCTCGCGCTGACCGCGTGGCCCACGCAATCCCGCCGGGGACTTTGCTCGAGTTCGTTGCCGTGCGGTTAATGCTCGATCGGTTTGCTGCGGATTACGCCGCGAAGAAGTGCGGGCGCCACGAGTCCCTCTCAGAACTGCGAGCCGCCCTGCGGGCGCAGATCCCGGCGCCGGTGGTTCCCGGAATCGAAGAACGCGCCTGGCCGGTATTTCTGCTGGCACAATTTCTTACATGGACTCCCGAGCAACTGCAGGGCTTATCCCGGGACGAGTGGGCGGAGTTTGTTCGCGAAATCGAGGCCTTCGACGGTCTCGAGCGGCGCCGCGTCTTTCACCTTGCCTACGAGCGGCGCTTCTACAATCGAACGCTCGATGCGTTGGCCCTCCACGAGCGTTACAGGCGGCTGGGGTTGCCGCGCTTTCAAGCGATCACGTGCTTGGACGAGCGAGAGGAATCGTTTCGCCGGCATTTGGAAGAGGTCGCCCCGGATTGCGAGACCTACGGCGCAGCCGGGTTTTTCGCGGCCCCGATGTATTATCGCGGCGCGGCGGATGCCCACTTCGTGCCACTTTGCCCGATCGTCGTGGTGCCGCGACACTGGGTCGAAGAACAAGTGGAGGCCGAACAGGAGGCGGACTATCGGCGGCAACGGCGGCAACAGCGAGCGCTCGGCGCCGCCGCCCACCGGGCCCACGTCGGCACTCGCTCGTTCGCGCTCGGCGCCATTCTTTCCGCCATCGGCGTACTCGCTTCCGTTCCGTTGGTTTTCCGCATCCTGTTCCCGCGCTTGACCGGTCGAATGCGCAAACACGTCGGCCGCATCGTCCATCCGCCGCGGCCGACGCGATTGAAACTGGAGCGAAACCCGGAATGCCAGCCGGGACCGAGCCCGGATTGCCAGGGGTTCAGTCTGGAAGAAATGACCGATCAGGCGGAGCGACTGCTTCGCGACATCGGCCTGACCGAGCGATTTGCCCCGCTTGTTTTCATTCTTGGCCACGGCTCATACAGCTTGAACAACCCGCACAAATCGGCCTACGACTGCGGGGCGTGCGGCGGCAGCCCCGGGGCGCCGAATGGCCGGGCCGCGGCGCAGATTCTTAACGACGACCGCGTTCGCCAGGCATTGAATCGCAGGGGGATCCGCATCCCGGAATCCACCTGGGCTGTTGGCGGCCTTCACAATACCTGCGACGATTCGGTGGCGCTGTTCGACCTCGACCGGATTCCCGAATCGCATCGCGAGGAGTTCGAACGGGTGCGATCGGAGCTTGACGAAGCGTGCGACCGCAACGCCCACGAGCGGTGTCGGCGCTTCATGTCGGCGCCGCTGACGATGACGCCCGCGGAAGCGCGGCGGCACGTGGAGGGGCGCAGCGAAGACCTGGCACAAACCCGGCCCGAACTCGGCCACGCCACCAATGCCGTTTGCCACGTCGGCCGCCGCGTCCGCATCCGCGGCCTCTTTTGCGATCGCCGGATTTTCCTCACTTCGTACGATCCCACGCAAGACGACCCCCAGGGAACGATTCTCGCCCGCGTCATGGCCGCGGTTTTTCCCGTCTGCGGCGGCATCAACCTCGAGTACT
This sequence comes from Urbifossiella sp., assembly GCA_035571955.1. Taxonomy (GTDB): domain Bacteria; phylum Planctomycetota; class Planctomycetia; order Gemmatales; family Gemmataceae; genus Urbifossiella. The sequence goes on along the minus strand of DATNBQ010000229.1, from coordinate 15,699 downwards.
ATTTCTCCCACGTCGATCCGCCCGGTTACGGCTGCTCCACCAAGCTGCCTCACAACATCACAGCTCTTTTGGGCGTCATGGACGGCGCCATGAGCGATCTCCGCACCGGCTTGCCCTGGCAAATGACCGAGATTCACGAACCAGTTCGCCTGCTCATCATCTGCGAAACCACTCCTGACGTGATGCAGCGAGTTCTCGCGAATGACCCGATGGGAATGACGCTGACCGAGAATGGCTGGGTGAAGTTGGCGGTTCAATCTCCGGAGACGAACGAGTTGCAGCTATTCGAGAACGGCGTTTTTCGGCCTTACGAAGCGAAATCGGAGCGGACGCCGGCTGCGAAATCCTCGTTCGATTGGTATCGCGGCCGCCGCGACCACCTGGAATTCGCCGAGATCGGCGTTCCCCGCGGCTAGTGGAATCGAAGGCGCCTATGCCAACCTCCGAACGGATTCTCTTTATCCTCGAAGTGCTCGTGGTGGCGGCGCCGACGGTGCTGGTGCTCCTGCTCGGGATTACGACGCTTCTCGATTCACGTCTCTCCGAACAAGCCACGGCGGGCGCCACCCGGCTGGCCGTCGGCGCCGGCCTCCTGGCCTGCTGCGGCGTCCTCGGCGTCATGATCGCCACCGGCACGCGGCACTCCGTCCTCGATCTCGGCAACTGGATCGAACTCCCCGGTGAAACCGGCCGCCGTCTCCACTTCGCCGTCAAGTTCGAGTTCGATCGCCTGTCCGTTCCCTTGGCGATGCTCTCGTTCGTTCTTTGCGGCGTCATCTCTTCCTTCGCCGCCAAGTACATGCACCGCGAAGCCGGCTACAACCGTTTCTTCACCCTTTTCGCCGTCTTTCTCACTGGCATGATCGCGGCGTCGCTTGCCGATACCATCGAGACGCTATTCACCGGCTGGGAATTGGTCGGGCTATCGAGCGTTCTTCTGATCGCGTTTTTCCAGGAACGGCCGGCGCCATGTCGCAACGGGTTCCGCGTCTGGGTGGTGTACCGCATTTCGGATGCGGCCCTTCTGCTGGCCGCGGTGGTGCTGCATCACATGACCGGCGAAGGGGACTTCGACAAGCTCCTGGGCACCGCGGCCTGGCCCTACGGCGAGGCGGCCGTGGAACCCAACGAAGCACTGGCGGTAGGCTCGTTGCTGCTGCTGGCGGCGGCGGGCAAATCCGCACTCGTGCCATTCTCCGGCTGGCTGCCGCGGGCTATGGAAGGGCCGACGCCATCCAGCGCCGTCTTCTACGGCGCGCTCTCGGTCCACCTCGGTGCGTTCCTCTTGCTCCGCCTCAGCCCGTTGATCGCCCTTTCGCCTTCGCTGGCCATCGCCATCATCGCGCTCGGGTTCGTTACCGCGGTTTATGCCTATCTCGTGGGATCGGTGCAGACGGATGTCAAATCGGTGCTATCGTTCGCGTCGCTGGCGCAGGTGGGAATGATCGTGATGGAAATCGGCCTCGGCCACTGGGCGCCGTTCCTGTGGTACGTGGCCCTCGTGCATCTGCTCGGCCATGCGTTCCTGCGGACGCTGCAGTTCGTCCGCGCATCGACGTTCTTGCAAGACGTTCGCGCACTGGAAAACGCAATGGGCGAACGATTGCCGCGGCCGCCTGGCTTGCTTCGCTTCGCTCAGCCTGACACCCGCGCCTGGCTTTACCGCTTCGCCCTCGAACGCGGCTACCTCGATGCCATCCTGATCGATTTTATCGTCCGGCCGTTCCTCCGGTTCTTCCAGTGGTGCGACCGGCTCGAACTCCGCTTCATCGACCGAGCCGACCGCGCTACGAGTCCGAACGACGAATCTTCGGGTCGTGAGGTGGGGCAACACGCATGATGCTTTTTCAACTCCCCTGGTTGGACCTGGCCATCGCGATTCCGCTCGGCGGCGCGATGGCCGCGACGCGGGCGCGCTCGGTCGAGGCTGCTTATCGCTGGAGTAAGGGGACCACGGCGATCGCACTGGTCACCGCGGTTCTGGCCGGCGTTGGTTTCGAGGCCGGATTCCCTCAGCAATCGAGGATTCTCGAAAACGGCTTCGCGCTGGATTCCCTGAGCGCCCTACTCTTCCCGCTGGCGTCCCTCTTGCACTTCTTGACCGTGCTGTCCACCGCGCGAAACAAGGCGCCGCGATTTTCCTTCACCGGGACGCTGGCCGGCGAATCGTTGCGGCTGGCGATCTTCGCATGCACCGAGCCGTGGCCCTTGATTGCACTGCTGACCGTGGAAACGCTCATCCCCTATTTCGAGAAGAACGGGACCACCCGCTCATTGCGGCTATTCGCCTGGCACATGGGCGCTTACATTGCACTGCTCATGACGGGATGGGCGTGCGTTGAAGGCCGAATTCCCGGCGGGCGCGGCGTCGGTTCCGCACTTCTCCTCGCCGCGGTGTTGGTCCGCTGCGGCGCCGTCCCCGTCCACACCTGGCTGGCGAGCTTATTCGCCCGGGGAGCGTTCAGTGCATCGCTCTTGTTCGCCACGCCGATGACGGGCGTGTACGCGGCCGTCCGTCTCGTGGTTCCCATCGCTCCCGACTGGATCCTGCAAAGCCTGGGTGTTGTGTCGCTCGTCACGGCGGCGTATGCGGCAGGGATGGCCGTCGTGCAGCGCGACGCCCGCCGCTTCTTCGCCTTCCTCTTTCTTAGCAACGCGTCGTTGGTGCTGGTCGGCCTGGAACTGCACACGTCGCTCAGCTTGACGGGCGCACTGGCGCTGTGGGCCTCGGCGGCACTGGCGCTCTCCGGGCTGGGCTTCACGCTGCGGGCGGTCGAAGCCCGCCTCGGCCAGATGCCGCTCGACCGCTTCGTCGGCCTCTACGATCATTCACCGGGGCTTGCCGTCGGCTTCCTGCTCACGGGGTTAGCCAGCGTCGGCTTTCCATGCACGCTCGGCTATGTCGCCGCCGACCTGCTCGTGGAAGGCGCGGTCGAAACCCACCTGGCTCTCGGAATCATCGTGGTGCTTGCGACGGCTATCAATGGAATTGCCATCGTCCGCGCCTATTTGTTGCTCTTCACGGGACGGCGGCACGAGTCGACGGCGCCCCTGGCCATCACCGGGCGAGAACGGGCGATGGTGCTGGCCGTGGCCAGCCTGATCCTGGGCGGCGGCTTCGTTCCGCAACTCCTCGTCGTCTCCCGCCACGCCGCGGCACAGGAAGTGTTGAACATCCGCTTCGCAAACCTTGGACCCGACCTATAGGAGGCGGCTTGTCCTCCACCGTCCCGCCGCACGAGGCCTGGGCTGCGGCGTTCAAACATGGGCGGCGGGGATGGCTCACCTTGGCGGCCGCAACATGGCCTCGACGTCGTGTTGAACCAGCAGTCCAATTACGAACGCTCAGGATTCCGCTACGCGCACAAACACATCCGCCACGAGGGCATTGGCGGCGGCGAAGTGCCCGATGGAGTGGTGAAGCTATCCACCGTACCGTTCAGCGAAGTCGCGGCTTACGACCGAACCTGATTTCCTGCGGCGCGTCCCGATTTTTTGCGGCGCTGGATCGCACTCCCGGACTCCGCCGCGTTCGCCGTGGTGAGCGAAGGGCCGTTGCGTGGTTACGGGGTGATCCGATGCAGTATCGACGGCCACAAGATTGGTCCGCTGTTCGCCGACGATGCCGTGGTCGCCGAGACGCTGTTGCAGGCGCTTTGGGGATCGGCTCCCGGATCGCGCGCGTGCATCGACATCCCCGATGCGACGCTGAATCCGTTGGCGGAGCGGTTGGTTCACTCGCTTGGCACACGCGAGCTATTTCGCACCGCTCGGATGGACACGTCCGGGGCGCCTGTTGTGGCGGAGAACCGGATTTTCGGCATCACGACGATGGAACTGGGATAGTGCCGAACTGCGTTCAATAGAACAAGCATGGCGGGAGGACGGCGATGGCTGAAAACAAGACGAAGGCGACGGACGCAAGCGTTGGAGATTACCTCGCGACAATCGACGACGAAGCCCGGCGCGGAGACTGCGAGGCCTTGGTCGACCTGATGGCCAAGGCGACGAAGCAGCCCCCGCGAATGTGGGGCGCCAGCATCGTCGGCTTTGGGAGCTACCACTACCGATACGCCAGCGGCCGCGAGGGGGACGCCTGCGTCGTCGGATTCTCGTCTCGGAAGGGCGATATTAGCGTATACGGGCTTAATGCCGCTGCCGGCGCCGCCGACCTACTGTCGAAGCTCGGAAAGCACAAGACCGGGAAGGGCTGCGTGTATATCAAAAGGCTCACTGAGATCGACTTGAAAGTCCTTGCGATGCTCGTCGCTAGCGCGGCGGCGAATCGTTCGCTCGGGCTTGCCGGCGGCAATTAGTCAGAATGGGAACTCTTGATCTCTCCTCGATCACGAAGAGAACACGTAAGCCCGGCGACGGCGCATCGCTGGCAACATAGTGCAGCCCAAGCGTGCAAAACGGCATTCAATCGCCGGTGCGACTTGAAGTCGCTCGTAAACTTCATCACTTCTGCAGTCCTGCTTGGCCTGCTCTCGGTCCGCCGCAAGCAGTGCCGTCGCAGCGCGGCACACCGCGGCCTGACACAGGCTATCGCGGTCGGAGCGGGCCTGCTTCTCCCAAAGGTCGAACCTTGAGGCAGGAGGAATGCGCGGGGGACGTTCGGTTCAACGACGGTCAAGTGCGTCAAATGCCAGGTAATTGCTACCTGGTTATGATCTGAACCAGAGTATTCATTTTGCGAGTCTTCACGCTAATCTCTGTTTGGAGTTCTTCGATTCGAGAAACTTCTCTTTGTCGCCGAGCCTCGTCCAGGTGTTTATGTAGCCTTGCGATTTCTTCTCTGACCCGCGGGAGGCGCTCGACAGCGTTCGCCTTTTCCCATTGCCTGTGATGGGCTGCCAGCAGTTCGCCCCGCCTTAACGTCGCCACATCGTTCCACTGCCCAGACAGTTTCAAAGTATCAATCAGGCACTTCAGACAGTTTGCGCGCGCCCAAGGCGTCTCCTTCCTCATGCAAGCGTCGAAAGATGCATCGATCGATGGAATCCGCCCTGTGGGGTTGCATTGGGTTTGGCCGGGCCAATCTGGTTCTCTTGCATTTGGGAACATCCGCCGAAATTCGGCGTTCATCCGCGGGATGACTCGCGGGAGTTCGCCTCCAAGGCGATTGGCGACTTTGATAAGGGCATACCGCGCGAATAACTCGCGCGGGCTTGCGCCAGATCGGTCGGTTTTGAATTCCAGAAACCTGACCATGTGGGCGCGACGTGCATTGATGGTCTGCAACCGATCCGTCGCGGTCTCCAGGGTACATCGCTCATGAATCAAGGCGTCGGCAATCTCATCGCCGGCCTCCGATAAGCGAATCGTCCGTTCGAGCTCTTCTTTCAATTCATCTTCTTTCGCCTGCTCTTTCAAGAGTCGGGCGAGTTCCGCGTCCGGCCGTTGTCGAGAGACTCCGAACGCGAGTATCGACAAGCCCGCGATAACAACGACGATCGCGCCTGGGCGGTACCGCATACACGTCTCCCGCGAGATCATTGACTGAAACAACAATGGTTCGGCAAGATTCGCGTCGCACAACCGGCCACGTCATTTGCTAACTTTCAGCAATCGGGCGATCTCCTTGTCGAGTTCGGGGGCGCCGGCGTGGTGGAATCGGCGGACCACGATCCCCTCTTGGTCGATCAGGATCACGGTCGGGACGGCGTGAATGCCGTACGCCCCGAAGACACCCTTCTTGCCTTTACCGTCGAGCGCAACTGGCAGGTGCCCGGCCTTCGTCTTTACTGCGTCCGGCACTTTCCTCAGCGCCTCGTCCACGTCGTCCTCGCTGTTATCGTGAACGGTCAGCACCGCGAGCCCCTTGTCCTGGTACCTGTCCGCGAGTTTCGCCAGGTCCGGCTTGTGGTGAAGGCAGAGCGTGCAGGCGTGGCTCCAGAAATCGAGTACGACGACCTTCCCCCGTAGCTCCTTGATGGTCAGCGGACGGACGTTCTTCCATCCGGCAATGCCCTCTAACTCGGGGGCCGGCTTGCCGAAGAGTTTTGTAATCTCGCTGGCCGGCAGGTCGATGGTGCCGAGGTCGAGTTTCGTCTCCCCCTTCTCTATCGTCACCGTCTTGTAAGTCGGCTCGAACGTCGCTCCCCGACTGCCGTTCGCCGTGCACTGCAGTTGGTACTGGCCAGGAGGAAGATCGAAGGCAAATGCTCGTTCCTTCGACAGCGACTCGCCGATCCGATTTCCGTCCGAAGTCTTGAACGCGTAGACGATCGACCGCTCCACCGCGCCGCCCGCCTTCGCGTATTCGGTGCTGATCACCTTGCCGGTGACCCGGCATGATCCGGCAACGGCCGGCGCCGGAACTGGAATGCTCTTCACCTCACTCTTCTTCTCCCTGCTCTTCTCAGCGCCTCTGCTCTTCGCCGTGACGCGATCGAGTGAGAAGGTGTACAGTGTCGTGCCACTGACAGTCGCGAATCCCTTCGGACGGCCGTGCTCTGGGTGCTCCAGACGCAGGCAGATGCGAGCCTCATCGCCGCGAACGAAGTAGATTCCCTCGAATGTCTTGCCGTTCATCGCCCCATCGAGCAACGTGACATCGATCGCTGTCGGCGTCTGAGTCGGGTCGATCTTGAACGAAAAATCGCCGACAAACAGCACCTTCAGGCCCTTCACTTCGGCCTTGCCATCCGCGAACGTGATGCGTGCGTCCGCGAGTTCGTCGCGATCGAAGAGCGGCTTGCCGTCCGTCTCGACGTGCCGGACCTTCCACGTTCCGGCGAGCCGTCGGGCATCTCGGTCGGCCGAGTCTTTGGTTGTGATTGGTGAGTCGGCTGCCGCCGCCGCACTCATCGGGAGCGGACCAGAACGGCCGGATTCAACGACGGCAGCCAGCGCCATCGTCAAGGCGGCGGGAAGCAGAAGAGTGAGTTTCGAGATGAGCAAGGCTCGCGAGCCTCCACGAATGAGACCGATGACGGAACTGGACACCATGCCCGGCGGCAGCGGACCAGCGGCGAAGAGGGAAACGACCCTGGCGGTTTCCGCTGCCAGCGCGGGCGGAACGACCACTGTCGGAACGACCGCGGCTGCCAGCAGTACAGTCGGTCCGAGGCCGCGACGGTCGAATCTCTTGCGGAGCATCTCCCGGCCCCGTTCCAGCCGCTTCTTGACCGCCGCCGAAGAGAGTCCGAGGGCCTTGGCCGCCCGCTCCTGGGTGAACCCGTCGAGGTAGCACAGTACGAGCACCGTCCGGTATCGTTCGCTCAGGCCGGCAAGTTCCTCGTGTACGGCCCGTCGGACCTCGGCCCAACGCAGATCATCGACGGCCGGCAGTTCCCTGGGCGGCGCCTGGGCCTCATGCTTGCGCCGTCGGGCGGCCCGAGTATGGGCCTTGAGAGCCGTACGGTATGCGACCCCATGTAGCCAGGCCGCGAGAGATTCCGGCCTGCGGATCAACCCGGCGCCTCGGACAAGCAGGAGGAAGGTGGCCTGGAAGGCGTCGTCGGCATCGGCGTGATTGCCGAGGACGGCCCGGCAGACATCGAGGACGATTGGCCCGTGGCGAGCGACCAGGGCGGCGAACGCCGCCTCGTCCCGGTCGGCGGCAAACCGACGCAGGAGTTCGGCATCTGGAAGCCCGGCCGCCTCGCGACTGGCGGAGGCGTGGACGATTCTCCGGAACAAAGCTTGCAAGGTCGCATCGGCCATTCGGGTCCACCGTGTGCGGCAGTATCACTTCATAGTGCCCGCCCGGGCAGGAATGGCGACAAAAAAATGGACGGATCGGCCGGAGGCTTGCTGCGAGAGCCGGCTGCCGCCGCCACGAGAAGAAGATCGTCTGGGCTACAAGGTCGTGGCATCAATCACTGGCCGACGTTCACATCGTTACAATACTCTCGTCCCTTCGGTCAGCATGCCGTACTCGGTCTGGCGACATGTTGACGATTTCCGACCTGCCTGCTGCTTAAACAGGAGTAAAGACGAACGAAATGGCCACTCCGGATGCGTTGGATGAGGCCCTGGACTCCGTGGGCTGGCGGTTCAATGACTCTTACGCGCGGTTGCCGAACATCCTGTTCGCTGAAAGCGAGCCGGCCCGGGTGCGGGAACCGCGAGTGACGATCCTGAACCACCAGCTTGCGAACGAACTCGGTCTTGACATCACCTCACTTTCGGCTGACGCCGCCGCGGCTCTGTTCGCCGGCCAGACACTGCCGAGCGGATTCCGACCGATCGCCCAGGCTTACGCCGGCCATCAGTTCGGCGGCTTCACCATGCTCGGCGATGGCCGCGCCATTCTGCTGGGCGAACATCGGACGCCCTCGGGCCAACTCGTCGATATCCAGTTGAAGGGCTCGGGGCGGACGCAATTCTCGCGCGGCGGCGACGGTCGTGCTGCTCTCGGGCCGATGCTCCGCGAGTACATCATCAGTGAGGCCATGGCCTCCCTCGGCATTCCCACCACCCGGAGTCTCGCGGTTGTCGCCTCGGGCGAGCCGGTCTATCGGGCGACTCCGCTGCCGGGTGCGATTCTCACCCGCGTGGCTTCCAGCCATATCCGCGTCGGGACTTTCGAGTATGCGGCTCGGAGGGGCGAAGCGACCTTGCGAGCGCTGGCCGACTACGCCATCGAACGCCACGACCCGAAACTGGTCGATGCACCTGGGAAGTACTTGGAGTTCTTCCGCGCGGTTGTTGACCGACAGGCCGCACTCGTCTGCCGATGGCAACTCGTCGGCTTCGTTCACGGTGTGATGAACACCGACAACGTGGCGATCTCCGGGGAGACGATTGACTATGGTCCGTGCGCATTCATGGACGCCTACCACCCGGACACGGTGTTTAGCTCGATCGACCATGCTGGCCGCTACGCATACGGCAACCAGCCCAACATCACGCAGTGGAATCTGGCGCGGTTCGCCGAGACCCTGCTACCGCTCATGGACTCTAACCCGGAGCAGGCGGTCGCGGCCGCAAGGGAAGTTCTGGAAGACTTCCCCGTCCGGTTCGAGCGGTACTGGCTCGCTGGAATGCGGAAGAAATTAGGGCTCTTGACGCAAGAGGCCGACGACGCCGAGATGGTCACGGGGTTACTGTCCTGGATGCAGCGATCGCGGGCCGACTTCACCAACACATTCCGCGATCTCTCGGAGGGGCGGCTGGATGATGAACGGTATCTGCAGCCGGACTTTCAGGCCTGGCACTCGCGCTGGCTGGCGCGGCTCGAACGCGATGGGAAGCCGGTCGCCGAAGCATACGCCGTGATGCGAACCGTAAATCCGGCCGTCATCCCGCGCAACCATCGGGTGGAGGAGGCGCTGTCCGCCGCCGAGGGTCGCGACGACCTCTCGGTGCTGCACGGGTTGCTGGCGGTGTTGAGATCGCCGTACGAACTGGGCCGGGAGTTGACCCACTTTCGGGAGCCGGGCCCCGAGGGTTGCGCCTACCGAACCTTCTGCGGCACTTAGACCCGTGAAAAATGACGCGATGCTATTCGCGCTTGCCGCTCTGTGTAATCATCATCGTGGTTCCGCGCAGTCTCAGGAGTCGTAGTCGTACGCCAGAAGATCGGTCGACCTAGGCCGTTCCTCCACTCCGACAGCAAACTCGAAAGCCCGTGGAGATTGCCCGCACCGTCAGGAGGGCTTCTGCTCCGCCCGCTTGGTTCCCTTGAGACCGCGTTCCTTGTATTGGTTGAGAGCCTTGTCGATGCTCTTGCAAGCTTCCATCAGCGGGTTCTTGTCTATGTCTCCGATTTCGTCCAACTCAATAGATACCTGGTTGGTTAGCGCGTTTGAGAACGGGTTTTCGAAGTGGTGAAGGTGATACTGACGGAACATGCACTTTGGGTTACCGGTATCGCGGCAGACCAGCGTCTGGGTCGAGAAGGCTTCGACGGTCAGCGTGTACGGGTCGATCAGCGCTTTGCCTTGACCGGTCAGAAAGATACCGAAGATGGTCGGCGGGTGAAGGACCACGTGAATGCTCACCCGGTTCGGGGCAATCTCCTTGAATGCCTTGCAGTACTTTCCGAACGCCTCGCCGATCTCGCCGACGATCATCTGAAAATCCCGCCCCTCAACGAACGCTCGGAGTACGGCGAAGGCCGGGTGCGTGAGCAGAATCCGGGCCTCGGTTCCGCCCTGGATCCGTTTCTTCATCGCCTCGAACGTCTCCGGGTGCATCGTGAGAAGCCCCTTCAAAGACGATCCCGTCAGGTCGATGCGGTTGCGCTCTCGGTCGATGTATCGGTGGAACGATTTCAGGGCCTCGTGGCGGTCCGGATAGACGTCTTCTACCCCTCCCCCGTGGAGGTTCTTAATCTGCTCTAAGAACCGGGACACCGTGTCCCCGGTCCCGTTCATTTCCTCGGTCAGGAAGTATTCGACATCCATCCCGTAGTTCCGGAGCCGCGCCAAGTGGTTAGCGGTGATCTTGTCCGGGTCGTTCTCCAGGAGGCTCAAGTCCTGTTGGTAGTTCAGGCCCAGTTTCTTGGCCATCTCGGCCTGGGTCCACCCGCGACGGATCCGAAACTCTTTCAGTCGCTGACCGTAATGAATCCTCTCCTCGGGTTCCTGGATGTCCGTGTCCGGCGGCGGGGCTTTGGGTTTTCGCGGCATTGGGACTCGCTGGGGTTGGGGGTGGCGACCCCGATCCGGAGGTCGGACCGGGATCGTGGGTCACTTGTTCGTACCGCCGAGTACGCGGACGGTCTCATCCCAGACCCGCTGTTTGTCGGCCAACTCTTCCCAGCAGTGGTCGATCCGCTCTTTGTAAGCCAAACCGTACCCGATTGCCCGGCGGGCTAACTCTTCGTCGTCGAGTTGGCTCGGGGGTTCGTTGTTCGGGTTGGACTCGGAATACGTGATGATCTGGTGGATGACATTTAGCTCGGGGTCGTTGGCCACGGAGGCGGCACCCTCGTCCTTCAGTCCGGGCTTCTCAGCACCGTCCACGTTCGGGGCGAGGTCGTCCCGCGCGGGGGTCATGCTGGTTTTGGTCGGTCCCGAAGGCGGGACAAGCGGGATCGTGCCATTGGCGAACATCGTAGCTTCCCGTGAGAGGTGAGGAAGGGAGCCAACTGACCACATAGTATCCGTAACCATCCGTGCGATGCAAGTGTTTGCGCGAAAATTCCGTAGCAACCTGTAATCGAGATTCTGGACCCGGCGTGAACCGGGCGATTACAAGCGATTACGGTAGAGTGTTACTTTAAGGCCATGAGGCAGACTTCCTACATGTTGGAACAGACCGGGACCGAGCGTCAAACGGCTTTCGTGCCACAAGCAGCATGCCTACGTGCAGTATGCCGGTCTTTAGCTATTGAGAGTAATCAAACTAAAGCCATGGAGCCAACCAGCCCCACGCCTCTCCCCACTGGGGAGAGGCCGCAATCTCGCGCCAGCGAGATTGCGGGTGAGGGGTCTTGTTGCATGAATACAACCCCTCACCCGGTTTGCTCGCTGCGCTCGCAAACCACCCTCTCCCCAACGGGGAGAGGGTCAGAATGGATGGTTGGTAATATGTCATTACATTGATGATCATCAGTCAATGGCGTCGAAGTGAACAAGAGATTCACCAACTTTCGAGCTGCCTACCCCGCTCATTCCACGAAGATGAATTCCTTGGCGTTAAAGAGCACGTGAGCCAGGTCGGTCCAGGCGTTCGCGTCGTCCTTGAGGAACGCCGTTGCGGCCGCCACTTCGTCGCTGTCCGGGGCGCGGCCGAACACCGCCTCGTACATTCCGCGAATGCGCTCCTCCGTCGAACCCGGCAAGCCCGTCACGCGCTTCGCCCACCGCTCCGCTTGTTGAAGCACGAACGGATTGTTCAACATGGCCAGCGCCTGCGCGGGCACGTTGGACACGGTGCGCCGGCCGATGGTCGTGAACGGCGTGGGGTAATCGAAGGCGACGAACATCGGGTTGAGGAAGTTGCGGCGGACCTGGAGATAAAGGCTGCGGCGGCCGTTGCCGTCGAGCGGACCCGAAGCGGGCCGGCCGCGACCGACCTGATGCTCCGTGAGGTACGGCAAGACGCCGGGCCCTTCCATCGCGCGATCGAGTCGCCCCGAGACGAGAAGGATGGCATCGCGAATGGACTCGGCCTCGAGGCGGCGGACGTTCTGCCGATAAAGCAACTTGTTCTGCGGATCGGTCGTTATGGCCTTGGTCGCGATTTCCGGCGTCGCTCGTGACGATTGCTTGTAAGCGGAAGAAGTGACGATGAGCCGATGCATCTGTTTCACGGACCAGCCGCGGCGAACAAACTCCGTCGCCAGCCAGTCGAGCAGTTCCGGGTGCGTCGGCGGCTGCCCCTGGTAACCGAAATTGTCCGGGGAACGGACGATCCCTTCGCCGAAATGGTGCGCCCACAAGCGGTTCACGAGTACGCGCGCGACGAGTGGGTTGGCGGGGTCGGTAACGGCGCGGGCGAGGTCGCGGCGGCCGCTGCCTGAACCAGTGAAAGGCGGTTGGCCGAACGCTTCGAGGAACGCCCGCGGCGCCTCGACGCCCGGTGTCTTGTGGTTGCCGCGAATGAAGATTCGCTCGTTGTGGCCAGCGCCGTCGCGCATGGCCGGAGCGCGGCGCGGTTCGGGAATCTTCGCTTCCAGCTCGCGAAGCCGTTCGAGCGCTTTTGGATCGTCGTCTTTTCCTGGCGCCCAAAGCGAAACTTTCGCGGCCGGTTCGCCTGGCGGCGGCGTCTCCGCGAACCACGCTTCGCTGATCGCAAAGTAACCGGGACCGTCGTCGAGCAGTTCCAAATATGCCGGCTGCCCCTTCCACATCTTCAGATCGAAGCCGACCCAGCGCAGTTCCTCGCCGTGGTTCACGGCTTGCGCCAGGCCGCCGTAAATCGGATTCTGGATCAGTTGAATGCCGTTCAGGATGAGTCGGGCCTTGGCGTCGCGGCCGGCCATGCGAAGGAACAGGTATCGCTGGTCGATGGTGAAGGTCGGCGACCGCAATGCCGCGGAGAGCTTTCGGACTTCGCGGCCGCTGTGTGGGAAGCCGGAGCCGGCTTCGAGGCGTAACCCGAGCCCCGAGGCATCCCAGCGCTTCCGCCAGCCGGCGCCGAACCGCTCGAAGGGGACCGCTTTCTCGCGCCATGCATTCGCCCCTGTTTCCAGGGCTTTTTCACCGTCGCGGCTCGCTAGCCCATTCTTCACTGCGGCAATTTCGTCGAGCACCTGCACCGAGGCTTGCGGGTCGTTGATGTCGCCGCGCTGAAAGCGGGAGCTGGCGAGCACGCCGAACAGCGCGTAGTAATCGCGAGTGGCGATCGGATCGAACTTGTGATCGTGGCAGCGGGCGCAGGCAATCGTGAGGCCGAGCACGGCCTTGCCGAACACATCGATCTGATTGTCGATGCGGTCGGCGTAGTCGCCGCGCGAATCGACGGGTGAGTGCTTCGATTCGCCCAGCCACCAGAAGCCGGTCGCCGCCAGCGATTCGTTGGAACCGTCCTTCGAATTGCGGCGCGGCTTATCGAGCAAGTCGCCGGCGATGTGCTCGGTGAGGAACTGGTCGTACGGCACGTCGGCATTGAAGGCCCGCACCACGTAGTCGCGGTAGCGCCATGCCCCCTGGATTTCGAAATCGAATTCGTGGCCGAAGGTTTCGGCGTAGCGAACGAGATCGAGCCAGTGGCGGCCCCAGCGTTCGCCGTAATGCGGCGACGCCAGCAACCGATCGATGACTTTTTCATAAGCGTCCGGCGAATGATCGTGGGCGAAGGCATCCAGTTCAGCAGCGGTGGGCGGCAGGCCGACCAGGTCGAAGTAGAGCCGGCGCAGGAGCACGCGCTTTTCCGCCGGCGGGGCGAAGCCAAGCCCGGCCGCGGCCAACTTCCGCAGCAAAAAGGCATCGATCGGCGACGCGTTTTTCGATTCCGGAACGGCCGGCGAGCGGATCGGCTGGAACGACCACTGCGCCTTGGCCCGCGCTTGCAAATCGAACTTAGCGGCAGCGCTGCCCTTCGCGACGGTCTCGGCTGGCCACGGCGCCCCGCCCTTTACCCACGCCGTCAGAATCGCGATCTCGCCGGCGGCCATCTTCCCCTTCTTGGGCATCTTGATGTCGCCGTCGTAGCGAATGGCGCGGATGATGGCGCTCTTGGCGGGGTCGCCGGGTTGCAGCGCGGGGCCGCTCTCGCCCCCCTTGCGCATGGCGTCGCGCGAATCGAGCCGGAGGTCGCCTTTCTGCTTCTTCGCGCCGTGGCAGGTGAAACAGTTGGCCACGAGGATCGGCCGCACCTTCGCTTCGAAGTAGTCGTTATCGATGGGCGGATCAGCGGCGCGGAGTGGCGCGGTTGAAAAGAGGGCAAGAAGACACGCGAACGACCGCACCATGACGAACCTCTCCGACCACCGGGGACAGGTCCATCCTACTCCAAACCGAATGGCGAATCGACCTTGGGGAAATCAGGGATTAGCTGATCCGCGCCTCGGATCGCTCTGACCGATCACAGAATGCCAAGGATGCCACAATGCCAACGCACCGATTTGGCATCCTGTGGACGACCGCTTCGGTGGGTCGCGGCAGGTGTCTATTCGCCGAGCGGCACGCAAATGGCCTGCTTGTCGTTGCGGGCGAAGATGCAGCCCTCGGCGAACGCCGGATGGCTCCAGACGGCCTTGCGGCCGTTCAGTGCCGTGCAGGTCGGGTCGAGGAGGTGGATGCGGCCGGCCTCGGTGTATCCCTCGGGCGTGAATTTGCCGATGGCCAGGTCGCCGGTTTCGGAGAAGGTATAGAAGCGGCCGTTGGCGGAATTCTTGACGATGAAGGCGGTGCCGCACGGCGCCGTGAAGCCCGGCGGCACGTTCTTCCCAAAGATCGGTTCGAAGGATTCCCACAAGCGCCGGCCGGTCTTCAGATCGACGGCCCGGAACATGCCGGGTTGGTCCGCGGCGTAGATTACGCCGGCTTCCACGAATGGCGTCATGTTGACGGGATAGACGCCATCCTTCGCGGTCGGGCCGCCTTTGCCGCGCCACACCTCGGCGACCTTGGTCGGGTCTTTCGGATCGAGCTTCACGGTGACGCCGACGTTGCCGATGCCGGCGGCGAAGACGCAATCGCCGTGCTTGCGCGGGCTCATGATCGACATGCCGTGCTTCGGTTCGAGCGGCACCGACCAGAATTTCTTGCCGGTCGCCGGGTCGATAGCGTGAAGCTTCTTCGGCGTCCAGATGACGAGCTGCGTCGTGCCGGCGGATTCAATCAAGACCGGCGAATTGTAGCCCGGAGAATCGCAAACGATCGCCCGCCACCGCAATTGGCCGGTGTTCTTGTCGAATGCCATGACGCTGCCTTCGTTCTGGCCCGATCGGCCGCCGACCAGGCAGATCAGCAAGTCCTTGTAAATGATCGGATGGCCGGCGAATCCCCACATCGGCACCGAAACGCCATAAGCGGCCGGGAATTCCCGCGACCAGATGAGTTGCCCTTTGCCGTTAACGCTCTTCTCGGCATCGAGGCAGCAGAGGTGGCCCATCGCGCCGAGCGAATAAACCTTGCCGTCGTGCACGAGCGGCGCACAGCGCGGGCCGCACGGGTATTGCACCGCGTAAACGACGTTGTATTCGTGCTTCCAGAGTTCCTTGCCGCTTTTGGAGTCGAGGCAGAGGATGCGTTCGGTGGCCGCGAGTTTGACCGGTGCGAACGGGTCGTTGGGGGCGACGGCGCCGGGGTTCAGCGTCTTGTCGGCGATGTAAACTCGGCCATTGGCGACGGC
>DATNBQ010000228.1:0-5205 GCA_035571955.1 Urbifossiella sp. | reverse complement strand
CCCATAATTGAGACGCTTACCCCTTGATCTCGACCGCTTACCTGTCGATCGTCTGCAGGATGGTTTCGGCGACGAGCTTGTTGCCCGCATCGTTCAGGTGGACGCGGTCGGTGGTCAAAATGCCTCTCTCCTTATCGCCGTCGTTGTGCTTCGCCAGGTAATCCTCGAACGCCTTGCGCAGATCGCACAGCGTCGACTTGGTCTCCTTCGCCACCTTGCGGCTGATGTCGGCGTATTCGTCCAACTTCTTGTCGAGCTTGTTGGCGCCGGCCTTCTTCTCGCCGATCACCGTGGGCGTGCACAGCACCACGCGGGCCCCGGCGCCCTGGATCTTGCCGATGATGTCCTTGAGCCCGGCCTCGTACTTCTCCGGGGAAGTGCCGCGGGCTGGATCGCTCTCGCCGTGCCACACGTCGTTGATGCCGATGTAAATGACCACGAGCGTCGGCTTCTTGGCGAGTACGTCTTTTTCCAGGCGGCGTTGCAGGTCGGGCACCTTGTTGCCGCTGATGCCGGCGCCGATGACTGTAATGCCCAGGTCCTTGTGCTTCTCGTTCAGAGCGTTCTTGATAAGGGTGACGTAACCCTTCTTGCCGACGCCGCCCTGGGTGATGGAGTCGCCGAGGAAGACGATCTTCTCGCCCTTTTGCAGGGCGGGTTCGGCGGCGGGAGTGCTCATGGCAATGGCGGCACAGGCGAGAACGGGAAAAGCAAATCGGCGCATGATGAGGATCCTTGGTGCGGGTGTCGGCGTTGGCGGCGAAGGTTCGCGTGCAAGGACCATGATAAGCCGAGATCGCGGGGCGGCGTAGCTTTTTCCCGGCGGCGTCAAGGCCAATTCCCTGCGTCTGGGCGGGGCGGCCGCGGCGCGGCAAGCTGCGGTTGACAGCAAACTCGCGATGACCTAAATAGGTCGCCCACGTGCACCGAGACGGGCCTCGCCGGTGCGGACGAACGATCGGGGAGGCCTAGCTCGCACCCGCTGCGAGCCGGACGGACGAGTCGCCTTTCACGGAGGTATGTGCTCATGGTTCGAAGGAATTCGCTGGTTCGCCTGTTCGCCATTGCCATCGCGGCCGCAGCCATTGCGGCCCCCGCCCAGGCCGGGATCATTCCCGCCTCGGTCACGATCACCCCGGAGGCCGGCAACTTTCAGTGGACCTACTCCATCGTGCTGCCGACCGACATGAAGCTGCAGTCCGGCGACTACTTCACCATTTACGATTTCGGCGGCCTCGTTGCCGGCACCAACAATCAACCGGCGGACTGGACGTTCAGTTCCGCCAAGGCCGGCCCGGTTCCCAACGGCCTGAACCCGACCGACGATCCGAACATCGATAACCTGTCCTGGACCTACGGCGGCGCGACGATCCCAACCGGCCAGGTCGGCCTCGGTAACTTCTGGGCCGTCTCGACCGTCGGCACCAGCACCACCGGCTCCTTCACTGCTCAGAACCCGCAGGCCTCGACCGGGGACCTCGACCGCAACATCGTCAACACGCTTGTCCCGGCCGTGCCCTCCTCAACGGGCACGGGCTCGACGGTTCCGGAACCGGCGACCATGGCCCTGGCCGGCTTCGGCCTGCCGCTGCTCGGCGTCGCCCGCTTGTTCCGCCGCAAGAAGTAAACTCCGATTAGCCGCGACGCGGAGTCTATGGAGCGCTCCGCTCCGCAGACTCCGCGTCGCGGCTAATCTTGGGACTTTTTCCCCACGTTCGAACTCTTTCATTCCGCCAAAAATTCATCTCCCGCGCGAGATACCGCCTTTTCTTGACCCGCGCATCCACTTTCCTTTCCTGCCGCGCTTGTACGCATCACGTCCCGGTTCAATGTTTCCAGTACCCGCTCGTGACACTGCCTGACCCAGCCCCGGGCCCCCGATGCTCCCGTTATCCGCCGACTCCGTCTGCGATGCCAACACGCCGAGCCCCATAACGCATCACGGCGTCATGCCGTGCATCTCCCCCGCCCAGGGAATGCTTGCCTGGCTGCTCGATACGCTGGTGCTACTTCCCGAAGAATGGGAAGAATTGCCGGCCGAGTATCGCGACGAGATCCATCGCTTCGATAACACCGACGACATGCTGGCGAAACTGGTGCGCCGCCACCTGCTCACGCAGTTCCAGGCTGATGCCGTTCGCGAGGGGAGCGGCGAAGACCTCATTCTCGGGCACTATCGGATTCTCGATCTGCTCGGCCAGGGCGGCATGGGTACGGTTTACCGTGCCGAGCATTTGCAATTGCGTCGGCAGGTGGCCCTGAAGGTGATGGCGCGGGCCGTGGAAACGAACCCGCGCCTGTTGCACCGCTTCTACGCCGAGGCCCGGGCTGTCGCCCGCTTGCAGCATCCGCACATCACGGCCTGCTTCGACGCGGGTCGGGCAGCGCGAAGCCGGGCCGGGGCCGCCCCGCGCGATTACTTCGTCATGGAGTTCATCGCCGGGCAAGACCTGTTCACCCTGGTGCGCGATAAGGGGCCGCTGCCGCCGCACCGAGCCTGCCAGCTCTTCCGCCAGATCGCCGACGCGCTGGCCGAAGCCCATCGCCACGACCTCGTACACCGCGACATCAAGCCGTCCAACATCGTGATCACCCCGGACTGGCAGGCGAAGGTGCTCGATTTCGGGCTGGCGCGGATGCCCAACCGGAACATGACGGAAGCGGGCACGCTGCTCGGCACGGTCGGCTACATGGCCCCGGAACAGGCCCGCGACCCGCACGGCGTCGATGCCCGGGCCGACCTCTGGAGCCTCGGCGCCACGCTTTACTGGACCCTCACCGGCCAGGAACCGTATCCGGAAACCGGCAACCCCGTCCGCGATTTGCATCGCCGCTTCACCACGACGCCCGAACCGGTCCGCCACCTTCGCCCCGAGGTTCCCAGCGAAGTCAGCGAACTCGTCGCCCGCTTGATGGAAACCGATCCGGACCAGCGCTATCCCACGGCGCGGACCGTGGCCACGGCCCTCACCGGCTTCACGCTCTGGCTGCCGACCGTTGCCGCGACCAACGCTCCGGCCAAGACGTCGACCCGCGATCGCATCCTGGTCGTCGATGACGAGCCCTCCGTGCGCCGCTGGCTGACGCTCCTTCTCAAGAATCACTATGACGTGAGCGAAGCGGAGGATGCCGACGCGGCCCTGGCGGAAGTAGCCAAGCATGCCCCGGACGTGGTAATCGCCGATGTGAACCTGCCCGGCCTCTCCGGCCCCGAGTTGGTCGAGAAAATCCGGGCCGCCTTGCCCGATCCCGAGCGGGTGAAGATCATTCTCGTTTCCGGGGCGATGCCGGCGGACGCCCTCGGCGGGCTGGCCGCCAGCGGCGCCGACGACTTCCTCTGCAAGCCGTTCACATCGACGGAACTGGTGTCGCGGGTGCGGACACTGCTGTTGCGGCGCCAAGCGACCGGCTCGGCCGTCCGGGCCCAACGAGCGACCGTTCATCACGAACCGCCGCAGCCCACCGCCCGGCCGAACTCCGCCGCCGAGATTCTCAGCTACACCATCTCGCGCGTGCTGGTGGAAACGAACCTCGTGTCCGAGGGGCATTGGGCCCGGTTGAATCGCTACGTACGGGCTCTGGCCGCCGCAGCGCCGGAAGAAGGCGAATACAACCGGCTCAAGGATCCGAATTACATTGACCTGTTGGCCTCGGTCGCGCCGATCTACGACGTCGGACAGTTGGCCATGCCGCGCAACATGCTGATGAAGCCGGACAAGCTCGATTCGGACGAGCGGAGCGTGGTGCAGACGCACACGACGGCGGGGGCGGAAGTGCTGATGACGGTGGCGCGGAAGTTCGCCGGCGACCTGCCGAGTTTGCCGATCGCCGCCGAGGTGGCCCGTTCGCACCACGAACGCTGGGACGGCGCCGGCTACCCGGATATGCTCGTCGGCGCCGACATTCCGCTGTCGGCGCGCGTGGTTTCCATCGTGGCCGTGTACGAAGCGCTGCGGTCGCGGCGGCCGCACCGTCCGCCGCTGGCTCACGCTCGCGCCGTGAAAATGATCTCCGCGGAATGCGACGGCCAATTCGACCCGGTGCTCGTGCAGGCCTTCGCCTCGGCCGCTCACCGCTTCGATCAAATCCACCAGGGATTGTGAACAAGCAAGCCCACCCGCTTGACACCAACTCACGATAACTTCACAATCACAAAGGGAATCTCATTCTCGATTGGATTGCGACGTCATGCACGCTGCCTCAGGACGCTATCTCGGAGGTAAGGTCGTTCTCGATGCCGCACCGGAATGGCCCGAGGGCATGGAGGTCCGCGTCACCCCGTCGCAATCGCCGGAAGCGGCGATGATGACCGAAGACGAGCAGGGAGAGGAACCGGACGAGATCGCGCGCTGGAGTGCGGATTTCCTGGCCATGCCAGCCTTGTCGATGACGAGCGAAGAAGAACAGTCGCTCGGCAACTGGCGCTCGCGCATGAAGGAATTCAACCGCGCCGCGATGCGCCGGCTTATGGACGAGGAGCACCCGTGAGTCGACGCGTCTTGCTCGATACGGGCCCTGCATTCGACTGCCTCTTCAATCGCCACGGCATTCGAGATCGAGTGGTGGACGCGCGGAAACGGGGCATGAAGATTGGAATTGGGATGCCCGTTCTTGGCGAAATCATCGGCGGAATCGAGGCGAGTCAAAGTCGACAGCATTCGTGGGATGTGGTCCACCAAACGCTTTCCGCGTTCGTACTGTGGCCCTTCGATCGCGAAGCTGCGTACGAATACGGCCGATTGTACGCACTCTTGAAAAAGACCGGGCGATTGATGCAGCAGGTCGATATTCAAATCGCGGCCATCGCCCTCACCCTCGGCGACTGTACGGTCGTCAGCGGGGATCGCGATCTTACAGCAATTCCCAGCTTGAAGGTTGAAAACTGGCTGCCGGGTTGACCGCTGCATCGCTCACCCCACGTAAACCCCGTCGCTCATCTTCAGATCGAACGGATCGATGTCCTGGAACTGGCTCGGTTCGCTCCCCTTCTTGACGCTCGACCCCAGGTAAATGCGGATCATGCTGTGCTGATTGACGCCGGACCCGGCCACGATGTCGGCCTTGTTGTCGCCATCGACATCCTTGACGGCGACGCGGACGCCGCCGCGCGACGTCGAGTCGCCGTTGACGAAGAAGTTGTCGATCGGCGCGTTGATGGCGGCAGTCGAGTTGACGAGCAAACTCTGGCCGCTGACGATGAGGATG
>DATNBQ010000227.1:0-13085 GCA_035571955.1 Urbifossiella sp. | reverse complement strand
CGCCCCGCTGGCCCCGATCGAGTGGCCAATCATCGACTTGATAGATGACAGTTGCACTTCCTTGGCGTGGTCGCCGAAGACGCGTTTGACGGCGGCGGTTTCCATCAAGTCGTTCAGCCGCGTGCTGGTGCCGTGGGCGTTGATGTAGCCAACGTCGCGATAATTGACTTCGCCTTCGGTCAGGGCGGACTCGATGGCGCGAGCGCCGCCGCGCCCTTCGGGGTCCGGCTTGGTCACCGAATAGGCATCGAAGCTGCTCCCGAAACCCTTCACTTCGGCATAGATGCGGGCGTTGCGGGCCGCGGCGCGCTCGTACTCTTCCAGCACGAGCACAGCGCTTCCTTCGCTGATAACGAAGCCGTCGCGAAGGCGGTCGAAGGGGCGCGAGCGTTCCTCCGGCGGGCGGTTGTCGCAGCGGCTGAGTGTGCCGAGCGCGGTGTATGCGAGGAGCATCAGCGGGTCGATGCGGCTATCGGCGCCGCCGCAGAGCATGACATCAGCGTCGCCGCGAGACACGAGGCGGAACCCTTCGCCGACGGCCTGAGTGCCGGCCACGCAAGCCGTCACCACGGTGTTGTTCGGGCCTTGGCAATTGAAGGCCATGGAGATGTGGGCTGCCGCCATGTTCGGCAAATACTTGAGCAGCCACAGCGGGAAGAGCTGAGCGTCGCCGCTGTGGTCGGGGAGTTTGGTCTCGTCGAACTGGCCGTTCTCGTGGACGGCGCGGGCCAACAGTGGGGCCAGCTCGCCGAGATCCATCGGCACTAGCCCGGTTCCCATGACGACGCCGAAGCGTTCCGGGTTCTCGACGGCGAAGTCGATGCCGCTGTCGCGGACGGCGAGGCCGGCGGCGCCGATGCCGAACTTGGCGGCACGGCCCATCACCTTGACCGACTTCCGGAATTTATCGGGGATGTATGGGGAGGGGTCGAAGTCCTGAACTTCGCCGGCTACGCGAATCGGATGATTGGACGCATCGAACGAACGGATCGGACCGATGCCACTGTGACCATCGATGCACGCTTGCCAGAAGGCGTCTTTGCCGACGCCATTGGGGGCGACAACGCCCACCCCGGTCACAACCACCCTGCGCATGACGCAACCTCATTCGGCCGCCCCATTCCTCTTCCTAAGGGGGCCGGCACGTCACGCTTTCGGTCGCCCGTCCTGCTCTCCGGCTGACTTGCCTTTCGGCGACTTTTTTCTATCGGCGATTCCCATGCCAAGGAACCACCCATTGTTTCCAAATTAACCAGCCTCTTCAAACCTATTCCCTTCGGTGAAACCCTTCAATCCCCCATTTTGAAAGGAATACGCCCTTTCGGTATCTCTTGCCAACCCTGCCAGTTAAAACCGCTACAATCGGTCGAACCGAACCGCATTTCGCGTGCCTGAGCTGAGCGCCGAAAAAAAATGAGCAGATCGTTCCAGCGAATCGGAGATAGGCCGCTCATCGCGCGCCGAGTCGCTTTTCAGAGCCGCGACCGTCAGGGAGCGGTCGTGGTTCCGGCAATCGCTTATGCTCGCGGCTCGGATCGTGCAGAGAGTTTTTGCGGCGACCCGCCGCCGCGTTATAATCTGAATGATGGATAACCGACGGCTTGTCCGAGGACCGACACCGTGAACTGCAACCCAAGCCGGGCCGCTCTTTCAGCGTTCGCCCTCGTTTGTGCTCTCGCACTTCCCAATTTCGCTCGGGCTCAAAATGCCTTAACCGAGGAAGGGCTGTTCGTCGCCGTCGCCAATCCCATCACCAGCGAAGTGGTGCAGCACATTAAAAATCAGGTGGAACCGCGGCAGAATACGCGCCCGGTCCGCATCATCGTCTTCGACTTCAATCCCGGCGATAAGGACGCGCCCAACACCAATTTCGGCGCTTGCTACGAACTCGCGGAAGCCATCGGCAAGCTCCGCGCGAATGCGACTACGGTCGCGTTCGTGCACGGTTCCGTTACCGGCCATACCGTGCTGCCCGTGCTCGCCTGTAAGGAAATCGCGATGAGCAAGGACGCGAAACTCGGCCAGATCGCGACCGAAGGCGTTCCCCCGCTCGACGACTTCAAACGGACCGGCTACCAGATGCTCACCGAGGATCGCAAACCGCAGTGGGCCGCCATTCGCAAGATGTTCGACGCCAATGTCGATCTCGGCGTCGGCGTACTCAAGCAAGGCGGCGCGACCTGGTACGTCGATCGCAACAATCCGCAGGAAGTCGCTCTGATCGCCGGCAAACCAGTCGATGTGCCCGGCGCGCAGCCCGGCCAGGTCGCCCTGTACACCGCGGATCAAGCGCGCAAGATTGGCCTTTGCCGCGTCGTGCTGGAAAAGGGAACGCGGGCCGAACTCGCCGAGACCTACAGCCTCTCGGCCGCCAGTACGCAGGAAGACATCCTCAATGGCCGCATTCCTAATGCCTACCGCTACACGCTCAAGGGCGAAGTGGACGGCTCGATGCGCGAGTCGCTCGGGCGCATCGTTCAGGACATCAAGCGCCGCGAAGGGAACGTGCTCGTCCTGACGCTCGAGTGTGGCGGCGGCGACCTGAAAGTCGCTCGCGATTTGGCCGATGATCTCCGCGCCGCCCAAACCGGCGAGAACGGCGTGCTCATTATCGGCTTCATTCCCAATAGCGCACCGGATGCCGCGACCTTCATCGCCTTTGGCTGCACCGACATCGTGATGAGCAAGCGCAAGGATGCCGGCGAGGAAGACGCTCACCAGGCCGAGATCGGCGACTTCTCCCACTTCATGGGTCAGGAGAGGCCTGAAACGGTGGACGCATTTCGCCAGAGCCTGCGCGAACTCGCCGAGCAGCGAAGCATTCCCGGCATTCTCATTGATGGCATGTTCGACAAGAATCTGGTAATTGTGCGGGCGCGGTCCAAGAACGGCGCGGCGCGGCGGCTCATGTCCGAGGCCGAACTGCAGGCCGAACCGGAGAAGTGGACGCAGGAATCGCAAGTGAAAGGAAAAGGCCAACTGTTGAAGCTGAACGCGACGCGGGGCGAGGAACTCGGCGTCGCCCGCTATACCGTGGAAAGTCGCGACCCCACCGGCGTCTTCGCTTTGTACGGCCTCGAACCGTCCAAGGTGAAGGAAGCGACGCCGGGCTGGATCGATCAGTTCGCGGCATTCCTTCGGCTGACCGTCGTCACGGTGCTGCTCGTGCTGATCGGTTTCGCCGGCCTTCTCCTCGAAATCAAGATGCCGGGGCTCACGATTCCGGGCATCATCGCCGCGCTCTGCTTCATCCTGATCTTCTGGTCGCAGTCGCGGTTCAGCGGCGAGATGTTCGTGCTCGCACTGTTGCTGTTCATCCTCGGCCTGGTGTTAGTGGCGCTCGAAATCTTCGTGCTGCCGGGGTTCGGGGCGCCGGGGATCATCGGCATCCTCTGCATGCTCAGCGGTCTCGGCCTCGTGACGATGGAACGCGTGCCTCAAACGGCGAACGAGTGGGGCCTGCTCGGCGTCAAGATTTCGCAGTACATGCTCGGCATGATCGGCTCGTTCGTGCTGGCATTCGTGGTGGCGAAGTTCTTGCCGCGGGTGCCATACGCCAACCGCTTGATGCTCGTGCCCCCCTCGGATCGCGGGGCCTCGCTGGAGCCCGATTTGCCGGGAGCGGAAGAAGCGGCCCACCTGCTCGGCGCCATCGGCACCACCAACACGCCGCTGCGCCCCGCCGGCGTCGTCCGCTTCGGCGACCGCTTCATCGACGTGGTTTCCGATGGCGGCTTTGTCCCGGCCGGTTCGCGCGTCCAGGTCGTCACTGTCGAAGGCACCCGGATTGTCGTGAAAGAAGTGTAAGAGAACGCGGAACTCGGATCGCGGAATGCGGATTTTGGAATAAGACAATAGCGGTTAGGGTTGATCATTCCGCATTCCGCGTTCCCCGTTCCGCGTTCACCACCATGGACTACCTCACCGTTGCCCTGGTCCTCATCGCAATCGGCGCGACGCTGCTCGTCGCCGAGATTCTCCTGCCCACGGGCGGCATCCTCGTGGTCGGAGCGTTGTTGTTCTTTGCCATCGGTGTCGGTACCATCCTTTACTACGGGGACACGCTGGAGGCGATCGCGGCGATGGCCGGCCTGGCCGTCGGGCTGCCGGCGACCGGGTTCGTGGCGGTCGCGGCGTATCGGCGGATGTCGTTGCGTTCGGCACTCGATGCGAGCGGCAGCGACGGGCTCGGGACTGACTTGCCGCAACCGGTTGGCCTCGATGCCTTGAAGGGGCGGCTGGGGAAAGCACTGTCGCCGTTACGGCCCTCGGGCGCCGTGGAATTCGACGGCCGCCGCGTCGACGCCATGTCCGAGGGGATGATGATCGATGCGGGCACCTGGGTCCGCTGCGTCGATATCCGCGGCGCCACGGTGGTCGTCCGCGAAATGGAGCCGCCCAAGGACATCACCGACATTGAGCTGGATGAACCGCGGCGGCCGCCGACCGACGAATTCAATCTCGATTGAAACACCCCAAGGAACCATTCGCCATGTCGTCCATCTGTTTCGCGTTGTTCGCCCAGGGCGCCAAAGGCACGGGCGTCGCCGACAAGACCGGCCTCTCCGGCGCCAACATGGTGCTGCTGATCGTCGCCGGCATCGCGATCCTCATCTTCCTCGTCTTCCTATTCATTTTCTTCAGCTTCATCCGCCTCTGGATTCAGGCTCTGCTCACCAAAGCCGAGATCGGCATCGGCAGCCTGATCGGCATGAAACTGCGGAACGTCGATTACGCCATGATCGTTCGGCAAAAGATCGCCCTGGTGCAGGCTGGCGTGAAAATCACCACCGGGGATCTGGAATCGCACTTCCTGGCCCGCGGCAACGTTCCCAAAACGGCGACCGCCGTCATCGCCGCCCATAAAGCCGGCCTCGATCTGTCCTGGAGAACGGCGTCGGCCATCGACCTCGCCGGCCGCGACGTGCTCGAAGCCGTTCGCACCAGCGTCAATCCCAAGGTCATCGATTGTCCCGATCCCGCCAAGGGAAAGCAATTCCTGGACGCCGTTTGCAAGAACGGCATTCAGCTATTGGCCAAGGCCCGCGTGACGGTGCGCACTAAGCTTGAACGCCTGGTCGGCGGGGCCACCGAAGAAACCATCATCGCCCGCGTCGGCGAAGGCATTGTCAAGGCGATCGGTTCGGCTCACGACCACAAGGAAGTGCTCGCCAACCCCGGCATGATCTCGCAGATCGTGCTGCACTCCGGGCTCGACGCGCAGACGGCGTTCGAGATTGTCTCCATCGACATCGCCAATTTGGAGCCGGGCGACAACATCGGCGCGAAGTTGGCGGCGGACCAGGCGGCCGCGGACTTGCGCGTCGCCCAGGCCGAGGCCGAGAAACGCCGCGCCGCCGCCGTCGCCCGCGAGCAGGAAATGCGAGCGCTCTGCGAAGAGAACCGGGCCAAGGTCGTCGAGGCCGAGGCCCAGGTGCCGCAGGCCATCTCCGAGGCGTTCCGTGGCGGCCACCTCGGCGTCATGGACTTCTACAATATGAGGAACCTGCAATCGGATACGTCCATGCGGAACAACATCGCCAATATGACGGGCGGCAATGATTCCGGCGTCAGCAGGAACTGAGTGACTGCCGCGATAAGCGGAATACCGGAGAATCGCAATGCCCGGCGGCTTACTTCTCATCATCGTCGCGATCGTGGTGATTTCCGCGGTCGTCGGAGTCGTCGCACAGTTCTTGAACCGGTTGAACGAGGCGAGCGCGCCACCGCAGCGGAAGCTCCCGCCGCGCGTCGATCGCGACCGCCAGCGCGACGCCACTCGCCAGAACAAGAACGACATGGATCGCTTCCTGGCGGAGATCGACCGCCTGCGGAAGAAGAATGCCGAAACCAGCGAGCCGACGGCAAGCCGCCCTTCGACGGCGCCGAAGCCTACGCCCAAGCCGATTCCCGTGGCACGCTCGGGGCGCGGCGACCGGCAAAAAGCGAAGCCGCGCGCGGTCGCTGAACGGGTTGAACCGAAGAGCCGCCGCGTCGAAATGCCGCCCATCGCGGTGCCGACCATGCCGGCCATGCCGGCCATGCCGGCCATGCCGGCCATGCCGCAGGTGATGAGCCGCCCGGAAGAACTGCCCGTCGCGACAGTCGTCGGACCGACCTCCGCGACCGGCGCCCCGGCCACCCGCGTCACCCGCTTGCCCACCCGCGAACGGCCGATGCCGAAGACCAACCTCGCCATGAATCTCACCGGCCTGCTGGGTTCAGGTCAAGGCGTGGCCATGGCCATCATCTTGCAGGAAGTGCTCGGGCCTCCGAAGGTTCGGAAGCGATTCAGTCAATAATCCATGGTGTTCGTCATTCGTCATTTTTCATTCGTCATTCTCACTTGACACATCAGCGCGCTTTGCCGACCCTGTCGCCGTGGCGAGTTTCCCATTGATCGTGGCGGCGCGGGCCGTGCGGCACAAGGTGCGGGCCATGACGGTCCTCGGAACCTTCTGGCCCGCGCTAATGCGCGCCGGGAAGTTGCTCGCGCGCGGCCAGGTTCGCCAGTTCGCCCGCAAACTGCTCAACGAAACCGCGGCGATCCGAACGCTCGATGCCGCACCGGAGCGGACTGGTCCGCCGCTCCTCCTCGCCGGCCACATCCTCCGCCCCGGCGGCTACGACAACGTCGTTCTCGCCTTACTTCAGGGCTTGCTCGATGCCGGCGTCAACGTTCATCGCGACCAGGCGTCCGTGCTCAATTACGAACTGATCCCTCGGCGTTGGCATCCGTCGGACGGGATGTTGCCGGATGGACCACGACTGGCCGCGACGCCGCCGCACCTGTTGCATCGCTTCCATCCGGATCGCCGAACCGCGGCTTTCACGATGTGGGAAACCGACTTGTTGCCCGCCTCGGCCGTGGCGGCGTTGAACCGCTGCGGCCTGGTGATCGTGCCCAGCCGCTGGGGCGCCGATTGCTTTCGCGCGAATGGCGTGACGACCCCAATTGAAGTGGTGCCACTCGGACACGATCCCAAGAGCTACCATCCTGGTAACGAAGAATTCTTGGGTGGCACAGGCTTCCAGCCTGTGCAAGTAAAGCAACACCGGCTGGAAGCCGGTGCCACCCAAGACCGATTCACCTTCGGAACGGCCGGGGCGCTCGACGACGGCGGCCTGCGCAAGAATGTCCAGCGCGTCATCGACTTGTTTCGCCGGGCGTTCCCAAGAGAAGCCGATGTCGCGCTGAGGGTGAAAATCACGCCGGCATCCCCGCCGGTGAACACTTACGGCGACCCGCGCATCGACGCGATCGCTTGCTCTTTTTCGCCCGCCAAACTTGCCGATTGGTATCGCTCGCTATCGGTCTATGTGAATGCCTCGTTCGGCGAAGGCTTCGGCTTGCATTTGCTCGAGGCGATGGCGTGTGGCCGGCCGCTCATTTCCACGAGCTTTGGCGGCCCGAGCGAATTCTTCGACGATTCCGTTGGTTATAAAGTGCCCTACCATCTGGTCCAAGCCCGGAACGCGATTTACCGCGGTAGCTGGGCCGATCCGGACGATGCGGCGATCATCCGCGCGATGCGCGAAGTTCACCGCAATCGCGCCGAAGCGGAGCAGCGCGGCCGCCGCGCCGCCGAGCGCGCCGCATGCTTCACCTGGACCGTAACCGCCCGGAAACTCCTCGCCGTCCTCATCCGCCATGCCTTTCTTCCAGGTGGTACAGGCATTCTTGCCTGTGCAGGCGCCACGCCCAGGCAGGAATGGCTGTGCCACCAAAACCGATAGAACCTCCGATTGCGTAGAATAGCTACTCGCACTTTCCCTTGAGCCTCGTCATGGCCGACGCCGAACCGGTTCCCACATCGCCTGCCGAAAAGGCCCGCGGTTTTCCCACCTGCACCGGCCTCTATCTCATGAAGGATGCCGAGGGGAAGGTCGTGTACATCGGCAAAGCGAAGAACCTCCGCAGCCGGGCTTCGAGCTATTGGAACAGAGACGCCCCGAACGATTCCCGCATCCGCGACTGGATCGGCCTCGTCGCCGACATCGATTACATCGAAACGGAGGACGACATCGCCTCGATGCTGGTCGAGGCGCGGATGATCAAAGACCTGCGGCCGCAGTTCAACAAGAGCCTGAAAGACGACAAGACGTTCCCGTATTTGCAAATCCGGACGCGCGAGGAATACCCGCGCGTGGAGATCACGCGGTCGCCGCGCCGCAAGGGCGTTCGCCTGTACGGGCCGTTCACGCATACCGCGAGCTTGCGGGCCGCCGTCAACGTGCTGCAGCGCATCTTCCAGTTCCGCACCTGTACGCTGGACATCAAATCCGCGGACACGCGCTGGAAGTGGTTTCGGCCGTGCCTGCTGCACAGCATCCGCCGCTGCACGGCCCCGTGCAACTTCCGCGTTAGCCGCGACGAGTATCGCCGCCAGGTGAAGAAACTGATCTTCGTGCTCGAAGGGAAGAAAAGCAAACTGATCGCCCGCATGGAGAAGGAAATGCTGGCGGCGAGCGAGGCGCTCAACTTCGAAAAGGCCCGCCGCTTGCGCGATGAAATCGCTGCGTTGCAGAACCTCGACTTGCGCGGCGACGCGGACCGCGACGCCCAGCCCGAGGTGTTTCCCATCGACCCGAAGAAGGGGCTTAAGGGGTTGCAGCAGGTGCTTGGCTTGGCGAAGTCGCCGCGGACCATCGAAGGGATGGACATCGCCCACATCAGTGGCACCGACACCGTGGCGTCGCTGGTCTCGTTCCTCGATGGCCTGCCGTTCAAGCCAGGCTACCGGCGTTTCAAGATCAAGAGCGTGGCCGGGGTGGACGATTTTGCGTCGATGCGCGAGGTGGTGAGCCGCCGCTTCCGCCGCCTCCGCGACGAGGACGAGACGTTTCCGGACATTCTCTTGATCGACGGTGGCAGGGGGCAACTGAGTGCGGCGATGGATGCCTTCCAGGCGCTCGGCATCGAGCCGCCGTGCGTGATTTCCCTGGCGAAGCAGGAGGAAGAAATCTTCCGGCCGGGGGATAGCGAGTCGATCCAGTTGAGTCGCCGCTCGGCGGCGCTGCGGCTATTGCAATACGTCCGCGACGAGGCTCACCGCTTCGCCCAGCACTACCACCACATGCTGCGGCGGAAGCGCCTGACGGGCGAGTAACTCGCTCGGCTCCGCGGACTCGCTCGACGAGGAACAGAATTGTTCTCGTGGCGTCGCGGCTCCGCCGTTTACCCGGTGGCGTCTCGCCCCGCTTTATGGTAGGTTGCTGTTGGGATAGCCCGTTCGCGTCACCCGCCGAGGAAGACCGATGGCACGGTTCCTGCGCCTGGCTGGCATCGCGGCATGGTTCGCCATTTTTTCGAGCGCGGGGCGCGCCGTCGAACCGAAAGACGTCGATGCCGCCATCAAGAAGGGAACCGATCGACTCCGCTCGTCGTTTACGGGTCCAGGAGCGCAAGGGATTTTCGCGGGGTCGGCGGGGTTCGGCATTGGCCCCAGCGCACTCAGTGGCATCGCCCTTCTCGAAGCCAAAGTGCCCGCCAACGACCCGGCCGTCAAAGCGATTACCGAAGCCATTCGCGAAGCTTCGTACAAAGAGGACCGCACTTACCAGATCGCCCTGTGCCTGGTGTACCTCGATGTGCTCGAAGATCCGGCCGACGTGCCGCTGATCCAGATGCTCGCGGTGCGGCTCCTGGCTGGGCAGAACGCGCAGGGTGGATGGTCGTACATTTGCGTCGGCGCCGTGCCCAACGATACCCAGCAGTGGCTGAAGGCGAACTTGAAGATCCAGCAGTTGGAAACGGAACCGGCGACGCCCGGCAAGAAGCCGACGCCGAAGTTGCATCCCAACGTCGAAAAGTATCGGGCCGCCCTCGCCAATGGCGGCAACAATCCCTCGGCCATCGCCGGCAGCGGCGACGATAACTCGAACACGCAGTTCGGCATCCTCGGCCTCTGGCTGGCCCGCAAGCACGGCGTGCCCGTGGAAGCCGCGCTTAACGCGGTCGAACGCCGCTTCCTTGCATCGCAAGATCCAAACGGTGCCTGGGCGTACAACCTCGGCGGCGGCAATGCCGGTTCGGGTTCGATGACCGCGGCCGGCTTGCTCGGCCTGGCTGTCGGCGTGGCCCGCCGCGACACCTATCGCGAAAAAAACAAGCCGCGCAAGGAACCAGCGAAGAAGAAGGGCAAGGCGGACGATCCGTTCTTCAGCCCGGCCGCACCGAAGGGTGAGCCGGAAAAGAAGCAGGCCGACGGAACCGAGAAGTTGCGGCGAACCGCCCCCGTGCAGCGCGGCTTGAACGCGCTCGGCGCTTACTTCTCGGCCAAGGTCCGCGGCGTCAACACCGGGCCCGAACAGATGTCCCCCGAACGCGATTACTACTTTCTCTGGTCCGTCGAGCGCGTCGGCGTCATCTTCGGCGTCGATAAGATGGGCGGCCTCGATTGGTACGACGTCGGAGCCACCTGGCTCATCAAGAACCAGAATGCCAACGGCTCGTGGGGCCCGACGAACTCGCCCGGCGGCTCGGAAGTCAACACGTCCTTCGCACTGCTGTTCCTCTGCAAGGCGGACCTTCTTCAAGACCTCTCTTCGAAGTTCCGCGACCCCAGCGCGAACGAGCTTCGCGCCGGTTCTTCCAAGGCCGCTCCCACCAATACCGGCGCAACGACCGTTTCGCCAATGCCGAAAGAGCCGGGAACCGGCATCAAGCCGCTCCCGTCGCCCATGGAAGACGAATCGTCCCGGCTGGCCAGCCGGTTGGTGCTGGCGCCGGCGAAGGACTGGACCAAGGCGCTCGAAAAGGTTCGCGATGCCAAGGGGGGCGATTACACCCGCGGCCTCGTGATTGCCATTCACAAGCTCAACGGCACGCGGAAGAAGGAAGCCCGCGAGGCGCTCGCCGAACGCCTGACGCGCATGTCGGCGCAGACCCTCAAGGGAATGATGGGTTCGGAGGACGCCGAGTTGCGCCGCGGGGCGGTACTCGCCGCGGCGATGCGCGACGACAAGGCCCACGTCCCAGACCTAATCGACCGGCTGACCGACGCGGATGCCGCCGTGGTGCGGGCGGCCCACGCCGGCTTGAAGAGCCTCACATCGAAAGATTTCGGCCCCAAGGCTGACGCCAGCAAGGAAGAATGCAAGGTCGCGGCAACCGCCTGGAAAGCCTGGTGGGCCAAGAACAAAAGGTAGGGCAAAGCGCACCACAGAGACACAAAGATCGCACAAAGACTACACCAAGGTCCGCTCGATTCTTCTTTGTAATCTCCGTGCTCGCTTTGTGCCTTTGTCGTGAATCGGGTTTCAAGGCTCTATTCCAACTATGCCTTCGCGGCTATGCCGAACCGCTGTTCCACGCATGGACATCGCTTGAACTGAATGCCGACTGCGGCTATGGTTCAAAGGTTCCCGCATTCCGTTCGAGCGATTGCACATGATCCGGAACTCCCCGCGGCGCACCCTCCTTACCATCGTCGCAGTCGTGCTTTTCGGCGCGATCGGCATGCTCGCCGCCGCCCAGGATGATCTCGGCCGCCAACCGGGCGAACGCGCCGTCGAGTCCGCCAAGTTGCCGCTCGATCGCGACGGCATCTGGACGCTTAACTTCCGCTACAAGCCGATCCGCATTCTCACACTCGACGGCTTCGACGCCAAGGGGAACCCCGCCAAGCAAATCGTCTGGTACATGTGGTATCAGGTGTACAACCGCAGCGGCGAGCCGGTCCAGTTCGTTCCCGAATTCGAACTGGTCACCACCGATCTGAACACCAACCATCTGGACGAACCGCAGCCATTCATTTTCGAACAGGTGAAGAAGTACGAAGACCGCACGATTACCGCGAAGATGCCGAACGGCATTCTGAACCTGAAGTCGTCTATCGACATTTCGAAGAAGCCGATCCCGGCGAGCTTGCCGGAAGGGTTCCCGAAGCTCGTCTCCGGCCTGGCCATCTGGACGGATATGGACGCGGCGGGCAAGGCGCGGAAGACAAACCGCTTCAGCGTCTACATCACCGGGCTTTCCAACGGAGTGGCCGTGGAGCAGAAGAAGTTGCCCAACGATGAGATTCTGACGCTGGTGAAGAAGAAGACGCTGCGGATCGATTTCATCCGGCCGACGGACGAGACGCGGCCGCAGATTTCGGACATCCAGCCGGACGAGGCATCGGGCCGGGCCGAGACGTGGGTCTACCGCACGGCGCCGCAGGCGGTCGCGCCGAAAGCGACTCCGACGGCGCCACCCAAACAGTAAGCTAGCCGACGCCATATCCCGTCAGCGGCCGCAACTCCGCCGGCTTCTCGGCGAGCACGATGTCCGAATGCGGGATTCCCGCCTGTACGAGCTGAGTCGCGACTGGCCGGTCAGTCGCATCGTACTGAATCCAAATTCTACCATCGATAATGTCGAGGTGGTAAAGGACGCAGTGAATGCGTCGGCGGCCTTGCCAGCCGCACTCCACCAGTTCGAAGTGGTCCAGGATTGGATCGTGGACCACCTCGGCCTTGATGGGATCATCCGGTTTGCGAATCCAGTCCGCGAATTCCTGGAGTACATTGCGGACGGTTTCGCGATATCGGCTCAGCTTATCCATCGAATCACCCGCCGTCGGTCCGGATCGAAAAGAAGCAACCGGATGTTGACACCGATCATTACAAGTTGTCCAAGCGGTTCGGACAGAATTCCATTATAGACTTCTTCCGGAACCGCAAGGAACAGTGGGCGATCCGGTTGCTGGTCGGCGAGTGCCAATCGGTACATGGTGTATTGGCCGAGGGCTTGCTGTAGATCGGCGACCGGCGAGAGGCTCAAAAAACTCTGAATCTCCACGGCGATTTTCTCTGTTCCTTTCGCGGCTGCGATGAGTTGTTTTTCGGCGCCGAGATCGATAAGCAAGTCGCGTTCGCCAACTTTCAAGGAGAGCGGATCGTCGGTGATGGACCAGCCGTCAGCTTGGAGTGCGGAAACCACTGCATCGTGGTATACGTTTCGAGCGGGCATGATTATCCTTCGGAGGTTTCCTCTCGGCATTGGGAAGCGTGGAAATCAAATGCCAAAATGCTTCTTGAGCCGTTGCACAGTGGAGATCCATCGTTGGCTCGCCGGGCGACAGACGATCGCTGGATTC
>DATNBQ010000226.1:0-10019 GCA_035571955.1 Urbifossiella sp. | reverse complement strand
GGTGGACGATTACAAGGCGTTCGCGAAATGGGTGGCGGCCTTCGCCGGGCACGCCGAGAAAATCGCCCTGGCGATGGCCCCGGAAAGCGAGCCGTTCGTCGAAACGTACCGCAAAAACTTCATACCGCTCTTCCAGGAACTGAGTGGAATCACGGAGAAACTCTGGATTCCGGCGCTGGCGGACGGCCAGGAAGCCGTAGTGCTCGACGCCAAGTGGACGAGCCGGAAGTGGCACGAAGCGCTGGCCGCCGACCGCGAATTGCCAATGCTGGAATTCGGCATCGTTCTCGGCGTCAGCGATGCTACCAAGCTCGAAAAGGCGCTCGAGAGCTACCGCGCCGCGATTAACAAGTTGATCGCCAAGGCCAGCGAGGCGGACCCAACCGGCAATATCCCGGCCATCGAAATTCCCAAGCCGAAGGTGGAGGCGAAGAACGGCCGCACCTTCGCCCACTATCCGATTCCCGAACAGCTCGGGATCGATCCGCAGTTCCAGCCGACGGGCGGGCTGTCTTCCAGCGTGGCGGTACTGGCGCTGTCGCGGTTCCACGCCGAGCGGTTGCTGGCGGGCTCGCCGCTGCAAACGGGGCTGGCGCCGTTCGCGGATTTGAAGAGGCCGCTCGATTCGGCGTTCTACTTCAACTGGACGGGGTTCGTCGATGCCATCGGTCCCTGGGTTGGCTTCTTGACGAAGCAGGCCGCTCCCGAGGAACGGCTGAAAGAGATTCAGGCGACCGCCGTGAAGGTGATGCGGCTGCTGCGGGTATTCCGCGCCTATGGTTCGGTGACGTATCGCGAAGGCAATGCGACGATCACCCACAGCGAGGCGGTGTTTCAGGATATTCCCGCGAGCAAGTGAGTTGAGGTATTCGACTAGCCGCGACCCTACGGGGAACGCTCAAGCAGCCACTCACCGTTCGATATCCTAACCGTCAACTGCTATTCGGCTCCGGCAGGTCCGCGGCGGTCAACCAATCCATAGCCGCATGGCGGATGCGGTGAACGATCACGTGGCTGCCTTCGATCGTGAAGAGGATGCGATAGACGTGGCGTCGCCGGTCGAAGGTTTTCAGCGCAGGTCGATCTTTAATTCGCCGGCTTCATCGGCCTCGGGCCAAATGTCGGCGTCTTCAGCCAATTCGGCAATGGAACGTTCGATGCGGAGTCGCCAACGCCGCGCCGAGGCGGCGTCCACGGTTCGAATGATGGAACTCGCCGCGAGCGCGAGGTCCGCCCAGGCCCGTCTGCGGACATGGACCTCGCGGGTCATGTTCCCTTTCCAGCGAACAACGGAGCACCGAGTTGACCGAATGCTTCCTGGACCGTCATCCCATAATCTCCTGCTTTTGACTCCGCCACGGATTCCCGCAGGCTTTGCAGAAACTCCTCGCGTGTCTCCATGGCAGGCGGCGGTACAATCGCCCAAGCGTCATCGTCCATCACTAGGCGTACCCGCGTTCATTCCGGCAACTCGGATGGCTTATCCAGTTGCACCTGGCCGTTGACGATCGTGCCTTCCAGCATGATTCCGAACCTCCGCCGAGTATCTTAACAGTGCGGTTCGACGATCGGAATGGCTCGTTGTCAAGGGCGCCCGGGGTTACGCGCGTTTGGCGGCGGCTTGCAGTTCCAGGCAGTGCCCCTCCAGGTCGCGGTTGCCCTGCGACCGCGCCTGGGCCAGCCCCTTCTCCGCGAACTCGAGCGCCTTGGCCGCGTTCTTCATTCGCAGCATCTCCTCGGCGGCCGTCGTGTAGAACTTCCCTTCTTCGGGATGCTTGCCGATCAACCCAT
The DNA here is from genome assembly GCA_035571955.1 of Urbifossiella sp. Classification (GTDB taxonomy): domain Bacteria; phylum Planctomycetota; class Planctomycetia; order Gemmatales; family Gemmataceae; genus Urbifossiella. The sequence continues at coordinate 8,228 of DATNBQ010000226.1, read as the reverse complement.
CGAAGGCCGCCGCGGCGCCGGCCACGTCCTTCATGCGAACGTGCAGTTGCGCCTTCTTCAGGCCGAACTCCACGGCGCGGCGGCCGCCATTATGCTCGGCATCGTATGCCTCGCCTTGCGACGCGAGTTCGATGGCCTTCGCCGGGTTTCCCTCGGAGACGGCCCCGGTGATGGCCGTGGCGTACAGCGGGTAACGGTCCGGGACGGCGGGATCGAACGGCTTAAGCAAGCCGGCCTGCGCGAAGGCGACCGCCAGGTCGCGGGCATCGAGTTTCAAGGCCGAACGCATCGCCTTCTCGAGATATTCGACGGGGAGCGCCGCGACATCGAGGGCGGCCAGTTCGCCGGCGTTCATCGATGTGATATCCGGTGCGGCCGCCGCCGCGGGGGCCGGCGCTTCCATGGGCACATGCACCTCCGGCGGCGCAGCGCTGATGTATTCCAGCCCGAGCTTGTGCCGCAGATCGGCGAACTTGTACGACTCCATCGGCACCACGGCTTCGCCAATTTGCTTGTGCGGAATCACCTCGGTAAAGCAATCTTCCATGAACTTAATGACGCCGAAGACGCGCTTGCGAAGGGTGCTGCCGACGGCGTCGATGGGCGAATTGCCGGCGAGCGATTTCCGCGGACGATGGGTCCAGACCTCCTCGAAGAAGTGGCGGGCATGGCCGCGCACCTTTTCTTCCGCCTGATCGATCTCCGCGGTCTGCGATGGGTAGGCCAAGGCTTCGAGGGCCACGTCGCCGAAGGTGACGGTCGTATGCGTTTCGGGGCCCTGCTCGACGGCCAGGGCGACGCGCGAACGGAACTCAGCCGCGACTTTCGCCACCGTCGCTTCATCCGAATGCCAGAAGCGGACGAGCCCCTGATCGATCACCATCTTGGCGACGACGCGCGAGAGCGTGACGCCGCCGACCGCCAGCAAGCTCGGCAGTTGCTCGATGATCGTCGCGGACATCCGGTTCGTTTCTTGATCCTGCTGGACGCCGATCATGCGGCCGGTTTGGGCCATCCCTTGCAGCCATTGCATGACCGGGCCGGGATCGCGAATTGGGAAGACGAAGCCGTGATCGAGGTAATCGGCCTCGTTGGTCATGCCGTGGCCGCAGCGAAGGACTTCCGCGAGCGCGCCGGCCTCCTCGGCGCGGTAGTCGTCCGTTTCCCGATCGATGGAACGGTAGAGGGCCTCGACGGCCTTAGCGTTTTCGCCAAGCCAGGCCTGGATGACGCCGAGGTTGAACCAGGCGGCGGGATCGTCGGGCGTCTGTTCGGTGAGCGTTTCATACGCCTTGCGGGCGTCCGACAGTTTGCCCGTGGCCGCGTCGGCATGGATCGGTTTGGCTGTTGGGCGGAGCGTATATTTCTTGCGGGCGCAAACCGGCAGCAAGGAGTCGTCTTCGAACAGGCTGTCGAACATCTCGCGCAGGGAAGCGTCGGCGGGCATGAAGTGGATCATGCGCTCCACCGCGGCCCGGGCGGCGATCGGGCGGTTCAACATGAATTCGTTGCGGAATATCTGCTCGTACACCTGGCCGAGCTGGTCGTGGGCTTCCGGATCATAAGCTTCGGCGGCCTTGCGGAACAGGATGAGGGCGCCGACCACTTCCCCTTCGTTCAGGCGGAAGACGCCGCGAAGGAAGTACGCCAGCCCGAAGTTCGGGTTCAGTTTCAGGGCGTGCGAAAGGGCTTCCTCCGCTTCCTCGACCATTTTAACGCGGGCTTCCTGCTCGCGCTGGACGACGCCGGAGTTGTACAGGAACTGGGCGAGGTAGCCCCACACGGCCGGCTGGTCGGCGTGCGACTGCGTCAATTCGCGGATGGTCTGCAGGGCGGCTTCGTGCTGGCCGAGACGCTCTTGGCCGAATGCCTTCTCCACTTGCGGGTAGTAGGGAGCGCAGCACCATTTGAATTTCTTCCCGCTGCCGCACGGGCAGGAGACATAGGGATCGAGCGGCATGTGTGTTCCACGGCGAGGTAAGGACGTAGCGGTTATGCGGGTTTTAAGGGTAACCACGCTCCCCTTCGGGTCGCGGCTAATCGTTTGAGAACCGCATCATTCTGCTCAGGATAGAAGTTCGCAATGGGAGTGAAAACGGGCGGGGCGGAGTTTGACAGCCCCCGAAGCCGTCCTAGTGTTCGGTGGGCCACGGTCTTTGCGCAAAGGTCGCCGCTCCCGTGCGAATCGGCCTGACTCCGCCGCTTCCGCTTCTCCGCCGCCTCCGGCGGGGGTTCGCTCAACTATCGAAGGAATGCCTCATGGTGACCAGCGATCTCGGCGCCTGCGAATGGTTTGTGTGGGACCTTCGCCGTAGCGGATTGATCGATCGCGGCCCGCTCGATGCGATCGTCGGCGAATTCTTGAAGCGCAACCCCCGGGCCGAAGCGCCGGCCCTGGCCGAACACCTCGTCGAGCAAGGCGCCATCACCGCCTTCCAGGCCGAACGCATCCTCAACGGCAAGAGCCAGGGGCTCGTGCTCGGGCCGTTCGTGCTGCTCGACGCCATCGGTTCCGGCAGCATGGGGCAGGTGTACAAGGCGAGTTCGAAGAACGACGAGTCGAAGTACGCCGTGAAGGTGCTGCCGCGGCGAAGCATGTGGAACGTGCGGCTGGCCCGGAGACAGGTGCGCTCCTTCAGCAACTTCTCGCATGCGGCCGTGGTGCCGTTCATGGATGTGGGGACTGCCGGCGGCCTGCACTATCTCGTCTGGCCGCTCGTCGATGGCTCGCCGCTCGATACGCTCGTTCAGCACCACGGCAAACTGCCCGCCAACCAGGCCGTGCTTTACGCGGTGCAGATAGCCCAGGGCCTCAACATCGCCCACCAGAACAATCTCTTCCACGGGCTGCTCAAGCCATCGAACGTCATGATCGGGCCGGATAACCAAGCCCGCATCCTCGATTTCGGCATCGGCTCGCTCTTGGTCGAGAACGAAGGCGAATCGCTGGTCGATACCATGTCCACGGCGAACACGCTGACGAGCGGCCTGGATTGCGCGTCGCCGGAATCGATCATGGAGCCGACCAACCGGACGCCGGCCGGCGACCAGTACAGCCTCGGCTGCACGCTCTATTTCTGCCTCTCCGGCCGCGTCCCCTTCCCCGAAGGATCGGCCGTCGAAAAGATGATGGCCCACCAGAGCAAGGAACCGATGGACCTCCGCGAGCTGGCCCCGGACGTTCCCGAAAGGTTGGTCAACGTCGTCAAGAAGCTGATGGCCAAGACGCCGGAAGCACGCTACAGCGCTTGCGATCAGGTCGTGGAAGCCCTGGAACCCTTCCTTGGCGACCTGACGGCGATGCCCGGCGGCATGCCCAAGTCTGCTTCCGGGCGCATTTCGCAGGCGGTGCTCAATCGCGCGACGGGCGGTTCCTCGTCGCGGCTGCCGGGGCTTCCCACGCGGACGGGATCGCTATCGAACCCGAAGCCGCCGCAACCGGTTGGTTCCCACGCCGGAACCAAGTTGCCGCACAACGGCTCGCATCCGGGGACCAAATTGCCGGCCGGTTCGCATGCCGGGACCAAGTTACCTTCCGGTTCGCACTCGGGATCGCATCCCGGTCTGAAGCCCGCTGGCCCGCGGCCGTCGGCCGGCTCTTACCCTGGCGTAAAGATTAACCCGATGCCTGGGTCGCAGCCGGGGATCAAGCCGATCAGCAATCACGGGACCAAGACGCAGACTCCGCCGCCGACGCGCGGGCCGAGCTTGCCGAGCCGGGCCACGTTGCATCGCGGCGGCGACGACATGGGAATCAACCCGCCGACACCGCTAGAAACGGCCCTGCCCAATCGCTTCGTCGCTCGCCCGGATCAGTTGCCGTGGGCCGAGGAAGAGCCGGAACGCAAGGCAAGCGCCTTCGGCCCCATCGGCATGATCGCCGCCGCCATGTTCATCATGGTCGCCGTCTACCTCGGCACAACGCTGCTGATGAAGTAAGACGGATGAGCGACATCACGAAAGATCGCCGATGAACCGAGTGGACGGGTGGACTCGCTCGTACTCGACACCCATCTGATTGGCGACGATTTTTCTCACCTTCAAAGCGATTTCGGGGTTGGTTCCCGGCTTGCACCGCGCGAGAAACTCCTCGTCCGTAATGGGCGGGAAGTTCTCTATGATATGCCGTTCGTGTCGAGCTGACTGATACCCAATCGCGGCCAGGCCGACGAGCAAAATCGCGAAGCAAACGATCGACTGTTCCATAGCGTTTCCTTTCATCGCTGATTCTCTCAGCAAGCTCGACGAATGCAATCGCATTTTTCTCGACCTGACAGAACTCCGGTCGCTTACGCTCCCGGCTCGCCGAGTTTATAGGATAACACCTCCCGCCATCCGATCTCGTTCTCTCCTGCCGAACCAACGAGGTGTTTCATGTCCCGTTCGCGACTGGCCCTTTTCCTCGCGATATTCGCCGGCGCCAGCCTGATCTCGGCCGCGCCGGTGCGCAAGTTCGACGACGCCGGCGCGCCGCCGTTCAAGGTGTTCGACACCGGCAAGAACCCGCCGCTCGATGCCTACGACAACTTCGTGATCGGGCCGAAGTACGTCCCCGCGCCGGAACGCAAAAAGACCGACGGCGTGCCCGAAGGAAAGGTCGAGCGGTTCGTCATCGACTCGAAGGGAACCAAGCTCTTCAACCCCGGCATCGCCCGCAAGGTGTTCGGCAAAGTCGATCCGAACAACCCGAAGACGCTGATCGTCGACACGCACAAGATCGACTACAAGCGAGCCATCGGCGTTTACATTCCCGCGGGCTACCAGGCCGGCACGGAAGCGCCGTTCATCGTCGTCCACGATGGACCGGGCCAGGCCAAGGGCTACAAGACGATGCTCGACAACTTGATCGCCCAGAAGCGGATTCCTCCCATCGTGCTGATTGCGATTCAGAACGGAGGCGGCGACGCCCAGGGGCACGAGCGCGGTAAAGAGTACGACAACATGAACGGCGACTACGCCACGTATATCGAAGAGGAAGTGCTGCCGCGCGTGGAGAAGAACTGCAAGGTGAAGTTGACGAAGGATCCGGAAGGGCGGGCGGCGATGGGTTCGAGCTCCGGCGGTTCGGCCGCGCTCATCATGGCCTGGTTCCGCAACGATCTCTATCACCGCGTGCTGACCACCTCCGGCACGTTCGTCAATCAGGCCTGGCCTTTCGATGCCAAGTACCCGGATGGCGCCTGGGGTTTCCACGAGACGCTCATTCCGAACAGCCCCAAGAAGCCGATCCGCATTTTCATCTCCGTCGGCGACGCGGACTTGCTCAATCCCAATGTGATGCGCGACAACATGCACGACTGGGTGGAAGCCAATCACCGCATGGCCAAGGTGCTGAAGGCCAAGGGGTACGAGTATCAGTATTTGTTCTGCCGCGGCGCGAGTCACGGCATCGGCAACGCCCAGCAGCAGTTCCTGCCGCACGCCTTCGAATGGGTGTGGAAGGGGTACACGCCCAAGGCGCAGTGACCCAGGGGCTTCGATTCTGGATGGCACAGGCATTCTTGCCTGTGCTCATGTCGCGCACAGGCAAGAATGCCTGTGCCACCAGATGCAAGCCTCACCCCCTGGTATCTCGACTCACTTCACGTTGAATTCCACCGGCTTCATTTCCATCGCATTCTTTGCATTGCCGGCGATTGCGATCGGGAAGCCGAGTCGGCCCGCCTTGCCGTCCTTGAATCCTACGTTCTCGTGCCAGTAGACGATCTGGTAATTCCCGGCCGGAGCGTTCTTAATCGTGAAGCGGCCATCGGCATCGGTCACCGCGAAATAGGGATGATCGAAAACGCGGACGTAGCCGGTCATCCACGGATGCACCGTGCACTTGAACGGTATGGGGAACGATTCCCGGGCCAATGGTTTCTTGAAGACGAGTTGGCCGCTAGCGGGAAGGTTGACGTTCATGTTGCCGTTGTTGTCGCTGGCCCAGAAGAAGTTGTGGGCGAACGCGGCCGGGTTCTTCACGACGATGGTGTCGCCGACGCGGCACGCCACGATGTGCGGGCCGAACTGGCAGCACGGCTGATCGATGACGACCTGGGCCGGCTTCCGCTTGGCGTCCGCCGGGTTGATCTCGTTGGCCGCGAACTTCGCCGCGGCCGCTTTTCCTTGCGGCCGCAGCCAGACCACGACGTTCTGGATGCCGCGGTTCTTCGGATTGACGATGATCGTCTCTTCGAGGAGTGCCCCTTTCGCGAGGCAGGCCTTGGCATCGTTGCCATTGATGGCGAGGGGTTTCCGCACCGGTACGGGCAATCCAGCGGGGAAGACTACTTGCCCTTGAATGTCGACCCATTTCGGCGGTTGAGCTCTGGCGACCGACGCGAGCAGCACGAGAAGCATCAACGAGTATTGCATGGGATTCCCTTTGAGTCGCGCGTTCCCCTTCGGGTCGCGGCTAATCTTCAATTACTTCATGGGAAACTCGAGGGCGCCGAAGTCCATTTCGCCGCCGGGACCATCGGCCAGCGAGACCGGCTTGCCATAGAGCTTGCCCTCGCTGTAACCGTAGTCCTCGTGCCACATCATGAGCCGCCAGCGCCCCACAGGGGCGCGCGGGATTCGGAACTTCCCCGCGCCGTCCGTTACCGCGGCATACGGATGGTCGAATGCCCAGACATACCCGCGCATCCAGACATAAATGCTGGAAGTAAAGTGATTCGGGCCCGCACTGGCCGCGAGTGGCTGCCGCGATTTCGTCTGTCCGGTCACGGCGGGGAGCAGCACGTTGAGCGAACTGCCCTCGGCCAATGCGGGGTCATGAGGCTCGTAATGGACGTTGGTGGCCAAGGGCGCGGAATTCTTGAAGAGCAGCGTATCGCCTTCGCGGGCCACGGTGATTCGCGGCGAGAACTGGCAATCGATCGCGTCGATCGTGTGTTCGCGCGGCGGACGTTGCGCCAGGTTCGGATGGATGCGCCCCGGCGGGAAAGCTGCGTTCGGATCGGGAGAATCGGGGCGCAGCCAGACCACGACGTTGGCCATGCCGCGGCTCTTTTCGTCGATGATGATGTTGTCGAAGAAGAGCCGCCGGCCGTCCTGGAAGCAGCAATCGGCCCCTTTGACGAAGCCATCGGTTTGCTTGATCTCCTTGCGAACGGGAAGTTCGCGGTTGGCGGGGAAGGTCACGCGACCGGCGACGGCGACCCACTCCGCGGGGGGAGCGGGCACTCGCGCCGCGATCGTTTTCACTGCTTCGGACGGTTGGTCCGGCGCGATCGCCGCGGCAATTCCGCCAAGTCCACAGGCCGCGAGGATGATGGCAACGAGTTGACCGATTCCCTTGGCGCCGCCGAGTGCCGCAAGCTGGATCGCCGCGGCCGAGGCACCCGTCGGTTGTCCAGCGCTCTTCACCAGTTCGCGCGGCACGGCCTGCACCGCCGTCGGCGCCAGCCCGCCGGCGCATAACCCGGCCGCCAGCGTCGCCCCCCGCCGAGTCAGGCGTGCCCGCAGCATTTCCTTGGCGCGTTCCAATCGCCGCCGCAGCGTGCTGACGCTCCAGCCGAGGTCGCGGGCCGCCTCGTCGTGCGTCCGCTCCCGATAGAAACAAGCGATGAACGCGGCCCGATTGTCTTCCGGCAACTTGGTGAGTTCCTCATCGACGACGCGAAGCAGATCGTCCCAATCCGGGGAAGCGGCCAGTTGTTTATTGATTGCCGCACGGCGTTCGCGTCTCATCCGACGCATCTCGCGGCGCGAAGCGGCCATGCCGATGCGGCGGGCGATCCCGAACAGCCAGCCGGCAATGGACGAGGCATTGAGAGCCGCGTGCGGTTGCCGCGCGAGTACCAGAAAGACGGCTTGAAAGGCATCCTCGGCAAAATGGGCATCGCGGACGGCCCGCTTGCAAACGCCAAGGACGAGGCTGCCATGCCGCTTAACGAGTGCAGCGAATGCCGCCTCGTCGCGTTCGTCGGCGAACCGCGCCAGCAAGGCACGATCGTCGGCCGCGACTTCCGGCCAGCCAGGCAATCGCAACCGGGTCGCCACGGCGATTTCCTTCGGTCCACGGAGGCCACACTTTATCATGTCCGCCGCCGGCCGGAACTGCTCAACTATTTTTGGGGTGCAGACCCGTAGTTGTGAGATGGCGATGACGGTACCATGAGCTGGAAACAGGGATCGGGCGGTCCCCGTCTCTGGAAGTCCCTCAGTTCTGAAGGAATCAGCCATGACCACCACCCACCCCACTCCGCCGAAAGCCCCGCCGAACCGCGACGTCATTCACC
>DATNBQ010000225.1:0-4083 GCA_035571955.1 Urbifossiella sp. | reverse complement strand
AAACGTGAAATTGCAGCCACAGGCGAGTACGGCCGAGCCGCCGCGAGCGGAACCACTTCCGCGGCCAGAGGGCCATTTCGAAGAGGACGATCGCGCCGCCGACGAGGCCGAGGAGTACGCCGTACCGGGCGGAGGATTGCGGCCAGTTCCAGAGGCCGAACTTGGCGCCGAGCCACGGAACGCCGGCGCCGATGGCGGCGATGGCCGCGGTTGCCGCGAGGATCGCCGCGATGCGGCCACGGACCGATCTCGCCTTGCCCAAAAGCACGCCGTTCCCTCGGTGAATTCGCTTCAACCCGCCCGATTCGGAGAATATGGTCGGCCGGTCGGGCCGTGCGGCGGGAATGCCCGTGATGATATAAAAAAGCGGGCCGGCAGACTTGTTCCAACTGAGTTTGGTGAGAAACTGGGAGCATCCGGGGTGGGATTCTCGTGAACCGATTGGTTCCTTTAGGCCTGATGCTGGTTGGGGCCGCGGTGGCGCTCGGCGCCGCGGGGTTGTTTGGCCACGCGCCGAAGTTGCACGGCGAATCGAGCCCGGAGGATCGCGTTGAAATATCCACGGAAGCCCCGCCTTGGTACTCGCCCGTTGGCCAGGCGGGCTGCGCGTCGGCCGCGTGTCACGGCGGTTCGAGTCATTCGTTGACCGGCCCGCGCGATTCCCGATCGTGGAACGGGGCCGCCTTACACTGCTTCGCCATCGATCCGCATAACCAGGCCTTCGCTGCGTTGGAAACGCCGCTCGCCGTGAGCATCATGGGACGCCTCGGAAGTGGAATAGCCGCCACGCAGGACGAACGCTGCCTGGCGTGCCACACCAACCCGGCCCTGGCGAATCGTACGGCCGATGCGCGGGTAATTGCGCTACGCCGCGAAGGCATTGGTTGCGAGGGGTGCCACGGCAACGCCGAGCAGTGGCTGCACCAACACACGACCTGGACCGCCGTCAACCGCGGCGACGGGCATCAGCGGACTGGCATGGCGAAGCTTGACGATCTTGGCGAACGGGCGCTGGCCTGTGCCGGTTGCCACGTCGGGGCGCCGGCCGACCCGGCGCGCGGCTACCCCGTCCGCGACATGAACCACGACATGATCGCCGTCGGGCATCCGCGCTTGAACTTCGACTTCGCGGATTATCAACGTCGCCTGCCGCCACACTGGTTCGAGCAGGATCGCTCGAGCGGTTTTGAGTTGCGAGCGTGGCTGGTCGGCCGTGCGGCTCGCGGGGAAGCGGCGTCGCGCTTGGGCGCCGATCGCGGCACGCGGACGCCGCGGCCCGAGTTCGCCAACTTCAGTTGCGTCTCGTGCCATCACCCGCTCGACGGTTCATTCCCGCGGAAGGAGGGAAAGTTGACCCGGGAAACCGCGTGGCCGAAAGACGATGTTCAGGGGGCGGATGCGTTGGCCAAGCTGCGGCGAACACTCGTGAAGGCCTCGGATGAAGAGATTGGGCAGTTTGCCGCCAAGGCATTTCGTTCAGCGGAAGCGATCCCCGCCATGGATCGCGACCTGGCAAGTCAGATGTATTTCGGCCTGGCGGCAAGGGAACGGACGCGCATGATTCGCGACAAGCGAAGCGACTACCCCGAGAAATTCGATCGGTTGGCGAGGGAACTTCGCATGCCGCGCGGCAACCTGGACTTCAGCGTATCAGCAAAGGCTCGCTCGTTGCTGCAATCGTTGCTGGGTGAAGCTCGGTGAGAAGAAGGTTCATCACAAAGACACAGTAGTTCACACAGAGACGACAGAGAAGACAAGGAATCATCATGCAAGAAAACATGTTCGTTTCTTTGTAGTACTCGGGTGAAACAACTTGTTTTTCTTGAATGGTTATGCCGCGAGCGCCAGGTTCGTCGATCGCAATCGCAGGGCGGTCGTCATCACCTCCGTGCCCCGATCGGTCACTCGATAGTACCTTCGCCCAGAGACTTTGCGGATCAAGCCCTGGACACGCAGCAAGCGAATATCGCGAGTAACTCGCCGCCGCATCTGTGGTTAAAATCGGCCCAGTTAAGCTGCGCGGCGTGCTTCCATTTCTCGAAATGAATTCACTTTGCGTCTTTGCGGCTTGGCGTGAGATTCAAAGCAACTCCGAAATGACTTCGCCGTAGGGAAGCATGGGCATCGGCCGCCCAGAGCCATCCGGGAAGCTGACGCGGTTGAAATCGATCTCGAGGTGCTGGAAGACGGTGGCCCACAGGTCGTTCGGCGTCAGCGGCCGATCCTTGGGAACTTCCGCCTTGGAAGTCGTGCTGCCGACGGTTCGCCCCGTCTGGCACGCGCCGCTGACGACGATGCTCTGCGCTTGCGGCCAGTGATCGCGGCCCGGTTGCCGCACCTTCGTCTGCGTGCCGATCGAGTACTCGATGCGCGGCGTGCGGCCGAACTCACCCGTCACAACCAGAAGCACGCGCTTGTTCAACCCGCGCGCGTACAGGTCTTCGATCAAGGCCGAGATCGCCTGGTCCAGGAAGCCGAGCTTGTACTGTGTGTCTTCGAAGATGTGGCAATTGACTGCGTGCGAATCCCAGTTGTAGCAGTGGTTCTGCTTGAGGCTGACTCCCGGCGGCGTCGCGTTTTCCAGGACGACCGTGACCCAGGTGGCGCCGTGCTCGACGAGGCGGCGGGCCATGAGCGCCCGCTGGCCGTAGCGGTGCATGCCGTAGCGCTCGCGGATCTTCGGCGATTCGGAGCGCAAATCGAACGCTCGACGGGCTCCGTCCGAGGCGATCAGGTCGAGGGCTCGGCCGCGGAGCGCCGCGATGCTGGCGGCGCTGCCGCCCAGGTCCGGGCCGTTGAGCGGATGCTCCAGCTTGTTCAAGAGCGCGAGCCGATCGTCGATCTTGCCTTCGGTGCCGGGCAACAGCGACAGGTTCTTCAGTTCGAACTTGGCGTCGGAAGGGTCGCCGGGGACCGCGAACGGATGCGTGTGCGGCCCGAGGTAAGCGGAGCCGAAGCTGAACACGTCGATCTGCGCCCGGCCGCCATCGACCACGTTAATGTAATTGGGAACCGCGGCGTGCCGCTCCTTGAACACCTCGGCAACCATCGACCCGACCATCGGCGTATCGTTGACGAATCCGACCGGTTCGCGCGGATCGCGGCCTGTGAGGAAGCGCTTGTGGCCGCCGCCGTGGTCGGCGAACTTGTGAGCCACCGAGCGAATGATCGAGTATTTGTCGGCGAGTTGCGATAGCCGCGGCAGGTGTTCGCAGACCTGGATGCCGGGGACGTTCGTGGCGATCGGTTTGTACGGCCCGCGGAATTCGGACGGCGCGTCCGGCTTCATATCGAACGTGTCTTGGTGCGGCGGTCCGCCCGGCAGCCAGACGAAGATGACGGCGGGGTCGTTGGCGGTGCGGTCGCCGGCCTGGGCGCAGAACGAGGCCAGCGGGCCCAACGCGGCGGACGCCACGGCGACCGATCCGAATCGCAGCACATCGCGGCGACTCGGCCCGGGACAAACGAATGTCGACACCGGAGAACTCCAATAACCTGGCGAGCCGGCGACGTTAGTCGCCGGAGTCTTCGCGCCGCTTCGACGCCTCAGATGCTCAGCACGCCGGTGCTGTCGCCGAAGCGCTTGGTGGGAACGCCCATGCGTTGGAACAAGGCGAGGTAAAGGTTCATCAGCGGGGTATCGGCGCGTTTCGGGAAGTCCAGGTGGCGGCCGGACTGGATCGTTCCGCCGCCCTTGCCCACGAGCAGAATCGGCAGGTCGTCGTGGTTGTGGCGGTTGCCGTCGCCCAGGCCGCTGCCGTACACGAGCATGATGTTGTCGAGCAGCGTGCTCCCGTCCGCTTCCTTGGCGGCCTTCAACTTGCTCACCAGATACGCGAACTGCTCCATGTAGAAGGTGTTGATCTTGGCGATCTTCTTGAGTTTCACCGGGTCGCTGCCGTGGTGCGACAGGTCGTGGTGCCCTTCGGGAACGTCGATGAACTTGTAGGCGCGGTTGCTGCCGTCGTTGGAAAGCGGAAGGGTGGCGACGCGCGTAATGTCCGTCTGGAAGGCGATGACCATCAGGTCCGCCATCAGGCGCATGTGGTCTTGCACGCTCTTGGGTATGCCGCTGGGAGCAGG